>QHZE01000323.1 GCA_003225335.1 Acidobacteriota bacterium
GCCGCGCTATTGAGGATCTGATGGTGCTCATTCCCGGGAGCGTGGTGCTCGGGGGGCCCGCCATTAACGGTGGCAGCGATGGCCGTTTGTTTCAGCCAGGGTTAAAGTACCTCGTCGATGGGGGTGACTCATCGCAGATCGACTCCGACTTCTCTTACGGCGGCTATCAGAGCGCGGCTCGTATCACCCGGCTTAGTGTGGATGCGCTGGACGAGTTCCGCATGGTGACAGGCTTGGGCTCAGCCGAATACGGACAGTCCACAGGCACCGTAGTCAACTTCATTAGCAAATCAGGCACTAATGAATTTCACGGCAGCCTCTTTGAATTTTTCCGCAACGAGAAGCTGGACTCGAGAAATTATTTCAACAAACCTCCTGATCGAAAGCCGCCCTTCCGGCTGAATCAGTTTGGTGGCTCCCTGGGAGGTCGCATCGTACGCGACAAGCTCTTCTTTTTCGGGACTTACGAAGGAGTCCGTCAGCGTCTTGGCGTTGCGCAAGTCGCTCTCGTGTTTACCCAGGCCTTTCGCGACACGCTGGCGCCGGAACTTCAGCCGGTAGCGGCTCAGATGCCTTTGCCGAATGGACCAGTGTCGCAGACGGAACCGCGCGTGGCGCAATTCAGCCGCGCAGTCTCGAACGAGCTTAAGGAAGACACATGGACGTGGAAGATCGATTATCTGCCAACTTCCAAAGACCGCATTAGTTTCCGGCATTCCGGCAGCGATTCCTTCACCAAGACCTACTTCGGAGTTTCTCAGGATCAGTTTCGACCGATTCCCTCTGTCAAGCATCTCGCTAAACTGAGCTACACGCGCACCATCTCCCCCAGGCTGCTGAATGAGGCCTCATTGGCTCTTAACCGTCTGTCTCCGGATACACGCTCAGCAGGAAGTGATGCCGTTCGGAAATTCACACTCGGAGGTGCTGTGACGTTCGGTCAGGGCGGAGAGCTGGGAACCGTTGGCCCAGCGACATTCGACTTGCTCACGGACAACACGGCATATCAAATCTACGACACTCTCTCCTGGGTGAAGGGCCGCCATCAACTGAAGTATGGGACGCAGATCGTACGCAATCAGGACAATAAGGCCGTGCTTCCTCAGCGGTTTGTTTACTTTCTGAACATCGATGGTTTTGCGGCGAACGCTCCTTTTGGCGTCCAGACGTATGGATGGCCCCGTGTCGGGATGCGCGGCACCTATTACGCCGGTTTTGTGCAGGACGATATTCAGGTCAACAAAAGCCTCACCATCAATGCTGGCCTGCGGTATCAATACGACACGAACCCCACGGAGTCGCACGGAAGAGTCGCCAATTTTGACCCCACGACAGGGACGTTGGATCCTCGCGGCACTCCGATGATGAAGATGCCGAAGACCAACTTCGGGCCGCGCTTCGGGTTTGCATTTGCTCCCACGGAGTCGAAGCGTACCGTCTTCCGCGGAGGGTTTGGTTTGTACTTCGCCAATCTGAATCCGGCGCTGCCGCAATTTATTCCTGCCAATCTGCTTGACGTTGGGCAAAACCGTTTCCTCCTGTTTCCCAGCTCGGGATTTCCCTTTCCTGATATCAGCTCTGCGGTGGGGGCCCAAGCTCTTTTTGCTCAGCAGCGAGACTGGCAAGGGAGTTATACGGAGTAATGGAACTTCAATATGCAACAGGCGGTGGGTCAAACAATGACGCTTGAAGTGGGTTACGTAGGCAATCGCGGTCTCCACTTGCTTCCTTCTGGATTGGGGCAGGAATTGAATCCAGTCAATCCCGCCACAGGACAACGGCGCTATCCGAGTTTCAGCACGATCACGAATGAACTGCCCGCGCTCAACTCTAACTACAACGCGCTCCAGGTTAGTTTTGGTCGCCGGCTCGCCAATCGTCTCAGCTTCGGTACCCACTATACCTGGTCGCACAGCTTTGACGAAAATACGCTAACTTTTGCGCCGGCGGCGCAGAATCCGGATGATCTCCGCGGCGAATACGGCCCTGCTGATTATGACGTGCGGCACAACCTGGTGTTCTATTACTCCTATCAATTGCCAGCGGCACGTGGACTGCCGGGCTGGTTGGGGGAAGGATGGCAGGTCAACGGAATCACGGGCATGCGTTCGGGATTTCCTGTCAACGTCGTTTGCGGCTGCGATTCCAGAGGTATTGGCGCGGCTACAGGCCGACCCAATATTGTGCCGGGTGTTTCGTTGCGGCCGGCGAATCTGGATTTTCCAAGCAATCAGATGAATCGCAATGCCTTCAGCACGCCGGCTCCCGGAACATTTGGCAACGCTGGCCGGAACCTGCTCTCCGGACCGTCGGCCTACAACTGGGACTTTTCACTGTTAAAGAGTTTTCAGGTGAAAGAGCACCAGAGTCTGAAGTTCCGTGCTGAAATGTTCAACATCTTCAACACGCCGCAGTTTGCGAACCCGGTAGGCAACCTGGCCAGTCCGGCTTTTGGCGGGACCTTCGCCACGATTGGCACCGGTTCGGGATTCGGGTCAAACCGGCAAATCCAGTTTGCATTGAAGTATTTGTTCTGAGCTTTTACTCGTGCTGTTCCGGCTCCTGCGCACGGGGCAGGAACAGTCCAGAATTCGCAGAGGCAAGTAACTCGGCATCCCCTTCTACCCGGACCGATCTGAAACCCGCTGGACGCCTGTTTGAAGAAAAGGTCCGGTCCATGGGAAAACATTTTGACACCTGCCTACTGCCAAAAATGGACTTGTAAGCGTCCCATCTCATTTGAGGCAAATTCGTAAAAGCCACTTCAGGAGACAAGTATGAGGAAGCTGTTGAGTGCGGCTCTGTTTTTTGTGGTTGTCGGTGTGGTCATTGCTCAAACTCCTGAACCGAAATCCCCGCCGCGTTGCCCATTCATTTCAATTCGTGTTAATTCGTGTAATTCATGGCGGCTTTATTGGCCACGAATTCCCTGAGACCGCAGAAAAATCCTTGCCGGATTGCGAAGGATTTTCGCCATAGTACTACGGAAACGATCACTGCGATCTGGATGTCATTGGTTTGAATTCACAGTCTCTCCGGCCGCGCTGCTTGACTCTCACTTCCAATTGCACCCCAAGAAAACCTTGACGATTACCCGCGCGCCTGAATTTCGCTTGCTTTTCGAACCCCGCCACCATAAAAACATTTGTAATTTTGACATCACTGCTTTTTTGTCCACTTTTCGGGCGTATCCCCCGCGGGAGGAGGGCGGTGCAAAGGCTGCGATGAAGATCCGGGGCTCAATCCATCGCCTGCTTCTGGGCGTCTCGCTCATAGCGCTCGCTTCGGGCGTGCTGCTGCTTTCCGACTGGAGCCATCGCAGGAGCGGCGGAAGCCTTCTGCGACGCGTGGCGGTCTTTCAGCATGTTTCTCAACCTGTTTTGGACGAGGGGATTGAGGGCATGCTGGACGCCATCGCCGAAAGCGGATTCATAGACGGACGGAACATAGAGATCAGGCGTTTCAATGCCGAAAACGATTTGCCCACGGCCAACGCCATCGCCAAGCAGATCACGAATGGCGAATTCGATCTCCTGCTGACGGCCAGCACGCTTTCGCTGCAGACGGTAGCCAACGCCAACCATGCGGGCAAAACACGCCATGTATTCGGCATTGTTGCCGACCCGTTCGGCGCCGGCGTGGGAATCAGCCGCGAAAACCCGCTGGATCACCCTAAACATCTGGTGGGCATCGGGAGCTTTATCCCCGTTGACAAGGCGTTCGCTCTGGCCAGGCGGCTCTTCCCCGGCCTGCAATCCGTGGGGGTTGCGTGGAATCCGGCGGAGTCGAATTCGGAGGCCTTTACAAAAGCCGCGCGTAAGGCCTGCCAGGAATTGGGGATAAACCTGCTGGAGTCGAGCATCGAAAGTTCGTCCGGCGTCTTCGAAGCCGCCAGCTCCCTGGTTGCCCGGGGCGCACAAGCCCTATGGGTAGGCGGAGACGTCACTGTGCTCGTCGCGCTCGAGTCCGTCGTTGCGGCGGCCAAACGGGGGCGGATTCCGGTCTTCTCGATCATCCCTCCCAGCGTGAAGCGAGGCACGCTCTTTGATCTCGGCTCCAATTTCTACCGAATAGGAAAAGAGACGGGAATGCTGGCAGTGCAAGTCCTGAACGGCGCTGATCCCGCCACGATACCGGTCACGAATCTCATCATCGAGAGACTGGCGATCAACCACCAGGCGCTGGAGGGGTTGAAGGATCCATGGAAGATCCCGGAAGAGTTAAACGCTCGCGCCGACGTGATTGTCGATGAACGCGGAGTTCACGAGAAGCCGGCCGGAGTTCCCAAGCCGCCGCCCGGGCGGGTATTCAAAGTCGGCGTGGTCTACTTTGCGCCGGAGGAAGGGGCGGACCTGTGCATGAAGGGGTTGTTCGACGGGTTGAGGGACTTGGGTTTCCTGGAAGGCCAGAACCTTCAAGTGCGCCGGGCACACGCGCAGGCGGAGATCATTAATATTCCGTCTCTGTTGCAGAACTATGACAACCAGGACGTCGACCTCATCGTCACTCTGACGACGCCGTGCCTCACGTCGGCTTGCAGCACGGTGAAGAAGAAGCCGGTCGTATTCACGTACGTGTACGATCCCCTGGCCGCGGGTGTCGGGAAGAGCCGTTCCGATCACCTTGCTCACGTTACAGGCGTCGGATCATTCCCTCCCGTGGGAGACACGATCGACCTGATTCAAAAGCTCGTACCTGCCGTGAAATCCGTTGGAACGCTCTACAACAGCTCGGAAGCCAATTCCAGGGCAGTGGTCGACGTGGCCCGCGATTTGTTTGCGAAGCGGGGAATCAAACTGGAAGAGGTGACGGTGACCGGCACCGGCGAGGTCTTCCAGGCAGCACAGGTTTTGGCTCACAGAGGCATTCAGGCCATGTGGATCACCGGGGACAACACTGCGATCCAGGCGTTCGAAGGGATCGCCAAGGCGGCGTTGGACGCGCGGCTCCCGCTCATCATCAACGACCCTGAGTTCACAGAGCGCGGGGCTCTGGCCTGTGTCGGTCTGGGCTGGTACGAGGCCGGGCTTGCCGCTTCCAAGCTGTCGGCTCGCGTCCTGCTCGGAGAGCGGCCTCGCAACCTGCCGGTTGAAGAGGTCGCCGTCAAGAGAATCGTGCTGAACCATGACATGGCACGAAAACTCGGAGTGAAGTTTCCGGACGCACTGTTGCGGGAAGCGAATCGATGAAGCAGTCACCTCAAGGCAAAGCCCGATTTACCACAAGGACACGAAGGAAGACAGCGCAGCGGAGCCGCAACCAGACCATGAACGAAACCACAGATGAACACCGATCCGTGTTCATCTGTGTTCATCTGTGGTTTCATTTTGTGCGGTTTATGCAGACGACCATGCGTGAGCACGAGCAAAAGGTTTTCCTGGTGTTCTTTGTGTCTTTGCGGGGGATTGTGGCTGCCGAGGTCATTCAGGAATAGCAATGGAAATAACGTCGCAACGAGCGGGTGATTTTGTGGATGTGACGGTCATCGGCCGTCTGGACGGGTACTGGGCCGATCATTTGACAAAGGGACTGGAAGACATCATGCGCCAGGGGGCTGACCGGATCCGGCTCAACCTCTCCGGCGTCACTTATATCAGCTCCATGGGCATCCGCGTCCTCGTGCAATTCCATAAGAAGCTGCATTCCATTCACGGCATCTTTCTTGTTTCCAGCCCGTCAGACCCGGTTAAGAGGGTCTTGAGCATGACCGGGCTCCAGGACGTGCTCATGCCGGCGACGTCGTCCCGCGCACAGGCTGTCGCCAGACAGGAGAGCATCCGTAGACTGGACCGGAAGAACTCCACGTTCGAGATATTCGAGTATGGAGCGCCAGGCTCGACCCTGAAATGCCGCGTCATCGGCGCCCCGGACCTGATCCATGGCTGTCGTTTTAGCGAAGCGAATTGCCGGACGGTGTCGTTTCCTGATGCCACTGTGGCGGTCGGCTTGGGAGCATTCGGGAATAGTTTCAGCGAATGCAGCGACCGCTTTGGGGAATTCCTGGCCGTGGCTGGAGCCGCGGCGTACCTGCCTACGGACGGCTCCAATGTCCCCGATTTCCTGCTCAGCCACGGCGCATTCGTGCCTGAGCTCCAGGTTCTGTACAGCGTGGTTTGCGAAGGACCATTGGCCCTACTCGCCAGGTTCGAAGCGAAACAGGAAACAGGGCGTGTCGGGCTGACCGAGCTCGCCGACCTGTGTCTGGAGGTCGCGGGAACTAATCAGGCCGGCATCGTCATCATTGCCGAGTCGGCGGGACTCGTGGGTGCGGCCTTGAGGCGGTCTCCGGTCGGGGCCGGCGCCGAGTCGGCGCCCTTCGGGCATCCGGAGATACGAAAGTGGCTGTCGTTCACCACAGAACCCAGCCACGCGCGCGCTCTCGCGGTGGTGGCCGGCGTGGCTGCGCGGTCGCCTGACGGAGCGCTTGCCCCGCTGCTCCGGCCCTCAGGCGGGGATCTGGCGCTGGTCAGCCATTTCCATGCCGCAGCCTTCTCGTATCGCCCCTTGCAAAAGGGACGTGCTGGATCGGACCGATTGTCGAAGTGACTTCAGAAAAGGACTAGTATGAGCCTCCTGATCGGCGCGATGACGATAGGCTTCATCCTGTCGTTGCTGGCGCTTGGCGTGCTTCTCAGCTTTCGTATATTCGCATTTCCCGACATTACCGCGGAGGGATCCATCACGCTGGGCGCGGCTGTGGCGGCCGCTTTGCTCGTAAAGGGGACCAGTCCTCTCCTGGCCACCACGGCCGCCTTTGCGGCCGGTATGCTGGCCGGAACCGCGACGGGCACGCTTCACACAAAGTTCAAAATCAACGGACTGTTGGCGGGGATCCTCACGATGACCTCGCTTTATTCCGTCAATCTCCACGTGATGGGCAGAAGCAATGTGCCCCTTCTCGCTCGGGCCACTCTGGCGACCGAAGCCGAAGCCATCGGCTCTCGGGCTTTGCGAGGAGCCACGGGCACAAGCTTCCTGGGATGGGACGTGAGCACTCGCGACCTTTCCGTCTTTGTGTTCGCGGCGCTCGCAAGCGTTCTTACGGGCATAGTTCTCTACGTCTTTCTCCGTACGAACATAGGAACCGCCATGCGCGCGATGGGCGACAACAGTCAGATGATACGGGCGCTCGGGGTCAGCGACGGAAACATGCTCGTCATCGGGCTTGCCCTTTCCAATGGACTGGTCGCGGTCGCCGGCGCTCTGCTGGCGCAGTATCAGGGATTCGCAGACGTGCAGATGGGTATCGGCATGCTCGTGTGGGGCCTGGCCAGCGTGATCATCGGCGAGGCATTGGTCGGACCCTGGCAGCTGGGCTATGCGATCACGGGAGCCGTGATGGGCTCCATACTGTTCCGCCAATTGGTCGCCATCGCATTGCGTTGGGGACTCGACCCGAATGACTTGAAGCTGATCACAGCGGGTTTCGTGTTTGTCGCCTTGATCCTTCCCGGTCTGGTGGCGAGGCTCAGGCGAAATAAAACCAGCGTCGTAACGGCCTAGTCTCGCGAAGAAGGTGAAACGTCTGAACGAAACCACCGATGAACACAGGTCCGTGTTCATCTCTAGCTCCACTTGGTGGACACAAAGCTCACAAATCGGTCAAGTTTTGTATCATGGCCGGGACGGCCATGCCACGAAGCCATCGTGGCACGGGCGTCTCGCCCGTGAATGACTGGGCGGTATGAGGCTCACTCGCTATTAATAGCGAGCGACCTCATACCGCCGAGGGTAGGGAACCGCCGATTCACGCCGATGAGCCGCACCGAACATCGGCGTGAATCGGCGTTCATCGGCGGTTCCAAACAACTGCGCTTGTTCCATTTCTCTTTTATCAATCAACCAGGCCTCTCGGACGAAATTTGACCAGTTTGTGAACTTGGCGACCACCAAGTAGAACTAGGTACACACGGCCATAAATACGGCAACCCATTCCGCCCCGCCTATGGGTCGAAACTCTTCCACCCCGAAGGGGTGGGAGGAAATTAGCCAGGGGTGAGCGCTTTTTGCGAACCCCTGGAGACGGCACCACAACAACAACCCCGCCCTGGAGGGGCGGAAGGACTGGAGTTCTCGTTCAAATCTTGAGTGAACAAGTCCGGCTGCCGGGGCGCGTTGGTCAGGTAGGCTCTGTTCCAGGGGTTCGCAAAAAGCGCTCACCCCTGGCTAAGCTTTGGCTAAGCTCCCTACGCCCCACTGGGGCGGAATACGTTGCCGTATTTATGAAAACCTGTACTAAGCTGAAAATCCTTTCGCCCTCTGCCCCTCTGCCCCTTGACCCTTTTGCCCCTCGGCCCCTAAAGTGGTGAGCATGTTCTTACGTGGGGTGGTCCATGCTTGAGGTTCGCGGAGTCACCAAGATCTTCAATGCAGGCACGCCCAATGAAGTGCGCTCCTTGCAGGGCGTGGACCTCAATCTGGACGAGGGGGAGTTCGTCATCATCATCGGGACCAATGGGTCGGGCAAATCCACACTCCTGAATGCGGTCGCAGGCACGTTTCTTGTCGACTCCGGCGCCATTAGGTTGGCGGGTCAGGACGTGACGCGGTGGCCCGAACATCGCCGGGCGCGACTCATCGGGAGGGTGTTTCAGAATCCCTTCAGCGGCACCGCTCCGAACCTCTCCATCGCCGAGAATTTCGCCCTCGCCGCGCGGCGCGGCCTGCGGCGCGGGCTCGGGTGGGCCCTGGAAGCCCGTTTGATGTCCCAGGTGCGGGACACCGTGTGTAGCCTGAACATGGGCCTCGAGGACAGGCTGGACAACGCGATCGGCAGCCTGTCCGGCGGACAGAGGCAGGCGCTGACTCTGCTGATGGCAACCTGGCTCAAGCCGCAGCTGCTCCTTCTCGACGAGCACACCGCGGCGCTCGACCCTAAAAGCGCCGATCAGGTGATCCGTCTGAGCGAGGAGATCATCGCCCGCGACAGACTGACGACCCTCATGGTCACGCACTCCATGCACCAGGCGGCGAATCTCGGCGACCGGCTCATCATGATGCACTGCGGCCAGATCATTCACGACTTTCGCGGGGTTGAAAAGCGCCGGCTCCGGGTGGACGATCTGCTGGCGCGTTTCGAGGAGGTCCGCCGCGCTGACTTGCTGGACGAAATCGCCGCCGAGCTGCTCGAGCGAACCTACGTTTGAGCCCAACCTGGCAGCTGATTTGTTTCCATGATCCTGCGGCTCGCCACAGAGCAGCAGAGCCCTCAACCAGAAACTTGGCGATCTTCGCGCCTTCGTAGTAAAGCCCGCCCCCAATCCACCACGAAGACGCGAAGAATCAATGCCCACATCCGTGTGCGGCCACCGGATTTCTTTTCCCACCCAATAGCCGGTAGCGAAAACCGCACCAGCGATGTCTTCCGGCATGAATGCAAAGATCACCTGGACCGGATTATCGCTCGGATGTATGATTCGACCGCTTTCCAGCCGTCTGGCCGGAAGGCAGATTGCGGAAAGAACAATTCTCCAAGGGCAGGACGTGTTAGTCGCGCCCGCGGTTCAGGCAGAGTTATCAATGCGCATTCCGATGCTGTCAAACTAAACAGAGACTGAAAGGAGCATGACATGCCGAGCAAAGCAACAAAACCCATCCCGCAAGGCTATCATTCCGTGACCCCGTACATGGTAATTCGTGATGCTGCGAAGGCAATTGATTTCTACAAGAAGGCTTTCGGTGCCGTGGAAAAGTTCCGGATGGCCGGTCCTGACGGCAAGATCGGTCACGCGGAAATCCAGATCGGCGACTCTATGATCATGATTTCCGACGAAAACCCGCAGTGGGGCACGAAATCGCCGCAGACGCTAGGCGGCACTCCGGTCGGCATTTTTCTTTATGTGCCTGACGTCGACGCCACCTTCAAGCAGGCAATCTCGGCCGGCGCCAAGGAAGTCATGGCTGTGACCGACCAGTTCTGGGGGGACCGCTACGGCAAGGTCGCCGACCCGTTCGGCCACGCGTGGAATCTTGCCACGCACAAGGAAGACTTGACGCCCGCCGAGATCGAAGAGCGTGCAAAGAAGGCCTTTGCCCATGGCGCCGGCTCTCAGACTTAACGCGCAATCTTCAGCAGCGGTACGGTGATGTAATAGCGGCCAAGTTCTTGGAGTGCGTCCCGCTCTGTTTTAGAGTCCTCTGTCAAAGCGGAGTGAGCTATCGAGTTGACGCACTTCAAGACGCAGGCGCCAACCGAGCTGGCATAAACCGGGGGGCCTGTCGCGCTTCATCCGGCGCGTTCAAGGCCCCGGCGTGAGCGACTCGCCGGCCACCACGATGCACCTCGCACGGCCGGGCGGCATGGCTCTTCATCGAGGGGCGGATCGTCCCAATTTCCATCCGTCGAAAGGCTTCACGGTTGCGCAGTTTGGTCCGCCGTCCTTTCCAGTGCCGGGGACCCGAGCCTCAAGAACCGCCTCTGCGCGAGCCGGCAATCGGTTTATCGTGTCCCACGTGATACCTTTCAATGGTATCTTCAGCCGGCGACTCCAAGAGGAGTCCGCCTGGCCCGCATATGTGCCGATGTCGATATAGATGAATCGCTCAGCGGATGGACCCTGTACGAGTGAACCAAGAAATCCCGGCCGCCCATCCTTGGGGCCCGCTTTGACTCCTACGGTGAATTCGAAGGACAGGTCATTCCCTCTGGATCTTTGCTTCTGGATCGTCTCGTAATCACTGCCGCGGCCTTTTTGCAGACCGAAGTCCACGCCGGCCGGCGGTTTCTCCAAGACGATCCTAAGCATCAGACCCCCCCTGGAGACCTTTTTGATCTTCGGCCCGAGCTCGGCACTTGCCCCTCTGCCCACCTGGACGGTGTGAGGCGCGCTCGCTACCTATAGCGAGCAGAGAACAAAATTCTCGTTTCCGCTCCTATAGAGGTTGAATGGTGTATACTCCGCGCAGGATGAGGGCACCATGCGTAAACACGGGCTCCGAATCTGCCGGCTACCCTCTTTGCTGGCGTGCGCTGCCGCGTTCTACTTCGGGTCGATGACAAACATCGACGCCGGAGAAGCTCTGCCGGAGACCATCGAGTTCAACCGCGACATCCGTCCGATCCTGTCTGATAACTGCTTTAGTTGCCACGGGCCCGACAAATCGAAGCGGGTGACCAGCTTTCGATTCGATACCGGGGAGGGAGTGTTTGTAGACCTGGGAGGCCGCCATGCAATTGTGCCGGGCAATCCCGCCGGAAGCGAGATGCTCCGCCGCGTCACCGCAGCAGAAGAGAGCGAGCGCATGCCGCCGGTGCGCACGGGACGCAAGCTGACGGAGCGACAGATCGAGCTGATACGGCGGTGGATCGAACAGGGCGCGAAATGGCAAAAGCACTGGGCCTTCGTTCCTCCGGCGCTCCCGGCGTTGCCAAAGACCCGGAACACCACCTGGGCGCGAAACCCGATCGATAGCTTCGTTCTCGAGCGTCTCGAACGCGAAGGTCTCGCCCCTTCGCCCGAAGCGGAGCCGACAACGCTCATCCGGCGCGTCACACTGGATCTGACCGGTCTTCCCCCAACTCCTTCGGAAGTCGATGCCTTTCTTGCGGACACCTCGCCCGCCGCCTACGAAAAGGTCATCGACCGGCTTCTTGCCTCCCCGCGCTATGGGGAGCGGATGGCCGCGTCGTGGTTGGATGCCGCCCGGTACGCAGACACGAATGGCTATCAGAGTGACGGCGAGCGATACATGTGGCGTTGGCGCGACTGGGTAATCGACGCCTTCAACCGGAACATGCGCTTCGATCAATTCACGATAGAACAGATCGCCGGCGACATGCTGCCTGGCGCCACGCTCGAACAGAGAATCGCCACCGGATTCAATCGCAACCACCGGGGCAACGCGGAAGGCGGGATCATCCCGGAAGAGTATGCCGTCGAGTACGTCGTCGATCGCATCGACACGACCTCGTCCGTCTGGCTCGGGCTGACGATCGGTTGCGCTCGCTGTCACGACCACAAATACGACCCGATCACTCAAAAGGAGTTCTATCAGCTCTTCGCTTTCTTCAACAACGTTCCGGAGAAGGGTAAGGCGGTCAAGTACGGCAACTCCCCGCCGATGATCAAAGCTCCGGTGCCCCAACAACAGTCCGAACTTCGCGCGCTCGAGAAAAAACTGGCGGACGCAGAGGAACACTTTAAAACCCTCGGGCCGGAGCTGGCCGCCGCGCAGGAAGAGTGGGAGAAGTCGATCGACCTTTCGAAACCGATCCATTGGTCGTTCAACGACGGGTTATTGCTCCACTACCGGCTGGACGGCAACGCGGCAGACGAGACCCCCGATCAAAACACCGGAAAAATACGGGGCCCGAGATTCCTGGACGGAGAAGCTGCCTTTGTTGCCGGCCGAATCGGCGGGGCGGCGAGCTTCGACGGCACGCGATTTATCGATGCTGGCGATGTCGCCGACTTCGGCTATTATGACAAGTTCTCCCTGGGCGCGTGGGTTTTGCCGCAAGGAGGTGGCGCGATCGTGTCGCGCATGACGGAAAGCGCGCGCGCCGAAGGGTACAGCCTTTCCCTGGATCAAGGAAAAATTCAACTCAATCTGGTCAAGCGATGGTTGGACGACGCGCTCCGGGTGGAGACCGAAAGCGCCATCCCGGCTGGCCGGTGGCATCACGTCCTGGCGACCTACGACGGCTCCAGGGTCGCGGGCGGCATCAAGATCTACATCAACGGAAAACCGGCGAAACTGCGGGTCCTTCTCGATGACCTCAATCAATCGTTCAAGACGAACGAACCCTTCCGCATCGGCTCTCTCGGCGGGATTGACGGGCGTTTTCACGGGTACATCGACGACGTGCGCGTTTATTCGGGCGCTCTTTCCTCCGAACAGGCGGAGCTCGCCGCCACACCCGACTTGATTAACAGCATCGCCGGAGTTCAGGCGGGCACAAGGACGAAGGAACAGGCCGGCAAGATTCACGCGTATTTCCTCGACAACCACGCACCCCCGGCTATTCGCCGGGCATGGAAGCAAGTTGTTTCCCTGCGCAAGCAGATGGAGCAGTTCATAGAAACAATCCCCACCACCATGGTGATGGAGGAAATGGCAACACCGCGCGACACCTCCGTCCTGATTCGCGGCGCCTATGACAAGCACGGAGAGAAGGTAGCCGCCGGCGTGCCGGCGTGCCTGCCGCCTCTGCCGGACGGTGTGAAGAGCGACCGGCTCGGCTTCGCGCGGTGGCTGGTAGATCCTTCGAACCCCTTGACGGCGCGCGTGTCGGTCAACCGTTTCTGGCAGATGTACTTCGGTTCGGGGCTGGTCAAGACAGTGGAAGATTTCGGCTCGCAGGGAGAGCTGCCCAGCCATCCGGAGCTGCTCGATTGGCTTGCGGCCGATTTCATGGGCACCGGCTGGGATGTCAAGGCGCTTCAGAAGACGATTGTCATGAGCGCCGCCTACCGCCAGGCCTCGAAGGTAACGCCTGAGCTGCTTCAGAAGGACCCCGACAACCGCCTGTTTGCGCGCGGGCCGCGCGTGCGCCTCCCGGCCGAGACCATTCGAGACCAGGCGCTCGCAATCAGCGGGCTTTTGGTGGAAAAGATCGGCGGGCCTTCGGTCCGTCCCTATCAGCCGCCGGGGTTGTGGAAAGAGCTGGCCGGAGGAGCAGACTACAAGCAGGACAGCGGTGAGAATCTGTACCGGCGCAGTCTCTATACGTTGTGGAAGCGCACCATTCCCCCGCCGTCCATGACAACTTTTGACGCGCCGGCTCGCGAGACCTGCGTGGTCCGGAGGGCTCGGACCAACACCCCGTTGCAGGCGCTCGCGCTGATGAACGATGTTACCTATGTGGAAGCGGCTCGAGTCCTCGCAGAGCGGCTCGTGAGCGGCGGCGGCGCGACGCCGGAAGAA
This sequence comes from Acidobacteriota bacterium, assembly GCA_003225335.1. GTDB lineage: Bacteria > Acidobacteriota > UBA6911 > UBA6911 > UBA6911 > Gp18-AA60. Next base: position 13,867 of record QHZE01000323.1, read on the forward strand.
CGGATCACCCTTGCCTTCCGATTTGCCACGGCGCGCCGTCCAAAACCGGGCGAGCTGAAGGTCCTGGCGGACGATTTTCACCATCAATTGGCGGAATACCGGCAGGACCGGAGCGAGGCACTGAAACTGGTCAGCATGGGCGAATTCCCGCGCAACGAAAAACTCGACCCTGCAGAACTGGCGGCTTACACGGCTCTTGCCAGCCTTATCCTGAACCTCGATGAGACAGTCACGAAGGAATGAGTCATGGATCCTCTTCTTGAAAATCAACTGCTAATCACCCGCCGGCACTTTTTCGGGCTTACAAGCATCGGGGTCGGTATGGCCGCGCTCGCCTCGTTGTTCGAGCGTGACCTCATTTCGGCGGAAGGGCCGGCTTCGGGCGGGCTTCCAGGCCTTCCCCACTTTCCGCCGAGGGCCAAGCGCGTGATCTATCTGTTTCAGTCCGGCGCGCCGTCTCAGATGGATTTGTTCGATTACAAACCAAAGCTGGAACGTTTCTTCGCCACGGAACTGCCTGACTCCGTGCGGATGGGCCAGCGCCTGACCGGCATGACGGCCACACAAGCGAGTTTTCCGGTCGCGCCCTCCCGCTTCAAATTCGCAAGGCACGGAAGGTGCGGCGCCTGGGTCAGCGAGTTGCTTCCGCACACGGCCGAAACCGCCGACGAACTGTGCTTCATAAGATCGATGCACACGGAAGCCATCAACCACGACCCCGCGATCACATTTTTTCAGACGGGCGCGCAGCTTGCGGGCCGGCCAAGCATCGGCGCCTGGGTATCGTACGGGCTCGGAAGCGAGACCAGCGACCTCCCTGCCTTTGTCGTCATGGTTTCGCAGGGGACGGGCAGGCCCGACGATCAGCCGCTCTACGACCGGTTATGGGGAAGCGGGTTCCTTCCCACAAAATACCAGGCAGTCAAGTTCCGGCCTGCCGGCGATCCGGTGCTACATCTGTCGAATCCTCCCGGGCTCAGGGACGGCTCGCGTCGCCGCTTCCTGGACGACCTGGCCAGGCTCAACCAGTGGCGACTCGAAGAGATCGGCGACCCCGAGATCGCCACCCGCATCGCGCAGTACGAGATGGCCTATCGCATGCAAACATCGGTGCCGGAGCTGACGGATCTGTCCAAAGAACCGGAGCACGTCTTCGATTTGTACGGCCCGGAGTCAAGAACGCGGGGTACCTTCGCCGCCAATTGCCTCCTGGCCCGCCGCCTCGTCGAACGCGGCGTTCGGTTCATTCAGCTGTTCCACAAGGGCTGGGACCAGCACGACAAGTTGCCCAAACAAATCGCGGGTCAGTGCGGGGACACCGACCAGCCTTGCGCGGCGCTCATCAAGGATTTGAAACAGCGGGGCCTTCTGCAAGACACGCTGGTTGTCTGGGGCGGCGAATTCGGGCGCACCGTGTATTGTCAGGGCAAGCTGACCGCGGACGACTACGGTCGCGATCATCATCCCCGCTGCTTTACCATCTGGATGGCCGGCGGCGGCGTAAAGTCTGGAATCACATTCGGCGAGACGGACGACTATTGCTACAACATCACCCAGGATCCGGTCCATGTGTACGACCTGCACGCAACCATCCTCCATTGCCTGGGAGTCGACCACACGCAGCTCACTTTCAAGTACCAGGGCCGCCACTTCCGGTTGACCGATGTCCACGGTGAGGTAGTGAAGCAGGTCCTCGCCTAGCTTAATACATGATTCCATAAATACGGTGACGTATTCCGCCCCAGTGGGGCGTAGGGAGCTTAGCCCGGGGTGAGCGCCTTTTGCGAACCCCTGGAACAGAACCTGCCTGACCAACGCGCCCCGGCAGGGGCAGCCGGACTCGTTCACTCAAGATTTGAACAGGAACTCCAGTCCTTCCGCCCCTCCAGGGCGGGGTTATTGTTGTGTGCCGCCGGATATAGCCGTCGCTGACGTGCTCGGGTGGCTCGCTGCTGGGATGTCGCATCAGGAAATCCTCAGCGATTATCCCGAACTGACGGAGGACGACATTCGCGCATGCCTCGCGTATGCTGCAGACCGTGAACGCCGTCTGCTAACAACGACATGAAGCTGAGATGGAGACGACGAGCGACGCCTCGAACGACAATACGCCGATTCGAACAAAGGCTGGGACTCGCGTGGAACTGGAATACGGCGGTTCCTTCGCGATAAGTCCTACGGCGCCGACGGCGGAGGCACGCGCCGCTTCGTCGCCTGCTCAAACGCAAAGGCGAGTTCGAGGAGACGTGGCTCGCTACACGGCATCCCGGTAAAGCTCACGCCGTGGGGCGCTGGTTTTGCCGCGAAATTCTCAGGAAACGGCGGTGTGGGAGCGTTCGGCACAAAGCCGAACGGCACGATGACGGTGGGATAACCCGGCTTCGCGGCGATGGCCGCGCCGCTCGATCCCGGGAACAGCAACGCGTCCAACTGGTGCTTCTTCATGACCGCGTCAATGCCGTTGGTGGCTGTGAGCAGCAAGTCTTTCTCCCGGTCGGCCTGGTAGCGGGACCGATCCCCTTCGACGTCCATCTCGTCGGAGATATCAAGCTGCGCCTGTCCATACTTGATCGCTCCGGCCTTCTGGTGCGCGACGTTCCATTGCCTCAGTTCCGTCAGCGTTTTGACCGGAGCCGATGCGCCCAGGGAGGCCAGCCACTTATTGAAGTCACGCTTCATGCCATACTTGAACACTACCGAGCAATCGGCGTCTTTGCCCTTGGCGTTGTCGAGGCCTCCGCAAGTGGGCCAGAGCAGGAAGTTACTCTTGGGATCAGGAGAGATGACGCTCGGGATGTCAGCGGGATCCACGATGACCGCGCCCTGCTGTTTGAGGATCGTGATGGCCTCGGCCATGACCTTCGCCTGTTCCGCGTTGAGTCCGCCGCGCGGCTCCTTCGCGCCCGGCGGCGTAAGCTTCTCGTAAAAGAACGCCCTCGGGATGCCGACCCGGGCGCCCTTCAAGCCACCCCGGTTGAGGAAGCGGGTGTAGTCGCGGCCGGGCGGCGGCGCGCACCTCTTTGTCGCTTCATCATTCGGATCGGGCGTGGCGCTTTCCAGGGCCCCCAGCAGAATTGCCGCATCCGTCACCGTCCTCGCCATGGGCCCGGCGGTGTCCTGGTCGGCCGTGATGGGGATGACTCCGTACCGGCTGACACGGCCGACGGTAGGCTTGATGCCCACGAGCATGTTCTGATTCGCCGGACTCAGGATGGAACCGGACGTTTCCGTTCCCACGTTCGCTGCCCAGAAATTCGCCGCGGTGCCGATGCCCGAGCTCGACCCGCCCGTACCGAGGGCCGGGCGTCCATCGGCCGTCGCATCCCGCGGATCGCGCCGCGGGTCGTAAGGGTTCATGCCGTACCCCGCGAGCGCATTGTAGTTGCCGGGCATCCCGCTGGCCACATAGTTAGCGAGCTCGGTCATGCCCGTTTTCCCGATGATGAGGGCGCCCGCCTCGCGCAGGTTCTTGGTAAGCGTCGCCTCGTAGGAAGGCACGAGCCCCTCGAAGGCGAGGGCGCCGCCAGTCGTGGGCATGTCCGTGGTGTGGATGTTGTCTTTGAGCGCGATGGGTATGCCGTGCAGCGGTCCGCGGATCTTCCCCTGCGCGCGCTCCCGGTCCCGCGCTTCTGCTTCCTCGAGCGCTTCCGGATTGACCGTGATGACGGCGTTCAGCTTGTCTTCGTAGAGCGCAATCCGTGTGAGGTATTGGCGGACGATCTCCCGCGAGGTGATGCGGCCCTCTTTCATCGCCGCCTGCATCTCCGGGATGGACGCTTCGACCACACTGAACGCCGGCGCCTGAGCCTGCCACCGGATCCCTGCTACAGCCAGAATCAGAAGGCTGATCACGGAACGAACCATAACACAGTCGCGCCTCAGCGAACGCGCTCCCAAGTCAATGAACGGTTGGTGACGCACTGCCCTCAATCGAATCCTGCGTTTCAGTCTTCAGCCATTCGGCCAGCTCCTTCCTGAGTTGGAACGCCAGAGGCAGATGCTCGAAGATGACGGAAGGTCTCTCGGCGGAGCACAGGAGGAACATCCTTCCTCCTTTTGTCATTGATCATTGGTCATTTCTCATTGGTCATTTGTAAATACATTTGAGGATGGCACGAGGGCTGGAGACTCCCATCAGAGCCTCGGCGGCGCGGGTTTCAGCGGTGCGGCCCAGGCCAGCGCGCCTTTGATCTTCAGTTTTCGTTTGTAAACCTTGTCGCCGCAGGTGGCAAAGAGCGTGTCGAAATTTTCGCCGCCGAACGACACGTTGGACACTCTGCCGTTTGGCGTGGGAAGGATGCAGTTGACGCGGCCGGCCTGATCGCACACCTGAATGCCGAGACGCGTCGCGACGTAAAGCCGTCCGTCCTGGTCAACGCGAATGCCGTCCGCGCCGCTGTCGTCAGCAGCGTCTGGTTCGTGCAGCCAATAATAGCGCTGCTTGAATTGCAAGGTGCCATCGGGCTGTATTTGGTAACTGTAAACCCAATGCGAGCGGTAGTCGTCCACATAGAGAAGCGTCTGGTCGGGCGACAGTGTGATGCCGTTGGCGTAGCGAAGCCCTGTGTCCACCACCTGCTTTCCGCCGCCGGGCTTGATCAGCCAGACTCTGCTCGGGTCGCCGGCGTTGCCGGCAGGAGGGTGCGTGACATAAACGTTGCCGTTATGCGCGACAACGATATCGTTCCCGGCAATACCGTCGGCGATGACGGTCGCTCGGGCAGCGGCGTCATAAGCGAGGACCTTCTCCTCGCTGCCGGCGACCGCGTAGAGCAGCCCGTCGGGACCGAACGCCTGCCCGTTCGCTTTCTTGGAATCGGCGATGAAGAGGCTGACCTTGCCGTCAAGGCCGGCTTTATAGGTTTTGCCGTTCGGTATGTCATTGAAGAACACTTCACCCTTCGCGTTTGCGGCCGGACCTTCTGTGAATCTGTAGCCTTCGGCCACGAGCTGCCAGCCCTCTCCGGGGAGGAGGACATCGTTGAGGGTGTTGTTTTTCGTCTGACCCGTTTTCGGCGGTTGGGGCCAATCCTTCCAGAGCCAGCGCATTGCGTCCGGAAAAAGCGCGGCTGCGTGTCTTCCGTTGTGGGCGCCGTCGCCCCAGACATGCTGCACTTCGTAACCGGCGAAGGCGAGCGAGCGTTCCATCGTTTGGTTCGCCATCCACCAGTCGCCCGCATAGATGTTGTTGTCGTTCAACCCATCCTGCAAGAAAACGCGAATCGGCTTCGGTTCGAACTTACGAATCAGCGTGTGATACCGATCGCCGCCACGCAGGCCCACATAGGTGCCAATCGCGCTGAACACGCGGCTGAACGCATCGGGCCGCTCCCACGCCGCAGTGAAAGCGCAGATTGCGCCGCTGCTCGACCCGCCGATCGCGTGGTCGTTCCCGTTGTGTGAAAGCCGGATCGGCCGACCGTCCGAAGCCGCCTTCGACTCGACTTCAGGTAGAAGCTCCTCGAGAAGGAAACGCGCGTAGTTGTCCCCCAGTCCGTCATACTCGTAACTGCGGTTGAACCGGTCCAGAGCGGCGTTGGCGTCCGCCGCCTTCACCCGCCCGTGCATCACAAAAACTCCAATGGTTACGGGCATCTCTTTTTTGTGGATCAGATTGTCGAACACAGTGGGCGCTTCCGATTGAATCCCATCCTGATTCACGTAGAGACAGGCAGGCTTCTCAGGCACGTATTGCGCCGGTACGTAGATCCAATAATCCCGCGCCGTGCCCGGGAAAATCTTCGACTGGTCGAAGCTCAACTTGAGCACTTCGCCCTTCGGAACGCCGGGCTGGGGTTTGGAATCCGGTCCGAGCGGGTAATCGCTGGTCGTTTGCGGGCTCGCCACAAAGATGACACCGAAAAAAAGTGCGGGCAACACTATCGCTCGAAACGGTCTCATCGCGTCTTATCTCTCCATATACGAAATCCGCCCAAGAATCCGCGGAGCTCTGCCTGATCCTGTAAATCCTGTTATCCTGTCAAAACGATCCTGTCATCCTGTCGAGGTCCCGAGCTCGAAACCCGATTCGCCTATCTCCTGCAGCCCGGCCTACTTCCGCAAGTCGCGCAGCACGCCCGCCAGGAGCTCGTTGAAGCGCGCCGGATCCTCCAGCATGGGATAGTGGCCGACGCCCTTCATGATCACGGCGTCGAACTGCGGCGCACTCTTGCGGTTGCCCTCCAGATTGGTGGGGTGGAGGTCGGCGTTGATGGCCCGGATCGGCACTTTGATCTCTCGCATGGCCGGGATCGGATCGTATGCGATAGCTGCCTCCAGGAGCCGGATTGCGATCTCCGGGGGCGCGGAGATGGCCTGGGAGAGGACGCGATCCTTGACAGCGGCCGGCGTGCTCGGCGCGAAGAGGTATTGAGTCATGAACTTGGCCGTCTCGCCCTTGTAGTCGGCCCGCAACTGCTTCAACATGGCTTCGACTTGTTCGGCGGGTATCCTCTCTTCCACGCCAGCTTCGCGACCACGGTCTTGACGTCCTCGCCGAAGCCGCCAATAGACCAGTCCTTGCGTCCCTTGCCCGACTCCCCGTGACCGGGCAGGTCGATCGTGACCACGCGATGATCCTTGGCGAAGACAGAGACCTGGTTGTCCCACAATTTGCTGTCGCAGCTCCAGCAGTGGACAAACACCAGCGCGGGATCGCCCTTGCCCCGGACGGTGTAGTGGATGGGGACGCCGTCGGCGGCTAGGACGACCGCGGCCAGAAACACTAACATCTTTAAGAACACGCGAACCTCCTTTCCAGAGAACAGCCTGTCGATAGCGAGTGATCCTCATACCGCCCAGTCATTCACGGGCGAGACGCCCATGCCACGATGCCTTCGTGGCATGGCCTCAGGACGAGAGGGCACGGCTTCAGTCGCGCCGAATTCCGCCCCAGCGGGGCGAGAGGAGCTTAGCCGGGGGTGAGCGAAGCGAACCCCCGGATAGAATACGAATAACGATACGCACCCCGGCAGGGGTTGCCGGCGCTCCCCGCGCCCCCTGCCGGGGCGCGTTGGTCACGTAGGCACGGGTTCCAGGGGTTCGCAAAAAGCGCTCACCCCTGGCTAAGTTCCTGCCGCTCCGGAGCGGTCGCACGACCGAAGTGGTGGCCTGACTGGCCGATATGAGGCTCACTCGCTATACCTGGATGGAGCGCGTGATGACACCTGAACCAAGAGATCCGGGAAGCTCAATCCGGCTCAAACAAGTGCGCGATGTAGGGGAAACCGTTCATTGCCAGCCGGCAGGACGGGCCCTCGCCCCACCAGCGGGGGAAATGGAATGTGTATTGGGGCACGTAAACGACATCTCCCTCGTTCGCAATAATGGTACCTACGCCCTCGATCGGATACCGTATCTGTCCCTTGAGGATCAGCCAGAACTCGGCGCCTTCGGGGTGATAGTGCCCCTTCGCTTTCGGATCGAGCGGCGGGAGCTTGCTGTTGTACCCGTAAATAAAATTTGCCGCGCCGCGCGCATCCTCGACAATGCGCTGCGTCCCTCTTACCTTACCTGACTCGAACGCTTCCGCAACCTCTTCGAACGTCACGTGAGGCTTGTTGTTTTTGTCGTAAACGCCCGCCGGCCGGTTGCCGAGGCGGACCTTCATCCACTCGGTCCCCGGCGGCGGCGAGCAGGCGTTCTGATCCTCATAGAGTGCCTTCGCACCCGCAATGTTCGTCTCGAAAATCAGCGAAGGCCGATCGCCGACGGTCTCGTACGAAAACCACGTCTGCATCGGCACCTGCACGACCGAGCCGTGCCGCGCAACGAACGAGCCTGCTTTCTCGATAGCGAACTTGACCTCCCCTTCCCAAACCACCCACCACACCCGCGTGTCCGGATGGAGCATCCGTGGCGTATGGCTCCCCGCCGGCGAAAAGATCCATTCGCTTCGCAGGTGTTGGTCGTCGACTACGAGCTCGCGCCAGGCCTTTTCCCCGTCGTGCTTGGCCTTTACATCCGCGAGCTTCGTGTGCGCCTTGTGCGGTGGCCGGTATTGCGCCGGCTTCCCCTTGGGTGCCCACATCACATCCTGCGCCGACGCCGACACCGCCATCAGCGCAGCTGCCAATATTACTTTCTTCATGGGCAAACCTTTCTCAAATCCAAGAGTGAACGTCTTTTTACCTCTTTGGGCCCGCTGAGGTTGCCGCGCGGGCCCGCGGCTTGCAGCTCAGGGTTTCTTGGCCGTTACCGGCGCATGGGGCTGGTCACCCTCTGTCGGGGCAACGCCCGGCCTGGTACCACCCGGCGAAGGGCTCGTCCCAAGCGCTGTCTGCGCTCCCGATCGTATGAGGTTGGTTTCGCCGGGGCCCTGGAAAAAGCTGAATTCGGGACGGTTTTTCCAGGCCAGCGGGCCACCCAGCTTGAGGCCGGCTTTCAACGTGGCATCGTGGATCTGCGTCACCAATGCTTCGTACTGGGGCTCGCCCTGTCGGTATCCGGAAAAGCTGCCCAGGTCGGTGCTCGCGACGAAAACCACATCGACCCCGGGAACGGCGGCGATCTCATCCGCGATCGCGACGCCGGCGGGCGATTCGATCATGGCAACCACCATGATGTTGTCGTTGGCGGTTCGACGATAGTCACTTCCCCACAGTGCGCCGTACTGGCCGCCGCCCTGGCTGCGCTTTCCCATGGGCGGATACTTGGCGAACTTGACCGCCGCTTTGACTTTCTCGATTGTTTCGACCATAGGAATGATGATACCCAGCGCACCGTTGTCTGTCGCTTTCTGGATATCGCCTTCGGTAGCATCCGGCACTCGAACAAACGGAATCGCCGGAGCTCCCTTGCCGGCCCATATCATCCTGGCCACATCCTGATGAGTCAGCGGACTATGCTGCATCTCGATCCAGAGAAAATCGAATCCGGCGTTTGCCATCGCGCAATAGATTTCCGGATCTGAAGAAGACACGGTTCCGCCAACGATCGGCTTGCCTTCCTTCAATTTCAGCTTCGCCGTATTGTACATTCGCGCCTCCGCGGCGGTTCCAGCCTGCTGCCCGTACGCCGCCCATCGAATTGTCAAGCAAAGTGCCGCGAACGCCATAACGCACAGGACAAATCGCTTCATCACCATAACCTCTCCTTATATTGTGCGCATCTGGGAGTCTCGCTTCGGGGAGCCTTTTTATCGCGACGGACCCTGGGAAGCAACTGAAATCCGGGCAAAATCCACCACGAAGACGCCAAGGCGCGAAGAATCACGAAGAGTTTTCGATCAGCGGAAGAATTCTTTCCAGCTGGCAAAGGATTTCTAGCTTGGTAGTACAACGTAGCAAAGCCGCAACCAAACACTTGGCAATTCTTTGCGCCTTCGCGTCTTCGTGGTAAAGGCCGGCCCCAACCCACCACGAAGACGGGAAGGATCACGAAGAGATCAAAAAAAACTTGACATATGGAGTTAGTTTGATCAAATCGAATCACTGGGAAGCGTATCGCGCCATCCGTGCGAAAGACCGCCAAAAGGCCAGGAAAGCAATGCTGACGGTGCTGAAGCAAACCGAGAAAGATCTCTTGAAACGCGAGACGAAATAGGTTGATGAAAACCGGGGGAGAGGACTGAGAATCATGTGCCTTTTCTCATCTGGCAGAAAATGCTTGTTGTGGGGCCTC
>QHZE01000324.1 GCA_003225335.1 Acidobacteriota bacterium
GACTCTGACGAAACCAATGCGATGCTGCAGGTGACGCGCTGAGAAATCTTCCTTCGCGAACAACCTCCAAAATGCAAGTAAGACCAGCGCCAGGGAATTGCGAGGACGGCAAATGTGGATTCAGAGAGACCGTTGCACGCGAGTGTAAAGATGTACAGCTGGAGCCAATAAAAGACGCGGGACAGGGAATCGCGCTGCGGAGATTATCAGAAGGTCGGCTCGATGTTGTGTTGGGCACAGCGCAGTCGTGCCTCCGGGGTGGTTAGAAAAGGCTTCCCGCCCGGCTCGAGAATCCATCTCCGATTGCATGCGCCACCGGGCACAACCCGTGCCTGATGGGATTCGCCAAGCTGAGCGTGGCGGGTCGCGCCCCCCTGGTGATCAAATGCGTCGAACCCACGCCGACCAGGAAATAGGTCTTCGCGCACTGAGTTCACCCGGGGGAAGTCTCTTGTAAAGTGTAGGCCTTCAACGAAAAGGATGCGGAAAGCGATCCAGCCAGCCTCACGCGAGGCGGAGGCGTCCGCGCTCGCCCCGGCTACCACCTCGCCAGGCGCCGAGGGCGAGTTCGAGGCTGCCCATATTGTTTCGCGAGCGCGCACTTTATTTCAGGATTTTTTCCTTCCCATGGGTCTTGCCTTGTGCTTCGGTTTGGTTTTCGCCCGTCGGCCTCCTTTCCGCGCTTCAGCAGCCTCCTTCGCCCGCTCCGCTCTCCACTCCGCCCAGCGCGCTTTCATCCGCTCGCTCAGAGCCTTACGACCCGCGGCGGAAATGCGCGACTTCTTGAGAGTCCTCCGCGCGCGAACCTGGCGGCGACTTCTCGTCGGACGCAGATCCTTACGGAGCTGAGCAATCTCCACATCAATCGCCGCTCTCTTCGATTCGAGAGCTTCGATAGCAAGTTCGATCAGTCGGTCGGACATCGGTCAGGTCCTCATTGATTAGAGTCGTGGAAACGTCCCGGAAAAGCAAGAGCTAGGGATACGCCCACGGCAGCATTCGGAAGACGGCGAGCATTGTCACAACCTCTCGCGTCAATTTCTGAGGCTTGTTCCAACGGGATGGTCATCTGTAAGATCTGGCAAAGCCTGGTGGAAGCGCCGGCATAGGGCTGGCGAAAATGTCGGCGACCAGGACTCCCAGGCAAATCACATCCATATAGGTAACGAACATCCAACTGCTTACTGACAGATTTCTTTCACGGCGTTGACGATCTTCTCGACCGAAGGCACGAAGAAATTCTCCATCACTGGAGCAAACGGAACCGGGGTATCGGGTGCGGTCACGCGGCGGATCGGACCTTGCAGATAACCAATGCAACTGTCGGCCACGCGCGCCGCCACTTCAGCTCCCCAGCCACCGGTCAGCGTGTCTTCATGCACGATGATCAAGCGGCCCGTCCGGCTGACCGATTCAAAGACGGTCTCCCAGTCGAACGGGACCAACGTTCTGACGTCGATCACTTCCGCTTCGATACTCTGTTCTGCCAGCGTCTTCGCCGCCAGCAGAGACTTGTGCACCATCAGAAGATTAGCCACGATCGTCACATCCCTGCCCTGCCGGACCCGGCTGGCTTGGCCAAACGGCAACAGGTACTCTTCGCGGGGCACTGTCCCAAAGAGTTCGAGCCCTCCCGCTTCTTTGCGGGAGCCTTTGCTGCCGTAGAGCAGTTTGTGTTCGAAGAAGATCACCGGATCATTCATGCGGATGGCGGTTTTCAACAATCCTTTAGCATCGTAAGGATTGGAGGGACATGCCACCCTCAGCCCTGGCACGTGCATAAAGTGGGATTCCAGCGACTGTCCATGCTGAGCGCCCCGCGTGGTCGCTCCGACGGGGGCCCGCATCACCATCGGAACTTTTAGTTTCCCACCGGACATGTAGCGAAGTTTGGCCGCATGGTTAGCCAGTTGGTCCATGGCCAGAAACAGAAAGTCGCCGTACTGCACATCGGCCACCGGTCGAAGTCCTCCCAAGGCCGCGCCGACGGCAATTCCAGTGAACCCCGCCTCGGAGATGGGAGTGTCGAGAACCCGCTGGGAGCCGAACTCCTCGCTCAAACCCAGCGTCACAGTGAAAGCCCCGCCGAACCCGCCCTTAATCCCAATGTCTTCGCCCAGCAGGATGACTCGCTCATCCCGGCGCATCTCCTCCTGCAGGGCTTCCCGCAGCGCCTCGACGATCGAGAGCTTTCTTCCTTCCACTTCAGTTTTCTCAATCAGGTTATTCGGCGTAGACATCGGTCAAACACTCCTCCGCAAGGGGACTGGGACTGGATTCTGCAAACGCCACGGCGTCATTCAGCTCTGCTTCGACCGAAGCCCGGTAATCAACGATCTCCGGCTCGGTCAGAAGCCCGGAAGACTGCGCGTCGGTTTCGAAGCGAACGATGGGATCGCGCTTCTTCCACGCAGCCACTTCTTCTTTTGAGCGGTAATGCCCAGGATCGCTGCGCGAATGTCCGGCAAAGCGGTAGGTCTCTAATTCGAGCAGGGTTGGCCCCTGCCCTGTCCGTGCCCGGTCGGCCGCTTCCAGCGTTGCTCGATAGACTTCGAAAACATCGTTGCCGTCCACAGTCTTTCCTGGAATGCCATAAGCAGAAGCCCGGGCACTGACCGTCTTTACCTTCATCACCGAATCAATCACGGTGGAAGCGCCGTATTTGTTGTTCTCGCAAACGAACACGACAGGCAGATCCCAGATAGCAGCCATGTTGATCGTCTCGTGGAAGACGCCTTGATTGACTGCTCCATCCCCAAAGAAACAGGCTGCGACGCTGGGCTTCTTGAGATACTTGAAAGAGAGCGCATAGCCGGCGGCCAAAGGAACACCTCCACCCACAATGGCGATGGCGGGCAGCATGCCAAGCTCGGCATCTCCCATGTGCATCGATCCTCCCTTGCCATGACAGCAGCCCGTGCTCTTGGCAAACAGTTCCGCCATCAAGAACTTTACTGGAATGCCGCGAGCCACGGCGTGCTCGTGTGGACGGTGCGTGCTGGTCAGCATGTCGCCCACCTGCAAAGCCTCGCAGACACCCACCGCGGACGCTTCCTGTCCCTGCGCCTGGTGAATGGTTCCGGGCATTCTGCCTTGCAAAAAGAGAGAATTCACTCGATCTTCAAACATCCGGCAAAGCAGCATCTTGCGATACATGCCCAGCCGCCGTTCCCTCGTCAGCAGAGACTGGTTCATAGCGAATTCAAATGAAACTGCATCCTTTCCAGAAATTGGGCCGCGGCGATTCCGTCCACCACCCGATGATCCGCCGACAGTGTCACGCTGCACACTTTGATCGTTTCAACTTCGCCCTTCCGCAACACGAGCTGGTCTCGAATCGCTCCAATCGCCAGGATAGAAGAGCAGCCTGGTGGAATAATGGCCGCGAACTCCTTCACGCCGTACATGCCAAGGTTCGAAACAGCGAGCACGGGGCGCACCGCCCCGGAAGCTTGTCGGACCTTGCCTTCTCTGGCCGCTCCCAAAGCCTCGTTGATCCTGCCCAGATACGGCTCGAATTCTCCCGCATGAGGATCGCTCAGGGGCACGAGCGACAGTCCGCTGTCCGCACCTGCCACCAGCAAGACATCCGCGGCTTTGTGCTCTTCGTATTTGCCGCTGGCGACTCTGACATTCAGACGAGGGCTCTCGGCCAGGGCCGCCGAGGCTGCACGCACCAGGCAGTCGTTGACTGAGGCTCTCAGGTGAGGATGGGTTTCATTCCAGCGAGACCGCCATGCTTCGGCAGCCGAGACGTCGAGATCCACCGTGACATAAAAATGAGGAATCGAAGATTTGCTGCTTGAGGTAAGAGCAGCCATAGCCAGCAACGGCCCGTTCTCCTGACCAGTAGACACCGCCACGGCGGGGCTCTCCCGCCGCGACGCAAACCGCTCGACATCTGCGCTGGTAATCAGTCTCCCTGGCCCACTACCTGAAATCCTTTTTAGATCAATGCCCAGCTGCCTGGCTAACGCTCGGGCGGCTGGCACTGCAGCCACTGGCTCTGAAACGACGGTGGCGGTGCCTGTTACCGAGAGTGGTTTTGCTGCAGGAACGGCAGAAGCTGGTCTGGCTTCTGCCTCTTCTTCAAAACTCTCATCCGGGGTATCTGTCACAATGGCCACCGGATTTGTGGCCGTCACAATCTCGCCTTCGCTGGCCAGTTTCTTGCGAAGGTAGCCCCCGACGTAAGCCTCCAGATACATCGTGGCCTTGTCGGTTTCTACCTCCAGGAGAGGCTCGCCCATGGCTACCTTGTCCCCGGAATTCTTCAGCCAGGACACAATCCTTGCTTCACTGGTAGTTTGCCCCAAGTCGGGCAGGATGATGACGTGTTTCATTCAATTCCGCCAGGTTGATCCTGATGTGATCATCGATCCGGCAGTCGCTCATGAGTCTCACCTCCACTCACTGAAGTGGCTGTAACCGGAGTTTGAAGGTTTTGATCTCATAGGCGCCCAGGCCGAACTGAAGCGTGTCACTTGACACCGAAAGCTTGCGTCCGGCGTCTTCGAGGAGATTGGATTCTTCCGCGGAGATCACTTTGACACGGAATTTCACTCTCACTCCTGGTGCCGCCTTTCCAGCGGACTCATAGAGCCTGACAACGGTAGACCCATCGTTTGCCGGCCTGAGCACGGTTGCCAGCACATTCGCATTCGACACCTCGAGCAAGCCCCAGTGCCTAGGGAGGGGACCCGCATGGGGTCCAGCCGTGGTCGCGATCAGTGGATGATTAAACTCGTGCCCGGCGCGGGCAGTGCCCGCCTCTCGCCAATCGCCCGAGTGAGGGACCAGAGCATAATGAAAAGTGAACTGTTTGCCGACTTCCAAACCAGAGTCCGAAGAGACTCCAGACTCATAGCCTCCGTGGTACGCATAGGCCTGAATTCGCGCTGAGCGCATCAGCGAGAGCATCAGCGTGTTGTCCCCAACATTGTTGCCAGGCAGGCCACGGTTCAGCAACGCCACGCCCTTGCTGCCATCTCCATAGTCAATCCAGTTCTGAGCCGGGAACTCCACGCCCAGGGGCCGCTCGATCGCTCCAAAGGGAATCTCGTGAGTACCCTTGCCATCCCGTACTGCTGTTGGGAAGAGAACGCGATAGCGCACGAACTTCTCGTTATTGAGGATCTGCGTTCGAACCTCAACACGTCGAATCCCTTGATAGAGCCGAACCACGGTTGAGAACTGTCCGCTCCCAAAGGGATGTGACACCGAATACTCCGAGAACACCGGGCCTTGGCGGGTCCTGCCGCTGCCACCCACCTGCTCGCTGCTGAACGAGGCTTGGCCAGCACGAGGCGGCAAGTGCTGCTTGGTCATCGCGATGTTCCGGCCGCCGTGCAGGTTGCCGTAGAGTTCCCAGAAGTCGCCCCCGTCATGCTCCCGGGCCACGACGTTGGCCGGGCCACTCAAGCTCTCCCAATTATCTGACTTGTCGTACAGGCTGGTCATCTCGCCAGTCCACAGGTTAAAGGTGGCGCGGTAGAATTCGTTCTCAATGAATCCTGTATCACGCTGGGCAACGGAATCCCCCATTCGCGTGGCGACAGACTCCCCGCCAGTGCGGCCTTCCAGCTTCTCATTGCTAGCCAAAGACCTGGAAAGAACCCGATAAACGCTGTAGCCGAAAGCAGGCACATCACGGGCGACAAACGTCACCTTAACTCTTCGCAATCCACCATCAGCATATTGCTCCGCACCCGTGAGCTGCAGCGGGACGCGAGCCCCCTCGGGACCTGTCAAGGCCAGAGCAATGGCTCCTGGCTCGCTGATCCCCACATTGACCTCCACGGCATCGGTGCGAGGCCAGCCCAAAGGGTTAAAGACGACCAAGGGGATGCCTTCTCCCCGAGTGTCGATCTTCGAAACCAGTTTCTCCAGCGAGGTGCGCACCAACTCATCACCCAAACGTTTCGAAAACTCATAGCCGCGAACCGTGTCTTCAAAAACCTTGTCGACCATAACGCCGGAAGCAAGATCGTGGGTCTGATTGAAGGTCATCGGCTCCCAGGCACGCCAGAGACTGGCCATATCGAAGGGCGCTCCCAACCAGTTGCTCAGAGAGCCTAATTTCTCCGCAACGGTTAGCAGGTTCTCCAGGGAACGTATCCACTGCTTGACCTCGATCCGGCTGCTGTAGATTCCCTGGAATATCGGATTCAGCTCCCCGGTGATCACACGTTGCTGGCCTCGTTGCGCGACCACGGTTTCAAACTCCGACGGAACCCCGATGCGAATCTGAAAAGGCGCGTCGCTCTTGCGGTTGAACTCTTCTACAAGAGCGGGAATGTGCTCCTCTGGTTCACTCACATCCGCTCCGGCGAGTCCCACGATGTCGCTGCCCCTCGCAAACGGTTTGAGTCCTTCGTAGACTTGCCGAAAGAAGTAGTCGAATCCCGGAAGGTTGGCGGGCGATCCGTAAGCCACGGCATAGCCGTAAGGAAGCCAGAAGGCGGCAATCTTCGTTCCGTCTATGCCCTGCCACTGGAACTCCGAGGGGACCTGCAGGTTGGCGACTCCGCGAAAAAACCAGTAGGAATTCATTCCGGCCAGCTTCAGGATTTGGGGCATCTGGGCGTGGTGTCCGAACGAATCCAGACACCAGCCGGTCGTGATCTCCACGCCGAGCCGTTCGCGAAAGAAACCTTTGCCAATCATGACCTGCCGGATGAAGGACTCACCGCCGGGCATGTTGATGTCCGGCATGATATTCATCCCTCCCACCAACTGCAGCCGCCCCTCAGCCACAAACTTGCGGAAGGTTGCCTCTTCTTCGGGATATCGATCCAGAAAGGGTTTTATAAAGGCAGCCTGGTCCAAGGTGAATTTGTAGGCTGGGTGACGCTTCAGCATGTTGAGCGCGCGCAGAATGATGGGCAGGCCCATCTCCAGGTATTCTTCGCGCGTCTTGAAGACCGCACCTTCCCAGTGAGTGTGCGGAATGTACCAGATCGTGCCTTTCTTCCCATCAGCCCCCAGCGCGCCGGGCGACTGCGGCGATGCCAGCCCGGCAGTGAAAAGTAGACACAGCACAAGAGTCATGATATTCGGGATATTCGGGCGCCAGCGCACCATGCATCTTTCTCCTTGGGCAACGTAAGGGGAAAAACCATCTGCCAGCGCTTTCCGATCAGCTTCCGGACTGAGCTTATCAGGGAGAGCCGCAGCGCTTTTCAGCGGTCGGCTCCAGCGGCTTGCAGGCAGCGAAGCTTCGATCAGTAAACCTCGTCAGCTTGTGCGACCCGCACCTCACTCCAACGGGGTTTCCGCAGATCGCCTTGGGCCTCGAAAGCACCAAACTCGACGAGAGCGCTAACCCGACGCACGTGAAGCCTGACGACATTCTCGTCCGACACGGAGAACCCACCCGCTTGCACGGCATCAGCAACAACGCGAGCGACCTTGAGCCAGTGACGTTGTGCGTGCTTCCGGAGATTCTCGTCGATCCGCTGGAGCCCACTATGTCCTAGCTGCGCTACGAGATGCGCCTCTGCTTCGTCTACCGACGCATCCAATTCATCGTCGTCATCGAGCAGCAGCATGTTGGAATGACCATTCCTTGGAGCCCGAAGGCTGGCACGCGAATGAGTAGTCCGGCTAACGCCCGCGTTCAGCGGCAGCCGGCAAAAACCAGGGCTTCTGATCAAGACCGGAGCTCCACCGCCACGGACCAATCCGGCCGAGCGCTGCACCGCGTTCTTACCCGGCTTCTGGAATCAAGTGCGCCATCTGCGTCTTGCACCATGAATCACAGTGAGTACGAAGACTTTGTCGTCCGTAATCTTGTAGACGAGTCGAGAGGGCCTGATCAGCAGCTCGCGGATCGTTTCGTCTGCAAACTCTGGGACGACTTGCCCTCTTTCAGCGAATTCGGTCAGCGAGCCTGCAGCATCTTTGACCTCCTGAACGAACGTGGCCGCGTAGCTCTCTGAG
The DNA here is from genome assembly GCA_003225335.1 of Acidobacteriota bacterium. Taxonomy (GTDB): domain Bacteria; phylum Acidobacteriota; class UBA6911; order UBA6911; family UBA6911; genus Gp18-AA60. The sequence goes on from QHZE01000324.1 coordinate 7,942, forward strand.
TCTCGAGCAATGTAGTCTGCTGCGGCAGCCAAGTCTTCCCAAGCGGTTCTGTCCAGACTACCTCTCGAGCCATCGAGACATCCGCTTCTCGACTTCATTCTGCGAAATCACATTCCCTTCGCGTGCAGCGTCAAGGCCTTTTTGCACCTTTTGACGAACATAGATGTGGTATTGGATATCTTCGAGGGATGGGTCTTCGGGCAGATGTTCGAGGAGCTCGCGAACCTCCTCTTTGGCCGTTTTCATGCCACCCAACCTCCGGACCACTACATTCTATCTCACAGCGCCGTAAGCTGCGATACATTCGAGGCCGCTTCTAACCTGTTCGGATAACGACATGTCGCGCGGCCGCGAGCGGCGAGCTGAATTCTCACACGATCTCGGCACTTCGCGCCGCTTTGACTTCGAGCCCGGAATTCGACGTACTCGGGGAACTGGGCCAGGTACGCGAGGTTGAGCCTGTTTGGTGGGGTGCGCAGGACTGCGCGCCCTCGTTCCGTAAGAGAGCTGCGAGCACATGCCGAGCTCGAGTGCTTGGCTATCAGACTCATGCAGCATTGAAGGAAATGCTCATCAGCTCGGGCCCCGCTTCCCCATGCTCGAGGCGATCGGCGACAACACAGAGGGCGAGCGCTTGAACCTTAGCTTTCGCATCCTCTTGAGTGGAGCCATAGGCGAGGACACCTGGCAGTTCAGCCACCTCAGCGATCCAGCGACCGTCCTCTTCCTGCTCGATCTCGATGCTGAACGTCATCATGCGTCTATATTACGCCGTTCCCGGGAATTGCACCACCCGGTCTTGAACGTCTAACGCTCGCGATCAGCGGCCCGCACCCTCCAGCGCTCGCCTGTGGACTCTCGGTTCATGCGCGGGTCCGCTGCATCGCGTTAGACCACCTTAATGCAGGTGGTGACACTGAACAACCCGTTCGGGCAGTCGTCAGTCCCCTTCCGGTGGCATCTGCGTTAGTCTTGTGCGGAATGCCAGTCCAACACACCCATGCGCGGAGCGTTTTCCAGCGGCTAGCTATATAGTTTCTGGCGCGAAACCAAGGACCCCGAAGGGGTCCAGCAGGACAGCCCAGGGCGCAAGCCCTGGGTTGAAGGGCCAAATTGCGGAAAGCCCCTGAAAGGGCGGCGCAGGGAGTTCGATCTCAACTCCAGAT
>QHZE01000325.1 GCA_003225335.1 Acidobacteriota bacterium
CTCGGCTATCAACGGGAGATTGATATGCTTAACCTGGCGCATGAATTGGATATGCTGACGATTGGCTATGCCTTCAATCGGAAAGACACCGAGGAACTGATGCATCAAGCGGCTCCAGATATCTTTATTTTCCATGCCGGGATCACCCGGGGGGGTTCAACCGGTTATCAAGGAGGTCTGTCTCTGCAGGAGACGGCCGAACGCAGTCAAACCCACTTTGAAATCGCCAAGCGGATTTGCCCAGAGATCATCTTGCTTGCCCATGGAGCAGCACTTGCCAATCCGGAGGACGCCGAGTACCTGATTGACAATACAGGCTGTCACGGA
>QHZE01000327.1 GCA_003225335.1 Acidobacteriota bacterium
GCTCTTTGAGAGGTTCGGTTTCCGGCGCACGATGATCGAGATGATGCTGGAGACCGGCAAGCCAGCGAAGTGATCCTCGCCTCGGCGGTTTTCGCGGCCAATACCCGCGCTCTTTCCGAAGTGTTTCGCCAGCGGTTGGAAGCGGTCCTCACATCCGTTAGACTTCACCTAAAAGACCGAAGGACACAGTCGTACCGTACTTGGGGGTGCAACTAGAAGTGGGAGTCAATTCATGTTGCCTTTGACTCTCTCAGAAGCTGTTGAGAATTTAATTCGTGCTAAATTCGTGGAATTCGTGGCCAGTAAAAGCGCCACGAATTCCACAGGGCAGCCGAGCCAACCAAAAGTATGAACGAAACCACAGATGAACACAGATGAGCACAGATAAAACGGATTTGGTGTTCATCTGTGTTCATCGGTGGTTGCAATTTTTCACAGTCTCTCACGACCGGGCTATTGACACGCGCCTGACCGTGGCGCCCAAAAATTGACTCGCACTTCTTCGAATTGCACCCTGTATTTGGGAAAAGGATGTCAAACCAGGAGGATTGACTCATGAGCTCTGGACTATCCCGAAGAAGGATGATGCAGGCAATGGGTGGGGCAGCTCTGTCGCCCGTGACTCTTGCCGAGGCGCGGGTCTCGTGGCCGCCCGCCGAAAGCTCCAACAGACCCAAGATCTGCCTGGGAATCGCGCAGAACACCGATGAGGCCAGGATGCGGCGGTTGAAACAAATCGGTGTGGATTATGTCCTCATGGAGGGGCCCAGGATTCCTTGGGAAGAGACCGGCATCCGCGGCTGGATAGAGCGATTCAAGGCCGCCGGCCTGACGCTGTGTAACATGATGATCTCTGGATTCAGCAACACCCTCTATGGAAGGCCAGGCCGCGACGAGGAGATAGACAAGGTCATACAGTCCATCCGCGCGGCCGGCAAGTCGGGTCTCCCCGTGATCGAATACAACTTCTACGCGCACCGACTCGTAGAGGGCTATTACGAGGAAATAGGCAGGGCAGGCGCCGGAATGACGGCCTTCGACCACGATAAGGTCAAAGACCTGCCGCCGCTTCCGAACGAAGGGGCCCATAGCCTCGAAGAAATGTGGAGCAATGTCACCTACTTCTTGAAAGCAGTCGTCCCAGTGGCCGTCGAGTCCGGCGTCCGGCTGGCCCTCCATCCGAACGATCCGCCCGCGCCGATCAGCCGAGGATCCGGACAGATCATGGGGAACGTCGCCGGGTGGAAGCGCCTGGTTGACATCGTCCGGAGCCCGGCAAACGGAATCACGTTCGATTGCGGCGTGACGCGGGAGATGGGCGAGGACCCGGTGGCGGTGTGCCGCTATTTCGGATCCAGGGACTGCATCAATCACGTGCACTATCGCAATGTCCGGGTCAGAGTGCCCTATGAGAAGTACACCGAAGTGTTCCTGGACGAGGGCCAGGTCGACATGTTCGCGGTGATGAAGGAATTGGTGCGGCAAAAGTATCCGCGGGCGCTCTACCCCGAACACCCGCGCGCGATCGACTTCGACCGCGAGTGTGGTCCGATCCGGAATCAATATCCCGGTGGCGGCGGATTCGCCGGGGAAATCTACAACGTCGCATACACCAAGGCCATGCTGCAGGCGGCCCTGTCGCTCTGAGAAGCGCCATCGAAGTGCAGCGCCGCCTGTTTCTGGAGCGTCCTCCGGATCACTGGACATCGGAGGCTTCTGCCATTAGAAGTGGGAATCAGTTCACGCTGCCGTGAACTCCTCAGAAGCTGTGGAGAATTTAATTCGTGTTAATTCGTGGAATTCGTGGCCAATAAAACCGCCACGAATTCCACGAATTTCACGAAAACGATCACCGCCATTTGGATGTCATTGGTTTGAAATACAATTTTTCACAGTTTCTCCGGCCGCGTTGCTTGAGTTCCACTTTTAATTGTACCCGCTTCTGCCTGCCGGCTTCCCGCGTAGGGGAAATTACTAGAAATTACTAAGAAATTACTATCAGATCGATTGCGTGGACTATCCGTCCTGATAGCGCTGCGCGACTGGTTGGCCAGGGCGACAGGCCGGCCGGGAAAGGCATCACTGAAATCATTATCAATAGGAATCGATAGTTCCCCGTATGCTGCCTGTCTGTGCGCGAGGCACGGCATGCCCTTTGCGTGAGAGAAGCCTGGCAGCAGGCATAATCGCGGTGGCCAAAGGAAGGACGCATTCCCCCCAGTGGGATGCGTGGTGACGTCCGGCGCGGCCCCGGTGCCAGTCTGGTCAGCACGTTCGGGCCATTGTCATTTCCGGCAAAGCATCTATGATAAGCCCTGATTGTGAACAGCCTGGGATCAGGAATCGCTGCTTATTCCCCAACCCGGAAAACGGTTACATTGCTCGAGATTATGCCGATGGCCAAAGGCCCCCCGCCAGCCTACGCGATTTGAATTTATTGGAGTCACGAATGAAAACAACTGCAGACGGTTTCTTGCTCATGCAGGAATCCTTGAAGCCCATCTACGCTAACGATGAAGCAATAGAGATTCTGGCCTATCCGGAGAAGCCGGCAAGCATCGATTCCGTCGAAAGCTTTCTTATAGGAAAGGTCCAGTCGATCCTGGGTGACAAACAATCTTCTATGGAATCCGGTGTCGTGACCCAGCTCATCTCGGGAAAGAGGCGCTATTTGTGCCGGGCCTTTCCTCTCCGCGCGGGCTCGCCGAAGGCTGCCAGTGTTTCGAATTTTGCCCTCCTGATCGAGCGATACCCCACGGCCCCGTTTGATATTTCAAAACTGGCCGAGCAGTATCACCTGACCGAGCGCGAGCAGGAATCCATCACGTTTCTGTTGCAGGGCCTGACGAGCAAGGAAATTGCGGTTCGAATGAAAATAAGCCCCAACACGGTTAAGGCCTTCCTGCGCCTTGTCATGGTCAAGATGGGCGCCACCACGCGGTCCGGGATTGTCGGAAGGATCTTTACCGCCCAGCATGAACATCGCCCGCGGTGATCTGCTTCCAAAACAGAGGGTTGCAGCGACTAACCCATTTGGAGAATTGATCGGCGGGAAGGGAGTACGTTAATGTTCTGTCTCTATGGAACCTATCAACGGTAAGGAAAGACGCGAATATTTACGACACCTGCTTCGTTGTCAGTGGCGGGGAGTGGAGCTGCCGTTACTGGAAACATCCGGACATGGTAACGGCGTCATTAAAGCCTGGGTCGAGAACATTAGCAGCGGGGGCCTCTGCCTGCTGACTGATCAATTGGTTCACGTTTTTCGCCCCATGCGATGCGAGATCTTTCTCGCCGAGGTCCCTCCGGGACTTCCGTTATTCATGCAAGTGCGATGGACGCAGGAAACGCCTAACGGTCCCAGATACCGGATCGGTCTCCGGTTCCTTGCGTGATCCCCTTTTCAATTCCAACCCAGCCTCTACCACCAAGGTTCCATGACCCCTTAGCGCCTTCGCGGTGAAAACTGAGTCGAAGCCCTTTGCGTCTTCGCGGTGAATTCAGGCTCAGTTTCATCCACGCAGGTTGATCGCGGGCCGGGGTCTGGGTCGATCTCGTGTTCCCAGGCTTTTCATCATCCTCTGCGGTAGAGGGTATTCAGCACCTGGACGCGAGCCCCCGGATCGAGTTCCCGCCAGAGCAGCCAGCTCGCGACGCCCAGGGCCACCAGGTTGGAGAGTATCTGCGCCCATACCATCCCCACAGCCCCGAACCGGTAGGCCAGTACGAGCGCCGCTCCCAGGAGTAACGGGAAGCGGCTGACCCGGGCCAGCAGCTCCAGATGCGGCTTGCGCAGCCCATGGTACGCTGCCTCGATCGGCCTGATGAGCACGAACAAAGCGATGTCGAGGGCGTTGAGCACGAACAGGGAGGCAGCGGCCGCGAAGTTAGACCCCAGCCAGGGCAGAAACGGCCGGACAGCCACGGCGCTGAGGAGCAGGCACAATCCCACCGCGCTGGCCAACTGCAGCTGGCGCCCCAGAAAGGGAACCAGACGTTTGTTTCCCGCTTCGCGCGCTGCCGCGGGCAGCCAGTACTGAAACAGGCTGACCCCAATCATATCAAACAGATACGCCGGATAACGCCCCAGGCTGAACAACCCGGCCTCGACGGGCCCGGCCAGGGAGACAAGCACAAAAGGTCCGATGTTGGCCTGAACCAATCTGGATCCTTCACTAAGGGCCGGCCACCAGGCATAAACGCAGAGTTCCCGCAACCGCCCCGTCGAAACCTGGATGCCCGAATCGCACAGAGGCAGCAGGAATGCCAGGCCGCCAATAGCACCGGCTCCCAGGCCAAACACGTGAGCTGCGAGCAAACTCTCCAACGTCAGAGGCCCGCGCAGGAACGCCACCCCCAGCGACCCCAGTCCCGTAATCGCGCTCAGGCACATCAGCAGGCAAACACGCGTGTATTGTTGCTGTACCAGGAGGCCGGCGCGAACGCACTCCAACACCAACCGCCCCCCTGCCCACAGGGCAGCCATTGCCAGCAGTTCTCCGGGAAGGAACAAGGAGACCACCCGAGAAAGTACTAAACAAAACGCTGCCGCTGACAGGCTGATCGCCGAAGCCGTCATGACCGCGAGGGCAACCACCCCCGCCGCTGCAGCGCGGTTGCCGGCGCTCAGGTGGGCAGTGGTCAATCGAACGGTTGCCACGTGCAGTCCCGTCCCCGCTATGCCGGCGAGGATCCACTGAACGCTGATCGCCACGCCATACAACCCCATCTGTGAAAGGCTGAAATTCCGGGAGGCGGAAAGAAAGAAGACAGCTCCCACCACGGTGCCCAGGCAGTTGCCCGCGAGCAGCGTAAGGATGTTCCGCATGGATGACCTCGCGGAGAGGGATTTTTAGCGATTCGAGCCCAGCACGGGCTCCATTGGCGGTTTCGGGCCCGAGTTTGCGCGCCAGCGCGCCAGGTCGTAGCACAGTCCGCCAAGCGAGAGGAGAAGAAAGAGAAGGACGGATCTCCCGGGTGAATATCTCTGGTTTTGAATGGTCTTCTTGAAGACGCCAAGCCGCTCGATACTGTTCAGCGGCCTGACCGAAGCGACCTTGCCGTACCTTTGATAATCCTGGCCATAGGTAAGGAGCTTGCGGTAGTACCCCCGTAAGTCCGAGATTTCCAGATGCCGGACGCTGATCTCGGGAAAATAGCCGACGACGCCGCAAGAGTGCTCGTCGACTGCCTTGCGCACGAAGACGATATCCGAATTTCGAAATACCGGTGAGAAGGGCCCGATGCGGTCGAACAGCGCTTTCCGAACCGTCATATTGCTGGTACACCCGACGTAAATCTCTTTGTTATTGCTGGACAGGATGTACGCGGCTTTTTCAGATTCGTAGGCCGCCATCATGGAGAGAGGAGCGGAATCGCAGGCAAACTGCACTCTGCCCAGTACGATGCCCAGACCGGGATCGAGCATGGCTGCGGAAATGCCCCTCAACCAATCCTTCTCGGGAGCGCAATTGGAATCCGTGAAAGCGACAAGTTTGCCGGTCGCCGCGGCCAGGCCCCGGTTACGCGCGGCGAAGTCTCCTTGCAAGCCTTCCGAAAGCAGCTTGATCCCGGGATAACGTCTGACAATCTCCGCCGACCGATCGGATGAGTTGTTGTCCACCAGGATGACTTCGTAACGCTCTTTCGGATAGTCTTGCGAAAGAAGCGCCTGGACGCACTGCTCTACGTAGCCTTCCTCGTTGTAAAAGGGGACGATCACCGAAATATCCATCTCAGTCCTCTATGACTCCCTATTCCCTTTTCATCTCATCCGCATTCGTTCACGTCCTCCAGGATATTTAAACAACCTGAAGCGACAAACTGTCGGATTCGCCCACTTGGGGCCTTCCTTCATTATCGGCAGCTTTCCCGAGACTCCACGCAATTGTCTTTCCGAGGCCAGTAATGCAGAATTTCCTGCTTCTTTCGGCAGCCCTTTGCGTCCTGGCGTCTTCGGGGTGAATTCGGTACTCAGTTTTCACCGCGAAGGCGCTAAGGGAGCGAAGAGAATCCTCCTGCAAAACGGGAGTAACCTGGATGGTTACGCCGTAGGTGTAATTGAAACTCACACCCGTTGTCCTGTACATTCTTGCACATAATTTGTAAGTCGCGCGGTAGAGAGTCTCCCCCCTGGAAGTCTTCTCTCTCGTCAGCAGCTCAGGAGGAGTATCGCCTGAGATCGCGGGGCTGTTGCAGGGAGTTGCTTTTTGGTGGGTTTTGGTTCCAGCGAGCGCGACGACAGATTTTCACCGCAGGCCGGCTGGCCCCTCCGATCGAAAGCACTTGAGGCGCTAAGAGCGATTTAAGCTCAAGCAGCCCAATCAGTTACGAAAGAGCATGTGACTGAAAGGGCGGAGCTACGCGGGTCGGTTCAAATCCCCTCATAGCCACACACCTTCTCACTTACACAACAGTCACGAGGAATTCCGGCAACGCCGGAAGCACTCGCCTTTCCGAGGGGATGATGAACATACTGATGATCGCACCGCAGCCTTTTTTTGAGCCCCGCGGCACGCCGTTCAGTGTTTCCGGAAGACTTCGAGCCTTATCGCAGCTTGGCCATGATGTGGATTTGGTGACCTACCATGTGGGACAGAACCTCGTAATTCCTCGCGTAGCGATTTTTCGCACACCCGTCCTTCGTTTTGTCCGTCACGTGCCGATCGGACCCTCCCAAACGAAGCTGTTCCTGGATGTGCTCCTGCTGTTTAGAGCGTTGGGCTTGATGCTGACCAAACGGTATGACTTGCTGCACACGCATGAAGAGGCCAGTTTCTTCGGCGTTCTCCTCGCGCGGATGTTTCGGGTCCCGCACGTGTACGACATGCATTCATCGCTACCGCAGCAGTTGACGAACTTCCAGTACACTCGTTTCCGCCCCATGGTTCGTCTCTTCGAATGGCTTGAGAGCCGGACCATCAATTCCAGCGATGCTGTCATCACCATCTGCCCGGCCTTGGCGGAGCAGGTCAGAAAGCTCAACGGCCGGGTGCCTCACCTGATGATTGAGAACGTTCCTAGCGTAGACGAGGATCCCGAGGTCGTTTCTGAGGAGAGTCTCCGGAGATTCAGACTGGATAACTCGCTGGAAGGCAAGAGGGTCGTCTTATACGCGGGGAATTTTGAGCCCTATCAGGGGATAGACCTTTTGCTCTCAAGCGTGGAGCAGGTTGTCGCTCGCGCGCAGGACGCCGTTTTTCTCCTCGTAGGAGGGAAGCCGGAGCAGGTTCAGCACTACAGAGACCTGGTGGCGCAGCGCGGTTTGTCGTCCCATTTTCGGTTCACAGGCCAGCGGCCCCCCAAGGAGATCGCGGGCTACATGAGGCTTGCCGAAGTGCTGGTATCCCCCAGAACCGTCGGAACCAACACGCCCCTCAAGGTCTATGAGTACTTGCAATCCGGGAAGCCCATGGTGGCCACGAATCTCCCTACGCACACCCAGGTACTGAATGAAGACGTGGCCGTCCTGGTGGCCCCCGACCCGAAGGCCCTGGCTCTCGGGATCCTGTCTCTTCTCGAAAACCCGGCTTGTGCCCGGAAAGTGGGCGCGCATGCGCGCAAGCTCTACGAGAGTCGTTACAGTTTTCAGTCGTTTGTGAAAAAGACCGAACTAGTCCTGCGGATGGCCATCGAATAACCTATGTGCGGAATAGCCGGCGTAATTTATGACGACCGCTCCAGGGCGGTCCAGCCCGAAGAGCTCAAGAGAATGTCCGACACGCTCACGCACCGTGGCCCGGACGATGAAGGCTTCTTTGTGGACCAGAACGTGGGTCTCGCGATGAGACGCCTCAACGTCATTGACCTCGTGACGGGCCACCAGCCTATCTCCAACGAAGATGGCAGCGTCTGGATCGTCTTCAACGGAGAAATCTACAACTTCCCCGAGTTGCGGCGGGAGCTGGAAAGCAAAGGACACAGATTCTCGACTAACACCGATACCGAAACCATCGTGCACGCTTACGAAGAGTACGGCGAGGACTGCGTCAAGAAACTGAACGGCATGTTTGCCTTCGCGATCTGGGACCAGCGGTTGCGAAAGTTAATGCTGGCGAGGGACAGGCTGGGCGTGAAACCGCTTTACTATTTTCTGAACGAGCGCGCGCTGGTCTTTGGGTCGGAACCCAAGGCCGTCATCGAGCACCCTGAAGTGCCGGCCGCTCTGGATTCACTACTGGGAAATCCCGTACACGGAGCGCCAGACGAGCGAGGAAGATCTTTGCCAGGAGCTGGGGGAACTGCTTCAGGACTCCGTGAGCCGGAGACTCCTGAGCGATGTTCCTTTGGGCGCCTTTCTGAGCGGCGGGATCGATTCGAGCACAATCGTCTGTTTGATGGCCCAGGCTATGAACCGCCCGGTGAAGACTTTTTCCATCGGTTTTGACGACCCCTCCTACAATGAAACCCAATACGCCAGGATCGTCGCGCAGCGCTTCGGCACCGATCACCACGAGCTCATCATTAAACCCGATGTCGTAAATCTGGTGCAGCATCTCGTCGGGTTTCTCAGTGAACCCCTGGCGGACGTCTCCGTTTTCCCGACGTACCTGGTATCGCAGCTTGCCCGGCGCAACGTCACGGTGGTCCTCTCCGGTGACGGAGGGGATGAGCTTTTCGCGGGCTATGAGTGGTATGTCGCCGACAAGATTGCGCGGTACTACCAGAAACTGCCCGGCGCCCTGAGGCACCGCTGGATTCCTCTGCTGATGAACTGTATCCCCCCTTCCTCCCAGAAAAAGGGGGCGGTCAACAAACTCAAGAGATTTGTGGAGGGATCGGCTCTTCCTGCGTCGCTTCGGCATTTCCGCTGGAGTACCTTCATGACGGAGGAGAAGAAGAGCCAGCTCTACAGCGAGGAGTTAAGAGGGTCGGCAGGCGGGCTCGATACGTGCTCGCGTTTTGTGGCCTATCTCGATGCGGTCAAAGAAGCGGATCCGCTCTGGCGCGCGCAGTTTGCCGACATCAAGACGTATCTCGTCGATAACATTCTGGCTAAGGTCGACCGCATGAGTATGGCAAACTCCCTGGAAGCGCGAACACCCTTTCTCGATTACAGGGTCGTGGAGTTCGCGGCCGGAGTGCCAAGCCATTTGAAATTGAACGGTTTTCAAAGCAAATACCTGCTCAAGCGGTGCATGGCCGGCAAGCTCCCAAAGGAGATTCTCCACCGCAAGAAGGAAGGCTTTAGCATTCCCATCAAGAACTGGCTCAAGAAGGAGCTGCGGCCGCTGATGGAGGACGTTTTGTCGGAGCAGCGGATCAAAAGGGAAGGGCTTTTCAACGCGCCCTACATCGAAAAACTGAAGGCGGACCATCTGAAAGGAGCGGCCAACAACAGCCATCAACTCTGGCCGCTGATCGTATTCGAATGCTGGCGAGACAAGTATCTTCACTAGCTTGGCTATAGATAGCGAGTGACCCTCATACCGCCGAGGTAGGGAACCGCCGATGTACGCCGATTAACGCCGATGGAAACATCCGCGTCCATCGGCGTTCATCGGCGGTTTCAAACTCTCAGACTGCCCTTCTCTCAACCATGGCTCTCGTACGAAACTTGACCAGTTTGTGAACTTCGTAGCTGGCTAGTCTGGATAGCGAGTGACCCTCATACCGCCCAGTCAGTCACGGGCGAGACGCCCGTGCCACGATGGCTTCGTGGCATGGCCCGTTTGGGAGTTCAGGCTTTAGCCTGCCCGGCGCCAGTGCAGCCTGAAGGCTGAACTCCGAACCTGCGCCCGCGATGACGCAAAAAATTTGACCATTTTGTGAACTTTGTGTCCACCAAGAGGGCATAGCGAGGCAGCCTCATACCGCCCAGTCACTCACGGGCGAGACGCCCGTGCCACGTAACCTGGCCGTCCCGGCCATAATGGAGGTCTTGACCATTTTGCAAACTTTGTCTTCATCAAGGGGCGAGTGGCCTCATACAGCCAGCTCGGCTACGGGCGAGAAAACCCTCGAAGAAATCCGGGCTTACTGGAACGAGCACATCCACGATCTGGCGATTGCTCGACATCCGGCCGGCAGCAAGGAGTTCTTTGACGAGCTGGAAGCGTATCGCTTCGAGAAGCTGGACTACCTGCCGCGCGTCGTGGACTTCACCGCGTACGAAGGGCAAGCGCTTCTGGAAGTGGGATGTGGTGTCGGTACGGACCTTCTCAGGTTTGGGCGGAACGGAGCCGTTGTCACGGGGATCGACCTGGCGGAAGTGTCCATAGATCTCGCGAGGAAAAACTTCGAATCGCACGGCGTGTCCGGCGATCTGCGGATGATGAACGGAGAAAAGCTCGAGTTCGACGACGCCAGCTTTGACGTGGTGTATGCGCACGGAGTCCTCCAGTACGCCAGGGACGCAGCAAGCATCGTCGGCGAACTTCATCGGGTGCTGAAGCCGGGTGGGGAAGCCATATTGATGGTCTACAATCGCTACTCGTGGCTGTCACTCCTTTCCATGGTGTCCGGCGTAAGACTGGAACATGAGGATGCGCCGGCCTTCAAAATGTACTCCATCCCTGAGTTCAAGGGCCTGTTGAGCCGCTTCTCCAAGGTCGAGGTGATTCCTGAACGCTTTCCTGTCCGCACCCGGCTGCATCGAGGAGGACTGGCGGCGGTCTACAATGCCGCCTTTGTCTCCGCGTTCAACCTGGTTCCCAGACCTCTGGTGCGGCCCTTCGGATGGCACCTGATGGCAAAAGCGGTCAAGTGAGCGCTGCAAAGAGAATTGGAAGTGGGAGTCAGGCTGCCGGCCGGATGCGCGCAAAAGACGGACAAATGACGAGTGCGATATGGAGTGCGGCGACTTGTCGCCGCTTTCCTTCCGACGCCCGGGCCATAGCGGCGACAAGTCGCCGCACTCCACAAAGATTGTGATCGTTCATCTTCACCTGACCAAAGCGGAACCTGAGGCGACTCGCGCTTCTAATTGCACCCATGCAAAGAAACCTTCCCCGTCTGGCGAATAACAAATACGACGTCCTGGTCCTGGGCGGGGGGATCTACGGGGTCTGGTGCGCATGGGACGCTGCTTTGCGCGGCCTGTCCGTCGCCCTGGTGGACAAGGGGGACTTCGGACACGCCACTTCCTCGAATAACTTGAAGATCGTCCACGGAGGGCTCCGGTACCTTCAGCACGGAGATCTGCGGCGCATGCGGGAGTCCATCCGCGAGCGAAGAATCTTGATGCAGATTGCTCCGCACCTTGTGCACCCGCTTCCATTTGTCATGCCCACCTACCGGGATGCTTTCCCGGGCAAGGGAATCATGGCGCTCGTGCTCGCGATGAATGACCTCATCGGATTCGACCGAAACAGATCGGACGACCCGCACAAACACCTCCCGGGAGGCCGCGTCATTTCCAAGAGCGAATGTTTGCGGCTGTTGCCCGGCATCGACGCGCGGGGTCTCACCGGCGGCGCTGTCTGGTATGACTGTCAGATGTCGAATTCGGACCGCTTGCTTCTTTCGGCCCTTCGATCGGCCACGAAGGCAGGCGCAGAGGCGGCCAACTACGTCCAAGCCGTCGGTTTTCTGACGGAACGGAATCGAGTGACGGGAATCCGGGCAAAAGATGTTCTCACGGGGCAGAATTTTGACATCAGGGCGACGGTTGTAGTGAATACCAGCGGTCCCTGGGCGAGCCGGGTGCTAGGTCTCGTCCAAGGACGCCGCCACGAGCACAAACTCTCGAAGGCGATGAACGTCGTCACAAAGCATCGGATCCTGACAGGGTACGCCGCCGGCGTTTCCAGCAGATTCGGATTCAAGGACCGCGACGCCGTCATAAACAAAGGCTCGCGCCTGTTGTTTATTACCCCCTGGCACAACAATTCCATAATCGGAACAACGCACGTTCCCTACGAAGGCGGGCCGGAAAATTTCAGAGTCACGGACAGAGATATCCGGGATTTCGTCATTCAGATCAATGAAGCTTACCCGGCTATAAACCTGAAGCGGGAAGATGTTTCCTTCTTTCACGGGGGCCTCCTTCCAGCGAACGGGGCCGTGAACGGCACGGGCAGCGTCAGCCTCCTCAAACAGCATCGCATCCTGGACCACATGAAAGAGGACGGGATCGAGGGGCTGGTCTCGGTAATCGGCGTGAAATTCACCACCGCAAGGGCTGTCGCTCAGAGAGCCATGGACCTGGCGTGCCGTAAGCTTGACAGGGGCGCCACGCCAAAATCTCTCACGGAAATAACTCCCGTTCACGGCGGCGACATAGATTTTCTCGACCAGTTTGTCGCTCGTGAAACCGGCAAGCGGCCCGCTGGGATGAACCCTGAGGTCGTGGGAGGACTCATCCGCAATCACGGGTCGGCCTATACGGAGCTCCTGGCGTATCTCGCTCGGGATCCCGTTTGCGGCGAACCGGTCGGACACGCGACACCTGTGATCAAAGCGGAAGTTCTGCACGGAATCCGGGAAGAGATGGCTCAAAAGCTGGCGGACGTCGTCATGCGCAGAACCCAGCTAGGCTCCGTGGGGTTTCCGGGCGAAACACCCCTGAGGGCTTGCGCTGCCATCATGTCTCGAGAGATGGGCTGGAGCGAGGCGAGAACCATTCAAGAGTTGGACGAGGTCCGGACGATCTTCACTCCCGCGGACTGAACACATGATTTCATAAGTACGGTGACGTATAGCGCCCCAGCGAGGGCGAAAGGAAATTAGCCGGGAGTGAGCGAAGCAAACCCCCGGGTAGAAGACGAACAACGATACGCACCGCGGCAGGGGTTGCCGGACGTCCCTGCGCCCCTGCCGGGGCGCATTCATTTATTGCGATATTCCGGGGGTTCGCTTTCGCTCACCCCCGGCTAAGCTCCCAGCGCCCCTCCAGGGCGCAATTGCGAACAGAGGTACTAAAAAGAATGACAACTGAACGGGTTTTGGTAACCGGCGCGACCGGCTTTACAGGCGGCCATCTCTGCGAAAGGCTGGCCCGCGATGGGCACTCTATAAGGGCAGTGGCCCGCCAGCCGGATAATTGCTCCGATCTGCGCCGTTGGGGAGTGGAAGTAGTTCCCGGAGATCTCCGGGATCCCGCATCTCTGGAGAAAGCAATACAGGGGGTCGATGTTGTTTACCACATCGCGGCGCTGTTTCGTCCTGAGAACGTCTCTCGAAAGGACATGTGGGAGACAAATGTCCAGGGCACCCGAAACATTCTTGACGCTTCCGTGAAGGCCGGGGTCCGGCGCTTCATCCACTGCAGCACCGTGGGTGTTCACGGAGACATCAAGAACCCGCCTGGCAATGAGGAAACACCCTATGGGCCGGGCGATTACTACCAGGAGTCGAAGACCGAGGGTGAACGCGTGGCGATGCAGTATGCTGCGGACGGCCGGCTGCCTGTCGTGGTCTTCCGCCCGGGCGGAATTTACGGGCCCGGCGATTTGAGATTCTTGAAGCTCTTCAAAGGCATAAAGAAGAGAGGATTTGTCATGCTGGGTTCGGGCGAAGTGGCCTACCAGATGGTCTATATCGACGACCTGATCGACGGGATTCTGCGCTGCGGCACGCACGAGAAGGCTGTGGGCAACGTGTACATCCTTACCGGAGACACGCCCGTGACGCTGAACCGGCTCGTCGAGGTTATCGCCGAGGCGCTCTCTGTTTCGGCCCCGCGTCTGCACGTTCCCGTGACACCTGTGTATGTTGCCGGTTTCATCCTCGAGCTTCTGTGCAAGCCGTTTGGCATACACCCGCCGCTCTATCGAAGGAGGGTGGATTTTTTCAGAAAAACGCGGTCGTTCGATATTTCGAAGGCTAAAAACGAGCTGGGCTTCCGGCCACAGACCGAGCTCAAGACCGGCGTCACGCTCACCGCGGCGTGGTACACGAAAAACAACCTCTTATAGGATCAGAGCCCAGATATAGCGCCTTCTCCCTAACGCAGTCTCACATGTGCGGCGTACACCCAAAGCACATGAAAACGCGGTCCCGCCATACCGCCCAGTCATTCACGGGCGAGACGCCCGTGCCACGATGGTTTCGTGGCATGGCCGTCCCGGCCATGATACAGAACTTGACCGATTTGTGACCTTGTGTCCACCAAGTGGACCTACTTGTCCGACTCGGTATTTTCGAGACAGATATTGATTCTCATTGAAGGCACGACTGAAGTCGCGCCTTCTACGACAGAACGAATTTCAAGGGGGCCCCCGTGGCCACCTTCAGCAACTGATACCGGCTATGCCTCCCATCAACGTATTGTGGTTAATCGATCACGTCTGTTACGACGGCAGCCTCCACGGCGGCGGCCGGCTCTTCCGGAACGTCGTTCCGCGATTCAGCGCCGATCGCCTCCGTCTAACGCCCTGCTTTTTGCGGGCCACGCAGACCATCAGAGACGTCTTCGCGGACAGCCCTGTGCCTGTCAGGGTTCTGGACAAACACAAGTTCGATCCGACAACCCTCCGTGCATTGCTCCGGGTGATCAAGGAAGAAAAGATCGATGTCATGCACCTTCATTGTTACGGGGCGTCTACATTCGGGAGAGTGGCCGGCTTGATAAGCGGCGTACCCACAATTGTCCACGATTATGACACCGAAGTGTACTTTCCCTACCCCTGGTATCTGTGGTTTGCCGACGTGGCCCTGTCGCCGCGCACAGGTGGCGCCATAGCCGCGTCTCCCATGGTCCGGGACTTCCTGATCAAAAAGAGACGGATCGAGATGGGCAAAATTCGGACGATGTTCCATGCGATACCCATGGAGAAATACATTCCCGTTCCTCAGAACAGAGTAATGGCGGCGAAGCAGAGCCTCGGAGTGCGCCCAAATACGAGAATTGTCGGGACAGTGACAAAATTGGGTCCTCAGAGGGGGAACGAGCACCTGCTTCATGCCGCCCGGGACGTGCTCAAGGCGTTCCCGGATGCTTTGTTTCTCGTGATGTACAAACCAACCCGGTTTCACCGGCTGCCAAGCCGCAAATACGTCGAGGTTTCCACCGTCGACGGAGGTCCGGCTGCCGGCCTGCAGACTCTGGCGAGCGAGCTCGGCATCCAGGGGAAGGTTCGGTTTGTCGAGTGGCCGGAGAACTTGGATGAGCTCGTGTCGGCCTGTGATTTTATGGTGGCCCCTTTTCTGAGTGAAAGGTTTTCGTCGGTCCATCTCCTGGAGGGGATGGCCATGGGGAAACCTGCCGTTGCCACGAACATAGGGGAACTGTGTGAAGTCGTCCAAGACGGAGTCAACGGATATCTCGTTCCTCCCGGGGACGCAGGCGAACTGGCGGGAAAGATCTTGAAGCTCCTGACGCATCCCGAGGAGCTGGATCGGATGAGCCGTAACGCGCGGCAAGAATCCCAGCGGTACAGCGTGGATGCATACGCCCGATCCCTCGAGGGTCTCTATGCAGACCTGGCCGCGGCCAGGCGGGTGTCAATGAGGAGATTTGAATGATTCTTGGCATTCTGGACAAGGACAGGCAGGCAGATCAGTACCAAATGGATTTGCTGCGAGCCGCGACGAGTATCCCTGGCCGGGCAATGTACATGCCGGTGGTGTGGTCCAACAAGCACCTGGCTGTCTGCTGGGCCCCGGACAAGGTAGCTACACTCGATGAGTATCCTCAGCCCTTTCTCAGCTGCGATAACACCGTCGTGGTGATGAGCCAGGGGAAAATACACAATATCGAGGAGCTCAAAGGGCATCTCGGTTCCGGCTGCAGATTCCGTACAGGCTGCTCCGGGGAAGCATTGGCCCACCTCTACGAGAAATCCCCGGACCACTTTCTGGATCGTGTGAACGGCAAGTTTGCCTTTGCTTTGTGGGACGAGAAAAACGAGAAGCTCGTCCTCGGACGCGACCACTTCGGCGTGGAGCCCCTCTTCTATTTCAGAGACGAAAAGCGGCTGATTTTCAGCTCGTCCCTGAGAGCGATTCTGGCAACCGGACTGGTGGACAAGCAGCTCAATCATGAGGCGGTCCTCCAATACCTTCTCTACTGCTACAACCCCGGCGCCGAGACGTTGCTCAAGAATATCCACAGCCTTCCGCCCGGACACATCCTGTCGGCGAATGGCTCCACGGTTTCGATCCGGAGGTATTGGCAACTGAGTTTTGCCGAAGACCGTGAGAAGACCGTGGATCAGCATTGTGATGAAATCGTGGACCGCATCCAGCAGGCGATCCGGATCCGGCTGGAGCCCGGGCGCCCTCCCGGGATTTTTCTCAGCGGCGGCACCGACTCCAGCACGATCGCGAGCCTGTCGTCCAAGCTGTACGGGGGAGTCATCCCCAGTTTCTCATTCCGCTGTGAGGGAAGGTCGTACGATGAGTCCGTTTACGCGCGATTCATGGCCGACAAGCTCGGCACGCGGCACACCGAAATCCCCTACGATCCTGAGCGCCTTTCCCTGATTTCCGGAGCTGTTGAGGGGATGGACGAGCCGTTCTGCGACCAGGGCATTGAAATCGGGACCTATTTGCTGGGCCAGGCTGCGCGCGGAGTGGTGTCCTATGTATTCAGCGGTGAGGGGGGCGACGAGCTGTTTGGAGGCCATCCCGTATATGTCGCCGACAAGTTTGCCTCAGCCGTGGATTGGGTCCCGGGCGGAATCCTGAAACTCCTCGCGCGAAAGTTTGCGAGGATCCCTGACAGCGACCAGAAGAAAAATCTTCAAGTCAAGATCAAGCGATTTTCCTACAGTCTCGCCTTTCCGCCGGAGCTCCTGAGCCACCGGTGGAGAATCTACTACACGCCTCAAGAGCTGCAGGCGCTGTGCTCCGGAAATTTCCTTGAGTCCTGTGACCTGAACAAGATCTTCGACGTCATTCAAGGAATCAACAGTGAGGCCGGCGGCAAGGACCAGCTGAGCCGCAGTCTCCACAGCGATTTCCATACGCTCGTAGGTTTCTATCTCAGAAGGTTGGGTTTGCTGCGCTCCCTCTCGGTCGAGAGCCGGTTGCCCCTCCTCGACTACCGGCTTGTGGAGTACGCGGCCACAATCCCATCGCGGCTGAAAATCCGGGGCCTGTCGGATACAAAATTCATATACAAGCGCGCCCTGGAGCGAGTGTTGCCGAAGGAGATCCTGTACGATCGGCCCAAGCTGGGACACAGTATTCCGATGAAGAACTGGATGCGGACTGACGGGAAAACGCGAACCTGGATTGAGGAAGTTCTCCGCGAAGAGTCGCCGGAAGTAAATGGATTCTTCCGCGCGGACTTCATCGAGCGGATGCTCGGCGAGCATCAGTCAAGAAGTCAGAACCACTCGCATCGCCTGTGGGCGCTGCTCGTACTCAAGTTGTGGCTGAAAAGTTTGGCGGCATGAAAACAGGTTTGGAGTTCAGGCCGTCAAGGTATGGAGTCCAGCCTTCAGGCTGCCGTTTGAAATCTCAAATTGAAATTTCAAATGTTCCGCCCCAGCGGGGCGGTTTGGAGTTCAGGCTTTAGCCTGCACTGAATTAGTGCGGCCTGAAGGCTGAACTCCAAACTCGCTTTCGCTCACCCCCGGCTAAACTCCCGGCGCCCTTCCAGGGCGCCAGGGCCCAACAAAAACTTTCGTGAAGATAGCGCTACTGGCTGAATCGCAGAAAAGATAAGAGGTCTATGAAGATACTGGGAATATCTGACGGCATGACGGGGGGCGTGGCCCTGCTAGAAGATGGGCGCGTCCTGTATGCCATCCATACTCGAGGATACCGGCACGAGGCCGGAGGAGATCGGCGCGATTGCCGTCGCCACCCTGAACGAGTTCTTCAGAGAAAAGGCCATTGCCTACGACGGCTGGTTGCTCCGGGATCAGGCGCCGCTGAAAGAGGCGTTTCTTAATGCCGCGTCGGCCGTAAACCGGACCTTCGGATCGACACCGTTCCTGCAGCAGTCTTATTACGAATTGAAATCGCTGATGGGACGGGCCCGCAGGAAGTCGATAGAGACCCATCTGCGTCACGACTTTGGATTCACCGCTCCAATCAAGTTCATCAACCATCACTTTGCTCACGCGTGCTCGGCCTACTTCACCAGCGGGCTGGGCGATGCTACGGTGATCACGATGGACGGCGCCGGCGACAATTCATCATCCCATGTCTACCGCGTCCAGGATGGCCGCTTCCGGCGCCTGTACAACATAAGCAGTTTTGATTCGATCGGCAATTATTACGCTTACATCACCCACATCTGCGGCTTCAAGGCGCAGAAGCACGAAGGAAAAATCACCGGCCTGGCCGCGTACGGCGAACCTATCTACGCCGGCTTGCTCAAACAATTCATAGCCTACGAGAAAGCAGGAACGGTCAACAAAGGCGGTGTTTTTTACTGGGCCGCTGTGAAAGCGCTGGAGAAGGCCCTGCCGGGGTCCTACAAGCGAGAGGACCTCGCCAGCAGCATGCAGCGGGTTCTCGAGGAGATCGGCTCCACCTACATCGACCATTGGGTCCGGACAACAGGATGCGGCGACCTCGCTCTCGCCGGAGGGGTCTTTGCGAACGTAAAACTCAATCAGCGGATCCACGAATTGAAATCCGTCCGGTCGCTGTTTGTTCATCCCGGAATGGGGGACGAGGGCCTGGCCCTCGGAGCGGCCTTCGCCCTGGCGAGCGCGCGCTCAGAGACCACCATCAGTCCCGGAAAGTTGAGTGACGTCTATTTCGGACCCGAGTATGGCGAAGGGGAAACGCGGGCGGCCATCGCACAGGAAGGGCTCGAGGCCGGCTACGTCCCGGACATCGAAAAAAGGGTCGCCGAGCTTATCTCCCAGGGTCAAGTCGTCGCCAGATTCGCGGGCAGGATGGAGTACGGGCCGCGAGCGCTGGGCAACCGGTCCATACTGTACGGTGCGACCGACCCGAAGGTAAATGACTGGCTGAACCAGAGGCTCAAGAGGAGTGAATTCATGCCCTTCGCTCCCGTCACCCTGGAGGAATATGCGGACCAGTGCTACGAAAACCTCGAAGGCGCGAGGTATGCGTCAAAGTTCATGACGGTCACCTTCGACTGCACGGCCTGGATGAAGGAGCGCTGCCCCGCGGTGGTCCACGTGGATGGAACTGCGCGGCCGCAGCTCATAAACAGGGAGACGAATCCAAGCTACTACAGGATCGTGGATGAGTACCGGAAGATCACCGGCCTGCCCAGCGTGATCAACACCAGCTTCAACATGCACGAAGAGCCCATCGTGTGCAGCCCCCGGGATGCGATTCGCGGGTTTCTCGACGGCGGTTTGGATTATCTCGCCATCGGCAATTTCCTGCTCAAAAACCCTGCGGGCGCGCCGCCCCGGACTTGAATTGCGCAAGATCAAACCATAGATGAACAAAAAAGTTTGGAGTTCAGCCTTCAGGCTGCACTGACTCAGTACAGGCTGAAGCCTGAACTCCGAACCTGGAATCCTTTACTTCAATCCACCACGAAGACACGAAGACGCCAAGAATCACCAAATTCTTTCCAGCTCACGGAGCAGCCCAGCCGCAACCGGAGAACTTTGCGTCTTCGCGTTTTCGTGGTGAAGGTTTTTGGTTGCGGATATCGTCAAGAAATCTGATTTCATAAAAGGGTTTTATGCGCTAAACAAATACAAAAAATCGCTTTTGGTTGGGTGCCGACAGCGGGTTCCCCCCCTCGGCCCTAAACTTCAACGCACAATCCACAATACCGGAGGTGGGCGGTGAAAGAGCTTAAGACGCGCTTCCAAAAGTATGTCGACTCGGGTTCTATTGCGTCCCGGGCGGTCGAGTCAGTCTGGCGGTATCTCTTGTTGCTAGCGCCTACGCTTTTCTTGGCTGCGCTTTGCGCGGGTTGCGGCCAGGGCAATGCGCTTTCCCGAAGGGTTTACTGGACTGACGTTCTTAACCACAAAATCCAGAGAGCTGATGTTAACTGCTTACGCGGTCCCGCCGCCAATGCGTGCATAGAGACCGTTCTCGATACGCTTTCAGTAGTACCGGCTGAAACGGGTCATCCGGGAGCGAAAAGCCCGAATAGTGTTGTTGTGGACTCGGACGGGGGCTGGATCTACTGGTCGGAGTTCTGGACCGGCATCCATCGTACGACGCTGGACGGCCTAAGCACCCAGACCATTGTTCCGACTCGCCGGATGCCGATACACGACTCCTGGTTTCCTCCGGTGTATCTGCCGGGACTCGACCGGGATACCCCTGAATTACTGAGGGCCGACATTCAAGGGATCGACATTGACCCTGTCAATAAACGGCTCTACTTCGGCCCGGACCACCCGTTTGAAAGTCCGTTAGGTTCCAAGTACTTGAATCCCAATTCTGATCTGCCATTTGCCGGCGCCTGCATATGGAGCAGCAATTTGGACGGATCTTTGAGGGTCAAGCTTCTTTCCAATTCGGTTGACGGTTTCCCCGGCTCGCTCGGGCTGGACCTGACCAACAGAAAGATGTACTGGGGCAGCCCCACCAGCGGGGGTTATCCACACGCCAACCGGCTGATGCGGGCCGACCTTAGCGGCAATAACATGGAAACCTTCCTGTTGCTGGACGGAAGTGAGGGGCGCCCGTGGCTTGACCCTCGCGATGTCGCTGTAGACGAGGCAGCCGGCCGGGTGTACTTCACCAGCGCGTATACCAATTCCATCTGGCGGGTGAAAGCGGACGGCACAGACTTGAGACAGCTCCTCCGGCGCTTGGATACTCCCCAGAACATCGTTTTGGATGTTGCCGATGGCAAGATGTACTTTGCCGAAGTATCGCATAACGTTCCTGACGGTACGCAGCCCCGAGGCGGGGCAGTGTCGAGAGCGAATCTGAACGGCAGCGGATATGAGCGCCTGGTCACCGGGTCATCTTTCCCTGCGGGGACTTTCACCGCTGATTTCCCTTTTGCCCCTAATGGGATCGCTTTAGTCCCAAGGTGATTGGCAGTGATCGTTTTTCGTAAAAATTCGTGGAATTCGTGGCGGTTTTAATGGCCACGAATTCCACGGCGCACCCCACTGCGCTCTTTGGAGTGCGGCAGCTTGCTGCCGCTTTGGTGCGGATGGAAATGTTCCATCGCCCATAAAGCGCAAGCAAGCTAAGCAAGCTTGCGCACTCCAAAGGAGAGCCACAAAATCTTGTAAGGAAAACACGAATTAAATTCTCCAGCCTCTGAGAGAGTTAAAGGCCGCATGCAATGGACTCCCACTTCTAATTGGACCGGGTACGTGGAGAATGTTTGACAATAATCGATGACCGATGACCAATGGCAAATGAAGGATGTGGGACTTGCAGAGTCGTTCCTGGCGGCAATTTGTCATCTTTCATCAATCTTTCATTTGTCATTTGTCATTTGACGGGAAACGGCGCAAGGTCGAGCGCTACGATCGAACTAAACCCTTCGGCTATTCCCTCCGTGTAATTGAAAACCGCGGACCTTCCTAAGATAATCCAGTAACCTGGAAAGGCTGATTATCTAAGGGCAGGAAACACGACGGCTCCCGGGACACGCAAGGGATTCCGGCTTTATTGTCCGGTATCAGGGGAGCCCAGGCAGATACGGTCGCCGCTGAACTAAGCTATCGGCGTTTGCGAGCAAGCACCAAGGAAGAGTGCGCGAGACTCCTCTCCTCACCTCATCCCCGATTTGATCGCTCCGCCTCACATAGACCCTAACAAGCCCGCCGGAGTCAGAAATGCTTCGTTGGCGAAGCATTGTCTGGATGAATTGCCGGCAAGGCCCGGGAAACAAAACTGTTGAAATACAAATTAAACGTCCTAAGGAGAATTTGAATGACGAGTTTTCGTTTTAGATGGCTTGGGTTGCTGCTTGCGCTGTGGGCAGGTTGGGGACAGGGCGATGCGTTTGCCCAAAGGGTTTACTGGACTGACGCGCTCAACGGCAAAATCCAGAGCGCCAATACTGACGGCACAGACGTGACTACTGTTTTCGATACTATGACCGTATTGCCCGAGGGCTTTACACACCCGGCACGCCCGGCATTTCTTCTCGTGGACCCGGTCGAGGGTTGGATATACTGGACAGACCTCTGGAGCGGCGTCCATCGTGTGAGGCTGGATGGCACCGGATATCAGAACATAGTCCCGATTACTCCCGTGACGATACCACAGCATACCTTCCCGCCGGATCGTGCGACCACGATCTTGGAAAGGCCCGACGCTCAAGGAATCGCCCTGGACCCTGTCAGGAACCTGCTGTACTGGGGCCCGGACCATCCGTTTGAAAGCCCCCTGGGTTCTCCGTATATGAATCCTCCCGCTGAGGGTGGGCACGTAAGAATGAGCAACCCGGACGGCACCGCGGTGGTCGACATTCACAACACTGGAATTGACGGTTACACCAGCGCGCTCGCTCTGGACATGACCCGCGGCAAGATGTACTTCAGCAGCCCCACCAGTAATTATTATCCAACCGGTAACAATCTCTACCGCGCCAACCTTGACGGGTCAAACAAAGAAATCTTCTATCCTGGCAATGGTAATTGTGACCCCCGCGATATCAAAGTGGACGAGGCGGCAGGGAAGGTGTACTGGAACTGCTTTTGGGCCGGCGCGGTCATGCAACAAAACGTG
Organism: Acidobacteriota bacterium; assembly: GCA_003225335.1. GTDB lineage: Bacteria > Acidobacteriota > UBA6911 > UBA6911 > UBA6911 > Gp18-AA60. The sequence goes on from QHZE01000327.1 coordinate 22,486, forward strand.
GACGGCACGGGGAACAAAATACTTGCCTCGGTGTCGGGTCCTGGCGGCATAGCTCTGGATCTTGGCGCCGGCATGATATACGTTCTTGAGTCGGATGCCGGCACAGTGACGCGGAGAAACCTTCTGGATGGCACGCTGGACGCGGTCCTCGTCACCGAGGCAACCGCCAACCCTCAGCCCAGACAAAATTGTGGTACGGATGCGGCTCCTGATCCCTGCCCGTTTTACCCTCAGGGGATCGCATTAGACCTTACGGTTCCGGCCAATCCCGACATGATCGTTTCGGGCCTCACCACGTCGGCCACGACGGTGGCGCTGGGCGCCGACATCACGGTGACGGACACGACGAAGAACCAGGGCACAGCCTCGGCGGGAGCCTCGGCGACCTTAATTTACTTGTCCAATGATGCCACCTTGGATGGAGCAGACAGACAGATTGGCGGGCGCCCTGTCGAACCCCTGATCGCCGGAAGCAGCAACTCCGGCACGACGACGGTCACGATTCCGTCGAACACACCGGCGGGGACCCGCTATCTGATCGTGGTGGCCGACGGCGGAAAAGCCTTGCCTGAGTTGAACGAAAACAAC
>QHZE01000326.1 GCA_003225335.1 Acidobacteriota bacterium
TCCGCTGCGCTCTTTGGAGTGCGGCAGCTTGCTGCCGCTTTTGGTGCGGATGGAAATGTCGCCCTTAAAGCGCAAGCAAGCTTGCGCACTCCAAAGAAGAGCCGCGAAATCTTGTATGGAAAACACGCGGTCCGATGCCACACAGTAAACCGATAACCTACCGCGCCACCATCCGGCCAGCCACCGAGGCGGAAATGCCTGCGATTGCCCGGCTCGCCGCAAAACTTGTGCGCCAGCACCACGAAATGGATCCCGAGCGATTCATGGTCTTCGAGCCCATCGAACCGGGCTACCGGCGCTACCTCTCGAAAGAG
>QHZE01000703.1 GCA_003225335.1 Acidobacteriota bacterium
AGTCGAGGAACAGCCTTTGGTCTTGCAGGACACCTGGCATTTCCAGAGCGAAGTTCCGGCGCGAGAACGCCATTACTCTCTGCAGCTCCCCGCCGGCTGGGAGTACAAAGCATCATGGCTCAACTATCCGCAGGCCGAGCCATCTCAGGCCGGAAACGGGCGCTGGCAGTGGGCCGTGAGTGATCTCAAGGCGATCCGGAAAGAGGATCAGATGCCGCCGCTGAAGGGGGTCGTGGGACAGATGATTGTGTCCTTCTTCCCGCGCGGCGGTCCGGCCGCGAATGGGTTCAGCACATGGCGGGGAATGGGAGATTGGTATCGAGGTTTGACTGCGGGACGGCGCAATGCTTCCGTCGAGATCAAGCAAAAAGTGGCCGCCCTCACGGCTTCGGGAGCCACACCGCTCGATAAGATGAGAGCGCTCGCGCGGTTCGTTCAGCACGATATTCGATACGTGGCGATCGAACTGGGCATCGGTGGCTGGCAGCCACACCCTGCCCCTGAGGTATTCCTGCACCGCTATGGAGATTGCAAAGACAAGGCGACACTGATGGCATCGACGCTGAGCGAGATTGGCGTGGACTCTTACTACGTGGTGATCAACATGGATCGCGGATCAGTCACACCCGAGATGCCGGCTCACGTTGGCGGATTCAATCACGTGATCCTCGCTATCAAATTGCCGGATAGCGTCACGGATCCCTCGCTCATTGCCACGCTGCCACATCCCAACCTGGGAAGGCTCTTGTTCTTCGACCCCACCAATGAAGTCACACCATTCGGTCAGATCAGAGGGCATCTGCAGGCGAACTATGGCTTGCTGGTGGCGCCGGACGGCGGCGAGCTTATTGAAGTGCCGAAGCAGCCGTCCAGAATGAATAGCATCCAGCGCACAGCCAAACTGACCCTGGACCCAGCCGGCACACTCAAGGGCGACGTCAAAGAGGTGCGCGTGGGCGATCGAGCATGGTCCCAACGGTGGGCGTTGCGCACGGCGACAAAAGATACCGACAAGATCAAACCGATCGAGACCCTGCTTGCCGATTCACTATCGCTCTTTCATATCACGCGGGCCAGCGTTCTCAATGTCGACCAGATGGACAAGCCCTTCGGCTTCGATTATTCCTTTGAGGTCCGCAATTATGCAAAGAATGTGGGCGACTTGCTGCTGGTCCGGCCGCGGGTGCTGGGCACCAAGTCGAGTGGACTGCTGGAGACCAAAGAGCCACGCCGGTTTCCAATTGAATTCGATGGACCGGCGCACGACACGGACATGTTTGAAATTACCCTGCCGCCAGGCTACGAAGTGGAAGACGTGGCCTCACCCGTCGACGCGGACTATAGTTTCGCAAGCTATCACTCCAAAACTGAAGTGACCGGAAATGTGATGCGCTACAGCCGCACTTTTGAAGTGAAAGAACTGAGCGTGCCCGTAGGCCAAGCCGAGGAGCTCAAGAAATTCTATCGGATCATCGCCACCGACGAGCGGAGCACGGTTGTCTTAAAGCCGGCCCCGAAGTAAATGTTCTGTGTGAAATTCTTGCCAGGCCGGAAAGATTTTCCCCGCGCCGTTTTTCTCCGCGTTCTCTAAGACGATTTCATAGATGCGAAAACGTATTTCGCCCCAGCGGGGCGAAAGGAACTTAGCCGGGGGTGAGCGAAGCGAACCCCCGGTAGAAGAGCACAACGATTGCACCCCGGCAGGGGTTGCAGGATCTCCCCGCGCCGCTGCTGGGGCGCGTTCGTTTATCGGATTATTCCGGGGGTTCGCTTCGCTCACCCCCGGCTAAGTTCCCGGCGCCACTTGCAGGGCGCTGCCATCGGTCCGCGATGCCTGCCAGGCCGGATACAGGCCGGCAAGCAGGGCCGTGATGATGCAGACACCAAACGTAAACCCCAAAAGCGTTGCGTCGGGCGTGACCTGTAGACTCGCGACGGGGTTCCCGCCGTTGAAAACGTCCAGCAAGATACGCGTCAGCGCAACGGAAACGAAAACGCCCAGCGCGCCGCCGCTGAACACCAGCAGGAATGTTTCGACCAGTAACTGCCGGAGCAGTCGCCAGCGGGAGATCCCGAGCGAGAGCTTGATCGCGAATTCCAGCCGGCGCGAACTGGTCCGCGCAAGCAGGATGTTCGCCAGGTTCGCGCACGCCACCAGCAGCACCAGGATCACTGCACCCATCAGAACCAGGAGAGGATCCTGGAGGTGGGAGCGCCAGCTATCGAATCCCTTGCTGGCGTCGCGGACCTGGTAGACGGTTCCGGCGTTTGCCCGCTCTCCTGGAAGCGCTTCTTCGATGGCGCGGCTGGCGGCTGCCAGCCGCGCCCCGGCTTCGGGCAAGGAGAGTCCCGGCCGCAGCCGCGCCAGCACGCGAAGCCATACTGTGTTCGGCGACTCGCGCGGGACGCCAAAGGACCCTGCGAGCGCCGTCGGCGCCCAAACGTCGAAGCGCCGCTGCAGTTCCGGG
>QHZE01000704.1 GCA_003225335.1 Acidobacteriota bacterium
GACGGTGTGGATGACGGCTAACGCTCCGGGTGAGCGACCGGACAAACCAACATGAGCAAAGCAGAAAACCCAACGGCAAATCAAAAGGCTCAGCCCGGTTCGCTCCAACCGGATGTTGAACTCAATCCGCTTCGCGGATAGGCGAGTCTTCGCGCGGGGCTGAGCCATTTCTTTTTCTTCAGGTAGCTTAATCCTTTCGGAGAGGGCTGATCTTCTCTCGAAGATCCATCCCTTGCCGGGGATGATTAACCACCCTCTCCAGAAAGGTATCCAATGACAGCTCTACGTACTCGATTCATCGAGGATATGCAACTGCACGGTTATTCCCCCAAAACCCAGTCCTGTTATGTCGGTGCGGTCTGCGGCCTGGCCAAACACTACCACAAATCCCCGGACTTGATCTCGGAAGAAGAACTGCGTCGCTACTTCCTCCACCTCACCCTGGAAAAGAAAGTGGCCCGCGCCACCGCCACCATCGCTCTGTGCGGCATCAAGTTCCTGTTCCAAAACACACTCCAGCGTAACTGGACCTGCTTCAAACTCCTGCGCCCGCCCCGGGAAAAGAAACTGCCCGTGGTCTTGAGCCGGCAGGAAGTCCAAACGATTCTCCCGTGCGTGCGCACGCCGATGTACCGGGTCTGTTTGACCACGATCTATTCGTGTGGCCTGCGACTCAGTGAAGGTCTGTTCCTGCGGATTGCCGACGTCGATTCGCAGCGGATGCTCCTGCGCATCCGGGGCAAAGGAAACAAAGATCGTTTCGTGCCTCTGCCCCAACGGACCCTGGAACAGTTGCGCGCGCTCTGGCTCACTCATCACTCGCCCAGTTGGTTGTTCCCCGCGATCACCCGACACGGAGTGCGTCACAGCGTGCAGCACGACGCCGGGCCGGTCACTCGCAGCACCCTGCAGCGGGCCTTCCGGCGTGCCCTCCTGCAAAGCGGCGTGCGCAAACGCGCCCACGTGCACAGTTTGCGCCATAGTATGGCGACTCATCTGTTGGAAGCGGGCGTCAACCTGCGGATCATCCAAACCATTCTCGGCCACGCGACGCCGACGACCACCGCCCTTTACACGCACCTGACCCAACAGGTCCGCGAGTCGGTCAAGACCCCCATCAATGAGTTGATGAACGGACTCTAAGCGCCCCGTTCATGATCGAGGTGGCGGACATCCTCCGCCTCCACGGCCCGGCCTATCGACAAGCCCACCGGCTTTTGCCCAGCCAACAGAAGGTGCTGGAGGAGCTGGTGCGCTGTCGCACCGCCGCCTGTGGCGGCCAACTCTATCGCTGTGATCACTGCGGGCAGGAGCACTACAGTTATCATTCCTGCAGGAACCGGCATTGTCCGAAGTGTCACCGGGAACAGACCGAGCGTTGGCTCATCCATCGCCGGGCTCGACTCTTGCCTTGCGCCTATTATCTGTTGACCTTCACCTTGCCCGCACCCCTCCGCGCCCTGGCCTACGCCCAACAGAAGGCCCTTTACGGTCTGTTGCTCAGCAGCGCGGCCGCCGCGTTGCAGAAACTGGCCTGGGACCCCAGGTATGTGGGCGGACACCTGGCGATGCTGGCCATCTTGCACACCTGGACCCGGGCCATGCTTTACCATCCTCACGTCCATCTGTTGGTCAGCGCCGGCGGCTTGGCCAAGGACCGACAACACTGGGTGTCGGCGCGCCATCCCGCCTTCCTGGTTCCCGGCTTCGCTCTCAGTAAAATCTTTCGCGGCAAATTCCGGGCCGGACTCAAAAAACTCGGTCTGCTCGGACAGATCCCCTCCGCGGTGTGGCAACAAAACTGGGTCGTTCATTGCCAGCACGCCGGCCAGGGCCAGAAGGTCCTGGACTATCTGGCTCGCTACGTGTTTCGCATTGCCATCACTCACAGCCGGATCGAACGCTTCGAACAGGGCCGGGTGACTTTCCGATACCGGGACAACCGCAGCCAACAGCTCCAGCGCGTCAACCTGTCCGCGGAGGAGTTCATCCGCCGATTCTTCCTACACGTTTTGCCGCGCGGATTGGTCAAAGTCCGTTCCTACGGGCTGTTCAGTGCCCACTGCGCCGAGCAACTCCAACAAGCCCGCTCGCTCTTGGAGGCCCAGAAACCCGACTCTGGGCCGCAGCCATCGCCGGTTCTGCAGCTCAGCTCCCCCAACTCCTCCGATCCGCTCCCACCCTTGTGTCCTCGGTGCCGGATCGGCCACTTGGTCTGGATTGCCTCGTTGTTACCCCAACGGACCCGCGCACCGTGAACGGCCGATCCGCCCACCGATCCATGAGCCGGGCGTTTTTCTTGCGGACAACGCCGGGGCAGCCGTCTGCTGTAGACCGCAAATATTCCCGAGAAATCGTCCCCACAGCCCCCGATCACTGCGCGGAAAACCCTCGCTCGCCTTGGCCACCGACCACAGTTCTGGGCACCCCGCCCGACTCGAGACAGAAAACCGAGGTTCAAAATCCAAGGAAGTCCGACCTCTCGCCACGGAATTGAGTTCAACCCAGCTTTTTGTCGCGGCTCCACACCAGCGTTGTATCCATCACC
>QHZE01000328.1:0-2701 GCA_003225335.1 Acidobacteriota bacterium
TCATCTGGTCAGCCACTTCTTTCCCCCCAACCCCCGGCATGACCACGTCCGTGAGCAAGAGGTGGATCGGCCCTGGATGATTCTCGATCAAACGTAGGGCTTCTTCGCCATTTTGGGCGACGAGGACCTGATAGCCCTCTTCGCAGAGCACCTCGCTCACGAGTTTCCGAACCACCAGGGCGTCCTCCGCAACGAGAATCGTTCCCAAGCCGGCAACCACTCGAACCGCAGGAGTAGCTGGCTCCAAAGGTTTGAGTGGTTCGTCCACCCGCGGGAGATAGAGCTTGAAGGTCGTCCCGTGAGCCGGCTCGCTATCTACCCAAATGCTGCCACCGCTCTGATTGACGATGCCGTAGACGGTGGAGAGGCCGAGCCCCGTTCCTTTTCCCGCCTCTTTTGTGGTGAAGAAGGGCTCGAAGAGGTGGGATTTCATCTCGTCGTCCATCCCGTGCCCCGTATCGCTGACCGAAAGCATGACATGAGGACCTGCTTTCGCTCCCGCATGCCCGCGCACATAGGACTCGTCAAGAACGACACTAGCGGTCTCGATCGTGAGCTTGCCACCTTGGGGCATGGCGTCCCGTGCGTTCACCGCCAGATTCATGATGACTTGTTCGATCTGGCCCGGATCGGCTCTCACGTTCCCAAGAGACTGATCGAGCACGGTGAGGATCTCGATGTCTTCCCCGATAAGCCGCAGCAGCATCTTCTGTGTCTCCGTAACGGACGCATTGAGGTTGAGAACGACAGGGGTGATCATCTGCTTGCGGCTGAAAGCAAGCAGTTGACGCGTGAGTGCGCCTGCTCGATGCGCGGCATTCAGGACCTCTTCCAACTCCCCTCGCTTGGGAACGGGTGGGACGCGCCGGAGTATGATCTCGGTGTATCCCACGATGACCGTAAGGAGGTTGTTGAAGTCGTGCGCCACGCCGCCGGCAAGGCGCCCGATGGCTTCCATTTTTTGGGCCTGGCGGAATTGTTCCTCCAGTTTCCGGTGCTCTCTACGATCCTCTGCGTCTTTGAGCGCCCGGCGGACCTTTTGCACAAGCCCCCCGAGGTGATCCTTGAGGACATAATCAGTGGCCCCGCTCTTGAGGCTTTCGATGGCGCGCTCCTCGCCGATGGTGCCGGAGACGAAGATGAAGGGAACCTCGGGACAGGCCGCGTGCGCAATCCTGAGCGCGGTCGAACCGTTTATCTCCGGCATGGAATCGACGGAGATGATGAGGTCCGGCCTGAACTCCCTGAGGGCTTCCACCAGATCCGGTTGGCGTTCCACGCGCTTGGCGGTAAAGGCGAGGCCGCCCTGCCGAAGCTCGAACTGCTCGAGTTGGACGTCGTCCGCAGAATCATCAACAAAAAGGATATGAAGCGCGTCTTTCATTACTCCCTCGATCCCTTTTCGTCCGCTCCCACGTGGAGCCCGGTCGGCACCCTATGGTCGCCCCAGCGGAAAGCCCGGACGACGCGCACTACCATCGTGTCCACTCGCGGTCCCTATTCTCCGTCACTCCACGCATGTCTCCCCGATTGGCGAACGTGCTCCCGCTCAGTGCGGCTAAGTGAAAGCCACCAAGATCGATTAGAAGAGGTGGGTGCCCCCTGATACGGATCGGCATATTTGTTTGCTACTTTAGCAAAGCGCAAACTCACCGGTCCGGTTTCAGACGATTTGAGAGCTGGGTCGGCGGGCATTGAGCTCTCATCGAGGTGATCAGCACCTTTCCGGCGAGGCTGGGCACTCTCCGGAGGTAAGCGTTTCTGGGCGCTGCGTCAGGCGGCGCGGTCCTGGGAAACCGTAGCTGTGCGTCTCTTAGGATATAACTGACACCAGCGCGGGCTGCAATTTGACTGCAATTTGGGGGTGCAATCAGAAGTGCGAGTCAAATTTTTTAGGCGTCACCGTCAGGTTTGTGTCAATAGCCCGGCTGTGAGACTCTGAAAATTTGTATTTCGAACCGATGGCATCCAAATCGCAGGGATCGTTTTCGTGGAATTCGTGGCGTTTTTTGCTGGCCACGAATTCCACGAATTAACACGAATTAAATTCTCCACAGTTTCTGAGGCCGCTTGGCGCAAAAAAACAAGATCCCGGGTCGATGTATGACTTGGTTCTCGGAGAAAAGTCGAATACAACGTAGCGCCCTCGTTGTCGCACTGTTGCCGGTGCTTGGAAGCGCCGCAACTCCGTCGATGCGCGCAGTCGACGTCACCAACGCTGATCTGGAACGCAAATTTGCGCAGACGGTGCGGCCTTTTCTTACCCGCTACTGCATCGTGTGCCATGGCGGCGTTACGCCGGCCGGGCAGTTCGATCTCCGGCCTTACTCCACGATGGCGTCGGTGGTCCAGGACTATCCTCGTTGGGCCCTGGTGCTCGATAAACTGACCGCCCAGGAGATGCCCCCGAAGGTAGCCCCACAACCACCCGCGGACGCCCGGCAACAAGTGATCGACTGGGTCCTGGGCGTCCGCATGAACGAGGCGCGAAGGAACGCGGGTGATCCCGGGCCGGTGCTGCTGCGCCGCCTGAGCAACTCCGAGTACAACAACAGCATCCGCGACCTTACCGGCGTGGACATGCGTCCCACACGGGAGTTTCCCGTGGATCCTGCCAATACAGCCGGTTTCGACAACTCCGGCGAGTCGTTGTCCATGTCGTCCGCGTTGCTCAACAAATACCTGCAGGCCGCGCGCGAAG
>QHZE01000328.1:2713-5158 GCA_003225335.1 Acidobacteriota bacterium
TTCTATGAACGCCAGCCTACCGATTATGCCGACTACTTTCAGGCGGCGTGGCGATTCAAGCACCGGTCGGCTCTCGGGAAGCCCGGCGCCACGCTGGCCGGCATAGCCGCGGACGCGAAAGTGAGTGCGAAGTATCTACCCGTGATCTCGCAACTCCTCGAGGAATCGCCGGAAGCAGCAAAACAGGAGGTTGGCCCGATAGCCAAACTTCAGGCGATGTGGTGCGCTCTGCCGGCGCCGGGCGCACACCAGCCGGATCTGGTGCGTTCGAAATGTGTCGAGATGCGCGATTTCGTGGTCAGGATCCGGAAGCACACGGCGATGGAATTCGCCGCCCCGGTGGTGAAGGGATTGAGCGCCTACTCGCAACCCCTGATCAACTGGAAGTACCGCCAGTTCAACTCGCACCGCAGGGATTTTGACCGCGCCGCTCTGCGGATGGCGAGCGATCCGCCTCCGGTGGCGCCCGAAATCCCGAAATATCCCGGGCTCGGACAGGAATCGGCGGTTCGCGCGGCGGCTCTGATGTTGAAAGCCCGGGCCGGCGATCCCGATCTCGTGGTTCCGGACGGCGAACGGGCTCGCTACGAGGCCTCCTTCGCGCGCTTCAGCTCGGTTTTCCCGGACGCATTCTATATTCGCGAACGCGGACGTTTTTTCCCGGACGATTCCGAGGACAAGGGGCGCCTTCTGAGCGCCGGCTACCATAACGTGATGGGATACTGGCGCGACGATACCCCGCTGATAGAACTGATCCTCGACGACAAGGGAAAGAAGGCGCTGGACAGGCTCTGGGATGAATTCGACTTCATCGCCGATCACACGGCACGGACGTGGGTTCAGTATTTTTTCAATCAGAGCGGCGAAGTAGCCGGGAAGGGCCGGGAGTCGGGCAGTGCGCGGCCTTCGGATAAGGAAGTCAGCGCCCCGCCGATCATCTTCGGGCTGCGCGACGCCTATGTCGCCAAGGCCGAAGCGAGCGACAATCCCGTGGCAGTGGAGGCGATCCGCTACCATTTCCAGTGGGTGAACGACACGCTCCGGCGATTGGAGCGAATGCGGGTGGAAGCGGAGCCGCGCCACCTGGAGGCTCTGGTCGGATTTGCGGGGCGTGCCTTCCGCAGGCCGCTCGCGCAGGCGGAACGCGACGAAATACTGGCTTATTACCGTTCGCTGCGAAGCGACAGCGGCTTGACGCACGAAGAGGCGATGCGCGACTCGATCGTCCGGGTGCTCATGTCACCCAAATTCTCGTACCGCATCGATCTCGTGAACGCTGCGAAAAGCGAGTTCGGGCTGGGACAGGCGACGCCCGCGACGTCAAGTGGTCCGGCGCCGGTACAGCCCCTATCTGCTTACGCTCTCGCCAGCAGGTTGAGTTACTTCCTTTGGTCCAGCATGCCTGACGAGGAACTGCTGGCCCGCGCGGGGGCCGGCGATTTGCAAAAGCCGGACGTGCTCATCGCGCAGGCTCGCCGGATGCTGAAGGATGACCGCGCGCGCGGGCTGGCCCTCGACTTTGCGGGCAACTGGCTCGATTTCCGCCGCTTTGAAGAACACAACGCGGTCGATCGCGAGCGCTTCCCAAGCTTCAATAATGAGCTGCGCCAGGCAATGTTCCTGGAGCCGGTCCGGTTTATTGAGGACGTGATCCACAACGACCGTTCCGTTCTCGATCTGCTGTATGCCAACCACACATTCGTCAATCCGGTGCTGGCGAAGCATTACGGGATGCCCGCAGTTATGGGCGACGCGGACACATGGGTCCGGGTGGAGAATGCAAGCCAATACGGACGCGGCGGTCTGCCGACCATGGCCGTATTCCTGACTCAGAACGCGCCCGGCCTGCGGACGAGCCCCGTGAAGCGAGGATACTGGGTCGCGCGCCGCCTGCTCGGCGAGACCATCCCTCCGCCGCCTGCCTCGGTGCCCGAACTGCCCGCAGATGAGGCGAAGCTGGATATGCCGTTGCGGGACATGCTGGCCAAACACAGGGAAAACCCGAGTTGCGCCTCCTGTCATGCGCGCTTTGATTCCTTCGGCCTGGCGTTCGAAGGTTACGGGCCCATCGGTGAGCGGCGCGACAAAGACCTCGCCGGGCGGCCGGTCGACACGCGGGCGGTTTTTCCCGGCGGCAGCCAGGGCGCGGGATTCGAGGATCTCCAAGCCTACATTCGCGCCCATCGCCAGAAGGACTTCCTTGACAATCTCAGCCGTAAATTGCTGGCATACGCACTAGGGCGGTCGCTGCTGCTCTCCGATGAACCCGCCATTGAGCGCATGCAAACCAGGCTGGCTGCGAGTGCTTATCGCTTTACTCTTTTGGTGGAGGAAATTGTCACCAGCCCGCAGTTCCTGAACAAACGAAGCCCGGATTTCTCAAGCACAGAAAGGTGAATAAGATGCTTAATCGAAAGCCGAATTCCGTGCATCGCATCTCCCGCC
>QHZE01000328.1:5286-21707 GCA_003225335.1 Acidobacteriota bacterium
GATTCACGGCCTCTTCCACGAGCGGGCTATCGGTCATGGCATTCACCCCGCGCAGACCGGAAGTCTGCTCTCCGGCGCGAACATTCAGAAGGGAGCCATCATCAAAGCGGGTATCACCGTGGATCAGGTGCTCGCCAGTCGTATCGGCCAGGACACCGCGCAATCCAGCATCGTTCTGGCCTGCGAGCAGCCGATGACCGGATATCACGAGACGAACTACTCCTTGGCCTACAGCTCGCACATCTCGTGGCAGACTCCGGACTCGCCGGTCCCGAATGAAGTCTACCCCTCCTTGGCCTGGGACAACCTTTTCGAGAACCGGGGCAGCCTTCGCAACATGAGCATTCTCGACCGTGTCAAGGGTGACGCCGAAACCCTCAGCCTGGCGGTCAGCTCCAGCGACAAAGCCAAGCTGGATGAGTACCTGACCAGCGTGCGCGAAGTGGAGAAACGCGTCGAGGGCATGCGGAAGAGCAAAGACAAGGCGGAGGATCTAGCAAAGCAAAAGAACCGTCCCGTCTTTACGATGGACCGGCCCGCGAACGGCTTGCCGGAAGACCTTCGCGAACACGCGCGCCTCATGTGTGACATCATCGCCATCGCTTTCCAGACGGACAAGACTCGTGTCGCAACGCTGCTGCTCGCCCGCGACCTTGGAGCGCTGTACTATCCTTTCCTGGAAGTCCGCGAAGGGCACCATTCCGCGTCCCACAACAACAACTCCGACGATTACGAACGGATCGCGCGTTTCCACCTCGGCCAGCTCGCTTATCTGGCCGCCAGGCTGGATAGCATGCCGGAGGGGAACGGCACGGTGCTGGATAACTCGTGTCTGATGTGGCTTTCGAACATGTGGATTGGCCGGAAGCACGACAACACGAGATTGCCCCTCGTGCTCGCCGGAGGGTTGGGCGGCACCCTGCAAACCGGACGCACGCTGGACTACCTGCAGGCCGGCGACGAGAATCGGAAGATGTGCAGTCTGTTCCTCTCGATCATGGATAGGATGGGAGTGAAGCTCGAGCGCTTCGGGGACGCCGAGACCCGCCTCGACCGGCTGTAGCGATTTGATGAAATAGAGTCCTGCTCATGATGCCACGGTGCGTACCGTGACATCATGCGTGTGTCATACCCTGCAGCCCGAATGAATGCAGTGCTTCGGCCACGGCGAGATCGAGGGTGTCTTTCAAACTTGCGAGACCGGCTCTGCGCGAATCCGTCGGCTGCAACCCGGGTTAGCCAGTTCGGTCTATCACTTTCGAATCTCCGTGAGCTGTATTACCAGGCGCAGGGCTTCATTAACTGCCCGTGCGTCCGAGAAGACTTTTGCAACGTCGGGTTCGAGCAAAACCGAGTTAGTACCTTTGCGAAACCGTTCGACGTACTTACCTCGAACGCCTGTTTTGAGCAGTTTCTTGAGGTCGTACTCTGGACGGAGTTCGTCCTTCTTACTCGTGCGTTTCTTCTTCATAGTCGCGTCGCTCAGCAGGTGTGAGTCGCCGAGCACTGATAATTCTCATACGCCCAGCGCGGTCGGTATTTGCGCCTGGCATCGGCTTCACGAGTGCGACTGAAGAACTCAGCCCACTCACTCCAGTGACCCGGATTGTCCTGTGGTGGTCGGTGTTCACGAGCCTGACCGGAACCGTATCGAACTATTTCCTGGAGGACATCCAATGAGCTTCAAATTGAATCGTCGTGAATTCGTCCGCCGGGCCGCGCTTGCAACCGCGGCTGCGCCGGCAGTTCTGAGGGCCGTGCGCGGCGCGGCAGCCCCTTCGAATCGCGTGGTGCTGGCCGTCATGGGGACCAACAGCCGCGGTACCGCGCTGGCTCGCGGGTTCGCGCGTCTGGAAGGGGCCGAGGTCGCGTGGATCTGCGACGTCGACGAGCGCGCCGTCGCCAAGGGGGCTGCGGCCGTCACCGAGGCGTGCGGCAAGGCTCCCGCGGGCGCCCGCGACGTGCGGCGTGTTGTTGCCGAGAAGGAGCTCGACGCGCTCGTGATTGCGGCCCCCGACCACTGGCACGCGCCCGCCGGTCTGCTCGCGGCCGCGGCCGGCAAGCACGTCTACGTCGAGAAGCCATGCAGCCACAACCCGCGCGAGGGGGAGATGCTGGTCGAGGCGAGCGCGAAGCACGGCCGCATCATCCAGATGGGGAGCCAGCGCCGTTCCTGGCCGCGTGTGATCGAGGCGGTTGAGGCCGCGCGAAGCGGAGCAATCGGGCGCGTGTATTATGGGCGCGCCTGGTATGCGAGTGACCGCGGCTCGATAGGCCGGGGCCAGGAAGCGCCGGTCCCGGGCTGGCTCGACTACAACCTCTGGCAAGGCCCTGCGCCCCGGCGCCTCTACCGCGACAATGTCGTCCACTACAACTGGCATTGGTTCTGGCACTGGGGCACGGGCGAGTCGGGGAACAACGGCACGCACGCGATCGACCTCTGCCGATGGGCGCTCGGCGTCGACTATCCGATGCGGGTCACGTCGGCCGGAGGGCGCTACCACAACTTCCAGGACGACTGGGAAACACCCGATACCCAGACCATCACGTGCGAGTTCGAAGGGGGCAAGGCCATCGCCTGGGAGGGGCTGTCGTGTAACGCGCACGGCCCCGACGGCACCGGCTACGGCTGCAGCTTCCACGGCGAGAATGGCACGATCGTAATCGGCGGCGGTAACAGCTACACCGTCTACGATGCCAAGGGGAAGGAGGTGCGCAAGGTTGCTGCCAGGGCCGAAGAGGAGAAGATCGACCGCGTAGGACCCGCGGCCAACCTCGACTCGGTGCACTTCGGCAACTTCCTCGATGCGATCCGCGGCAGCGCGCGCCCGAACGCGCCGATCCTCGAGGGGCACCGGAGCACGCTGCTCACGCAGCTTGGCAATATCGCGCTACGCACTGGCCGGGTGCTGCATTGCGATCCCAAGACGGGCCGCATTCAGGGGGATGCCGAGGCCGCGAAACTCTGGGGCCGGGCGTACGAGCCTGGGTGGGAGCCGAAGGTCTAGCTATTCGAACAGGCTCGCGAGCCGGATGCGGAGCCCCGGGAGGACGTCCGCGCCGTCGAGCAATTTGGGGGGACAGGCTACTCAACTCCCGAACTAACGCTAGAGAGCCGGGATTTCGGACCCGGCTTCCGCGGGCGCAGCGATCTGCCTGTGAGTTTTTCCAGTTGGCGAACAAAGTCATCGGTCCCCAACGGACGGCCGGTTCTGGTCGCCATCCGGATGTGGTCTCTTTCGGATGCTGTGAGACCTTCTTTCAAGAACTCCTTCCAACTATTCCCGTCGAAGCGCGACCCCCACATTTCCATATTCAGGAGACCCGAATCGTCGACTCCGGTGATGTGGGCTCTGGCGCTTGACCACGGCCATTCCCATGCATCTCTTACCAGCCCAGCACGAACTGGGTTGAGTTCGACGTACCGTAGCGCCTTCCAAAAGTGATCTTCATCGAGGGGGCAGGAGAAGAAGCGGTTCTGCCATAGATGACCTGTGACGTTTTGCTGGATGTTTTGCCATCGGGAGAAATCCTGATGAAGGAGACCGAATCCCTTGGCCAGGGAGTTGGCGAATTCGGGTATGGGAATGTGATGGACGTGGTTGGTCATCAAAGTGTAGCCTGCCAACTGAAGATGAGAAAGGCCAAAGTATTTGCGCAGCAGTGAAATATAGACAGTGCGATCCGAATCAGAAAAGAAGACATTCTGGCGGCGGTTGCCGCGCTGGGTGACGTGGTGCGGGCAACCAGGTATGACAACACGAGCACGACGTGGCATACCTTTAATGTTTCGCACGGACCGTGTCTATTTCACGAAATCGGGAATTGAGTAGCCTGTCCCCGGGAATGGGAATGTGAATGGAATGGGGAATGGGAATTTCGTCGTCGCGGAGGAAACAGGCGGAGCCGTCTGCGCGGTATACCGTAGTCGCAGCCGTCTATTCTTCCGGAATTATCCGAAATCGGGAATTGAGTAGCCTGTCCCCGGGAATCAGCGCGCCATTTTGCGATAGACCGCACGCGCGGCGTCGAGCTGACCCTCGACGTGCTTCTTAAGTTCGGCACTTGGCACGCGGTCGCGCTTCTTGAGTTGCGCCTCGAGCCGGTCGATCCAGGCGAGAAAGTACTCTGCGTCCGCCTTCGAGCGCGCGGGTTGCCTGGCCACTTCCACGTAAATCGGGCTCGAGTGTGCCTGAAGGCGCCCTGCAAATGCGCGAACGCCGATCCAAGCACTCTTCTCCACTTTCACCTGCTCGTCCACCGTCGCGGAAAGCTTGTCCGCCGCGATCGCGCCCTTTGCCACCACGACGCCATTCATCATGACCTCCGCTCGATCCAGCGGCGCGAGTGAAGTCACGGAGGCCTTCACCGGGACCTCACCCGGCGCGTCGAGGCGGATGATTTCTCCGGGCGTGAACTCCAGGATCGGGCCGTTCGTCACGAACGAGCGCCCGGCCTTGAGCCCCTTTACCCACCCGTCATAAGAGAAATCGCCCTCGATCTTGACGTATGCGCGGTCGCTGCCGGGCAGGCGGCTCGAAATGCGGTTCAGGAAGCAGTCAGTTCCCGCCGATGCTGGGAGCCGGAATCCGCAGTTGAGCAGGCGGTACCAGAGCGACAAGGTAGGTTCGTAGCTCCAGTTGATGTCGATACTATCGATTTTCCCGAGCGCAACGTCCACAGGCAGCGACTTGGCAGAGTACGCGCCGAGGTACGGATCGTTCGGATTGGACGCCGGGTGCGTGTAATTCACGTGACCGCCTTGAAGGTGCGTGTGATCAGCGATGTCCGAATTCGTCGGCGCATCCCAGGGGTTCGTGGTGTCGAGGAACCCGGTAAAAACCGGCTCGACCAGCTGCTTCAAGTTGACCAGCGTCATGTGGCCCCAGAATGTCGCGCGGAACTCCTCGTTCCAGTAAAGGATATTTTGTTCGCTGGAGTACGGATCGGGGCGGCCGCGGAAGAATTCGCGATCGAAGACGCCGTCAGTGTCGGAATTGGCCACCACAAAGTTCGCGACATTCAGCCCTTCGGCCTCGATCATGACCTTCATCTCACGCGGCGTGTTATACCAATGACCATAGCCGTAGTTCGCGTGAATGTGGTTTTCGCCCGAGTGCCAGCCGCGTGTTTGGGGATCGGTCCACCGCTGCAGTTCTACCTTGACGACGGTGGTCTTGGCGGCGGGAACCTCCACCTGAAGATGGGCCATTCGGTATTCGAAACCGTGGTAGGCGTGGACGTGATAGCGTCCCGCGGGCACCGCGATCTCAGCCGCGCGCTCGGCAAAGAAATCCATCTGTTCGCCGTGCAGGCGGTACAGCGACCCAGGCGGCGCCGCGGGCTTCCCGTCTTCCTCCTGAAGCGCGACGCGCGCCGAGAGCGGCCGCCCCGTCCCCATTTCCAGGAACTCCAGGATCAACGTCCCGGTCGGCTTCCCGAAATCGAGACCGGTCACCGTGACGAGACGCTCTTCCCCTGTCGCGAGATTGCGGGTGACGAGTGCCGTGGGCCCCTCGCGATTGTCGGTGTAGAGGAGCCAACCACCGGCGAGCGACGGCGCATCTTCGTCGGCCTGGCCGAAAGTGAGCTTCCGGGGCGGCGTCGGGTCGCTTCGAATGGGAATCTCCCAGAGGTCGTTGTGGGCGCCGCCGACGTCGGAGACCACGATAAGCGATGGACCGTTCCATGCCAGATCGAAGATTCGCGAGGGAAATCGGAGGATCTTCTTCGGCACGCCTCCATCGACGGACACGATCCACACGTCCGCCTGGGGACCGTCGTTCCCCGACTGCTCGCCCGCGACATCGCGGTGGGTCGCGTACGCGATCTCGCTGCCGTCGTCTGAAAGCGCAAACCTGCTCGCTGTGGCGGGCGGATCGAGGACGGGCTTCGCATTGCCGCTAGCGAGGTCCAGCCATGCCAGCACGAAGCTCGTGCCCGTGTAAAACTCGCCGAGCATCTTTTTTCCGTCTCGATAGAACCGGATCGGCCCGCGGGCCCGAATGCGGTCCGGAAAGGGCGCCGGTGCGCCCGTCTCCGCGTCGATCAGCGCGGCGAAGCCGCTCGAGAGATAGGCGATCTGCCTTCCGTCGGGCGACCAGGAGGGGTCCGAATCCCACCGCGCCTGGGTCGTGAGCCGCCGCATGACGCCACCCTCGCGCGGGATCCTCCAGATCGCACCCTGATACGAGAATACTATGGAGGCGCCGTCCGGGGAGAGCCGAGGCTGGATGGCCCCGATTGAGCGCCACGCAGGCGCCGCGGGAGGCGCGATCACAGACGCGAGTCCGAGAACGCCGCCTATCGCGGCGACAATTCCCAGATAGAAAACGCCTTTCGTGAATTTTGCCTTCACGTCCGTATTCGCATTGTGCCAGCCAAACCCGGTTAGCCGCTTATGGCTGCGCTGGTTTCGCATACACGTCGGCGCTCATCACTTCGATTCCGACGAAGGGCTGATTGCCCTCCACCCAGGCATCGTGTCCGGGTGGGATCGTGTACGACTCGTCTCGAACTGTCAGTTGCTTAGGGCTCGCGCAAGAATAATTTGACATTTTGCTGCGGCCCCCATGCCCAATTGAATCATAACCGGCAAGCCGCAATGGTTTGCTGGGCGTCGGAGCCGCAGCCCTGCGGGGCGCGTCGGCGGGCAGGCATCTGCGGCGTTGCCGCTCCTCGACGATATCACCACATCGCCTGCGTCGCGGCGCCTTGCATCTGCCTGCCCGGCGCTCGCGCCAAAATGCCAACTTATTCTTGCGCGAACCCTTAGAGAGCCAAAGCGGCGGCGTTGCAGCCGAACTCCAAATTTCTACAGTGGCCGAACACCATCCAGCGTTTACTCCCCACCGCGAGCGCCGGCGACCGGGTAGTTTTTGTGATCGACATGGTTATTTGCCGCGCAAATCCAAACAAACCAGGGTCTTTTCATTTCGAGCATACAACCAGCCGTCAGCCAGGGCAGGGAAGGCCCGCACTGTCGGCGGAAGCACCTGCGCGCGTGCAAGAGTGCGGAACGCTTCGGGTGTCGCTTCGGCCAGAATCAACTCGCCCGTCTCGCGCAGGATCAGCAACCGATCGCGAGCGAGCATCACGCTACCGGCACGGAATCCGTCCTGACTCCAGCGGACCTTGCCTGTGCGCAACTCGACCGCGCGAAAACTCGGGCCGAATTCCTGACGCCCATGAAACCCGTACAGATACCCGTCGCGGTGGACACTCGTTGAGTAATGGTTCGAGAGCACTTCGTCGGATGCCCACAGCTCCTTGAGGTTCGAGCCGTCGACGCGGAGGACAGCCGCGCCAGGACCGTATTCGGCGGAAACGAAGATCAGATCGCCGATGATGAGCGGCGTCGCTGCATTCACTGAAGTCGATTGACGGGCGCGCCATGGCCGCTGAAACTGCACTTGCCCTGTCGCCGGATCGAGCCCGATGAGACGTGCGCGCGTCAGGAAAACCGAGGACCGGCGTCCCCCGATCGTTGCACCGGCCGGTGACGAATAACTCGCTTCGTCATCGGTGGCCTTCCACAGAACCTTGCCGGTCTTGGCATCGAAGGCCACGATTCCCGCGCCACGCCCGCCGATGTTGGCTATAACCTTTCCGTCCTCGACCAGCGGAGAACCGGCAGCGCCAAAGAAGCCTTTGGCAACACCGAAGCGTCGCATGGTGTCTTCGCTCCAGACCTTCTTACCCGACGCGAGAGAGACGGCGTGGAGTTGTCCCTCCGCACCGAAGCTGTACACGATATCGTCGGCTACCACCGGCGCCGCTCGCGGCCCCGGGTCGAATCCGAAATCGTCACGATAGGAGGTTGGATATGCGTATCGCCACTGAGGGTTTCCTGTGCGCGCATCGAGCGACTCGACGACCTCCTGGTCGGCGACACGATGAAACAGGATCACGCGGCCTTGCGTCACCACGGGCCCGCTGAATCCTTGCCCGACCTCCTTCTTCCAGACCACGCGCGGCCCGCCCGATGACCAGGACTCCGCCAGCGCCGGCCCAAGGTAGACACCATTCCGCTCGGGACCAAGGAACTGCGGCCAGTCGGTGACGGTGCCTTGTAGGAGCGCGAGGATTGCCGAAAGCAAGAAGCTGCGCATGTAAAGTTAAGGTATCACCGCGAGAAAATCGCGTACAGGCATTTGTTCCTTTGACCGCAACCCGTCACGCTCTCGGAGCTATTCCAGAACGTCACCGTTTCGGGGAGGTCGTGCTTAATCTCCGCGAGACTTGGCCATTCAATAGACATGAGGCCGGCCAGAGACTGTCGGTTAAGATCCAGTATCTGCGGACCGCCTGCAGGCCTCATTGCCCGCTCAGCGCTTAGCCGCCATCACCTTGAACGCCCCGTCCACTACTTCCAGGGTCTGATCCACGTCCGCGTCCGTATGCGCGATCGAGATATAGAACTTCTCGTTCGGATTCACCAGCAGCCCCCGCCGCAGCAGCTCCATCCCCCACTCCAGACCCAGCTCGCGGTCGTGCTTCTGCAGATCCATCCACGTCTTCGGCCGTGGCCCATCGATGAACCGCACCCCAAACACCGCGTCCTCCCCCAACGCCTGCGTCGGGAAGCCATGGCGCCTCCCCGACTCCTCGATCCCCGCTCGCAGCCTTCCACCAATCCGGCTCAAGCCCTCGTACGTCCCCGGCCTTGACAGAACGTCCAGCGCCGCGTTCCCTGCCGATGCGCTGATCGGGTTCCCATTCAGCGTCCCGCTCGCCCACGCCAGGTTCGTTCGCTCCGTGCGGCGTGCATCCAGTGGCGCCAGCATCTCGGCCTTCCCACCGATGCACGCCATCGGGAACCCACCCGCCATCGCCTTCCCGTATGTCGCCAGGTCCGGCACGACTCCGTACTTTTCCTGCGCCCCACCCCACGCGATCCGAAATCCAGTCACGATCTCGTCGAAGATCAGCACGATCCTGTAGTGGGACGTCACTTCCCGCAGCGCTTCCAGGAACCCGGGCTCTGGGATCAGCACGCGCTGCAGCGGCTCGACCAGCACCGCCGCCAGCTCATGCGCGTACTGCTCGATCAGCGGCACCGTGCGCTCCATGTCGTTGAACGGCGCCACCAGCACCTGTTCCCCCACTTCCGGCGGGATGCCCGTCGAGTCCGGCTTCGCGCGCGGGTAGTCGCTCGGTGCCGATGGCACCGTCCCCCACAGTGCGTAGTCGTGCATCCCGTGCCACCCACCCTCCAGCTTCATGATCTTCGTCCGGCCCGTCAACGAGCGCGCCACTCGCAGTGCAAAGAACGTTGCTTCCGTGCCCGACCCCGCGAACTGCACCTGCTCCGCGCACGGGACCGCCTCCACCAGCCGCTCGGCCAGGCGTACGACCTGCTCGTTCAGGAAGTAGTACGTCGTCCCCTTCGGCAGCTGCGCTGAGACCGCCTCCGTGATCGCCGGGTGCGCGTGCCCCAACAGCGCCGGTCCCGACCCCATGTGGTAGTCGATGTACTCCTTCCCCGCCACCGACCTGATCCGAGACCCACTCCCCTCCCGAATTACAAGATTGACCTCCGGCGGCAGCGTGAACAACCCCAACCCACCCCCGGCCAAATACCTGTCCGCCTTCCCAAGCAGCTCGTCCTGTTGCGTTCCAACTGTTGTACTCATCATCGCCTCCTTTGGGGCCATTCAATGCAGGTGGCTGGAGAGTGATCCCTGAGCGGAACCCTCTCGTGCGCGTAAGACACATGGGGAGCGGTTCACCCGGCATGGAAGAGGTGCTCGCCGCTAGCCGCGCCGCTGATCCACTATACGCTCACCGCCGAGTCGCTCGGCAAGAGCGGAAAAATTGCTGCGTCTTGGTTTGTTGCTCGTCTATGACTCTTTCCGAGTTTCCTGGTTTAGGTCTTATGTAACCTTCCGCCGACGTCTGCGCGCCCCCCATCACGCCGTAAATGGCATTTTACATCGATGAATGCCTGTGGGCGCCCGGTTTTCGCACACCTCCTCCTTCGGACTCGAATTCTGGTGGCCCGTTCAGAAAATTAGCGGCTCGCCGATGTCGCCGTCCCGTGATGCGCAGGCAATCGGCGGGGCTCTCAGAGGAACGCTTCCAACTCCGGTGCCGGAAGGCGAAGACAGTTGGCGTCGACGACCCTCCCCACTCAGTCATATGAGGGTCCTAACCACAGCAGTCTACCAAACCTTGAAAGATAACTCGGTTTCGGACAGAGCGACCTTGCGAACCTGGATGTCCCTGATAGCGCTCGTCGATGATCGACAGCAGCGGTCAGTTGGCTGACTATCATGTCGAGATCCTTATCGAGAGGGGTGCAGCCGATCGCCTTCGGAGGTTCTGCATCTGGCAGAGGCAGGACGCTCCGTCGAAGGAAGAGAAATCTACTCGTCAAGGCAGGTTCAGGATTGG
Source organism: Acidobacteriota bacterium (assembly GCA_003225335.1). GTDB lineage: Bacteria > Acidobacteriota > UBA6911 > UBA6911 > UBA6911 > Gp18-AA60. The sequence goes on from QHZE01000328.1 coordinate 15,682, forward strand.
AGCATATCCTGTCTGGTCGCAGTCACCACAATATCCAAATTTGCGGCGGATGACCCTCCCCAAAGAATTTGGGGATTGTGTTGACTGTCCCGTGAGTACCGTACGCGCCCGCGGCATCGCGCGCGGTGAATTGCCGGCCTCCGGGGCTTCCGTGAAGAATTAGGTCGACATCAAATCGGCCGTCGAGGCAAGATAGCGGAAGCCCAGCTCCTCTCCGGTGAAGCCGTATGGCGCATGCGACGTTTCAAGTCGGCGATCTCACAGCGGTGATTGGCGACAACGACGCGTACGACGGCCGCCGCTACGGATACAATGGTATCCACCGTCTGGTCCACAGGACCAATCCCGTGTCGCTCTTCGAGGTCGCCGGCCTCAACCTCGAGCACATCTTCGACGGCGATCAGGATCAGCGAAACCTGGCGGCGGACAGCAAGATCTTCTTCGAGCCTCGCAATCATCCGATGACCCTCGCGCAGATCTCGGAGAGCGAGGCGGAGCTCCACCAGGACGCGACGCCGAACTTCCAGCTGGAAAGCTGGACGCGATTCAAGCTCGTGGCGCCTCACTACATCGACTTCAGCTTCCGTTGCATGCCGCACCAGCACGTCTTCCGATACGACTACATCGGGATCTTCTGGGCGAGTTACATCAACGCCCCCGAAAACAAGAGCATCTACTTCCGCGACGCCAAGGGTTGGGTCCAATACTGCACTCAAGAGCACAATGACGAGAGCACGGTCCGGCACACGGACGACACGCTGAAGCTCCGATTCACGGAGGTACCCCAGCAGACGCTCTACAAGAACTTTTCGCCGCTGAGATTCTCGGATCCCTTCTACACGGGGTACTTTGGGACACACCAGTGGATTCTCATGTTCGACCGGAACGACGGCATCCGGTTCTCGCACTCGCCCTCGAGCGGGGGGCCGCCGTCGGCTCCGAACCCCGCCTGGGACTTCCAATTCATCATCCCCAAGTATGAAGTGCTGGGAAAATACGGGTTCCGCGCCAGGGCCGTTTATCGCGAGCGTTGCTCCCGCGACGAAGTCGTGAAGGAATTCCAGACCTGGCGGGCGTCACTGGCCAAGTAGGTCGGTCGGTGTGGCTCCACCACTCGTTCCCCGCCTCGCTGGGTGCGGCAATGATCAGACTCGTGGTATCTTCCCTGGGTATCCCCTCCTCTACCCAATGCAGTTGAGAAGCCGCCATCCTGCCCGGACGGCCGCCATACAGTGCGCTCGGCGATGTAGCGCCGTGCAAGATTGGATTGGGCCCTTGCCAATTGCGGCCTCGATCAGGGTCAGCGTCAATACTATGACCTACTTCCTGTAAGCCGCCCAGACGAGTTCGGCATCCACGGTTGCCTCAGCGTCGTCGCTTCCGTGGCTCGACGTTCCGCAGGGCGTCACGATTTGCCGAGCAGGCCGAGACGCTGCATCCACTGGGCGAGGAGCTCCGTCCAGGCGTCGCAGGACTTGCCCTTCTTGTTCATCCCGAAACCGTGGCCGCCGTCGGGAAAGACGTGCAGTTCCACAGGCACCTTCGCTTTCTTCCAGCGGTCCATGAGCGCGGTGGCGGTCGAAGTCATGCGTTCGTTGTCGCGGTTAATGGTGCAACGCACTTTCACCGCGAAGGCGCGAAGGACGCAAAGAAAACGCTAAGGAGATTAGTTTGGTTGCGGCTATGCTGCGCTGTGATGATCAGGATAATAAGGGTCACGTCAATGAAGCAGAGTTCTGTTCGTAGACTGATGATGATTCCGGTGTTCGCGGCTCTTCTTTTGCTGTCCTACTGGAGCTTGGGCCTGGATCGGCTGGAAGGGCGCATCCTGGATGACAAAACCGGCCAGTCCGTAGCCGCCACGCTGGTTCTTACCGACGGAGAAGGAAAGCCACTCGAGATCGAGGGCAAACATTCCCACGTCGAGTACCTGGGAAAACGCAGATGTTACGTGGACGGAAACTTCGTATTGAACTCACGCCCCAGCCGTCTGGTGATCGAGCTGAGGCGTGGTCTCGAGACCCTCCCCCTGAAGACTGAGATCGATATGACCCAGCGCGGAAGCGAGGCCCTGACTTTCCGCCTGCGGCGGTGGATCGATATGCGGGAGCTGGGCTATCTCAGCGGTGACACACATGTCCATCTCCTGACGCAATCCGAGTCGCACCTGCAGATGCGAGGGGAGGACCTGAATGTGTTGAACCTCCTCGTCTGCGACTTTACGAATGACAGAGAGAAGTTCACCGGCAAACTCGATGCGGTCTCCACGCCAGGTCATGCCGTATTTGTAGGCCAGGAAGCTCGAGACTGGCAACAGGGACACGTTATTTTGCTGCGCATTACGCGAATTGTCGAACCCTTCGAGCCGTTTGGGGGGACGTTTCAGGGACGAAATGAGCGCAATCTCGTGATGGCAAGAATTCTCAAAGAAGCGCGCCAGCAAGGCGGCGTAACCACCTGGGCCCATTTCTGCAATTTGCCTGGCGCTGAGTCTCCCATCGACATTGCTCTCGGGTTGGTCGATGCTATCGAGCTGATTTGCTATGACGACCCGACTCAGCTTCCCAGTCACTGGGGGCCTTGGGAGAACTCCGGGATGTCTCAAGCCGAATTCACCGTCATGCGCTCCCTGGATCTCTACTATCAATATCTCAACTCTGGCTTTCGAGTTCCAATTACCGCGGGCACGGACAAGATGGGCGAAAATATTCCGGTAGGCAGCAATCGGCTCTATGCGCGGTCCGTAGGCGAGCCGGACTATGAGGGGTGGCTGGCGGGACTCAAGGCAGGAACCGGCTTCGTCACGAATGGTCCGATGCTGACTTTCGAAGTGGAAGGCCACACTTCCGGCGAGGTCGTTCAATTCACCGGCAGAAGCAAAGTCAGAGCACGGGCGACCGCCAGATCCATCCTGCCTTTTGGAAGTCTTGAAATTGTGGTGAATGGAGAAATGGCAGCAATCAAGCACATTCCCAACCAAACCCGTCCCGCGCCGGATGGCTTATACACACTGGAGCTGGAGGGAATGTTCGACCTGGATCGAAGCAGTTGGCTCGCCGCGCGAGTGGCTGAAGACCCTGCCAGCAAGGGTCGTATCCTGCCTCGAGGTTTGACCGTGTTCGCTCACACCAATCCGATCTATTTTCTGCGGAGCGGGACCAAAGTCCGGGAACTGTCTTCTATCCGCTATCTGCAGAAATACCTCAAAGGGACCACGCACTGGCTGAACACGGGAGCTCGCTTTGCCACGACGGCCGAAAAGGAAGAGGCGCTACGCCAGGCCGAGCAGGCTCGCCGCCTCTATGCCGGGTTAGAAAAATGATGACTAAACTCCCGCGCCCGGGAGGTATCACCGACTGAGCGACTTGATTCCTGTTCTTACGCTCTCGCAAAGACCGGACGTCCGTTCCTGGAAGTCCGCGAAGGGCGCCATTCCGCGTCCCACAACAACAACTCCGACGATTACGAACGGATCGCGCGTTTCCACCTCAGCCAGCTCGCTACTGGCGACGGAGACTGAAGTCATGGGCGCCATTGGTCATGACGGTCAACTGGCAGATAACCGCATTTTCCGGGAAATACACGTTGCGCATCGCTTCGTTGGGTTTGTAAAGGACCTCTCTGGCACGCTGCGTCGTTGGTTTCAGTGCTGAGGCAAGACGTTGGTACTCAGACGGATCGAGCAGCCGGAGAAGTTGGTTCGTGGGAGGCGTGTCGGCGACCGCCATCCGGAAAATTTACAACTCATCGGGCATTTGGTCTCAGAAATCCTCGACAGGATCAGGACAACGACGCCGAAATCCGGCTAATCCGCTATCCTGTCCGCTTTTTTTGAATCCCGTTATCCTGTCGGTGCTCTTCTTTTGACAGGATAACAGGATGGACAGGATTGTCTGACCAAAGCGCTGTCGAGCGGCAAGGATAAGCCGCGCGTTCACCCAGTTCGCGACCTGCGCGGAACGCGATGCTCTGGCGCCGCGGGAAGGACGATGTCGATCTCGAGAGTTCTCATTCGATATAAAGGAGAGGGAGGGAATGTCGAAATGCCAAAGATCACCCCATTTTTGTGGTTCGATACTCAGGCCGAGGCGGCGGCACATTTTTACGTCTCGATTTTCAACAACTCAAAGATTGTGAATATTACTCGCTATGGAGACGCAGGGCCCGGGCCTAAAGGCAGCGTGATGACTGTCGTCTTCGAGCTCGATGGGCAAGAATACACGGCATTGAACGGTGGGCCCCAATTCAAATTCACTGAGGCCATATCGTTCTCCGTGCACTGCAAGACCCAGGAAGAAGTAGACAAGTTCTGGGAAGAGCTCTCTGAAGGCGGAGAAGAAGGACCGTGTGGCTGGCTTAAGGACAAATATGGTTTGTCATGGCAGATCAATCCCAGCATCTTGGGCGAGCTGCTGAATGACCCGGATCCCGAGAAATCGAAACGCGTCATGGAAGCCATGCTCAAGATGAAGAAAATCGACATCGCAGGTTTAAAGAAGGCGTACGACCGGCCATAAACCAGCACGGCTTTCCGAGACCGCCGTGGCTCGCTTCACCGTTTTCGTGTGCAGCCGTACAGGACCGCGAGCCACGTGCGTACGGTGCCGTACGCCTGCGTCCAGAACTGTTGGGCGACATCGCGATTCTCGCTGGCGCGTGTGATCACGAGATTCGAATGGACCATTCGCCCCTCGACCTCGAGTCCAAAGCCGGCGAATGCGAGATTTTCGAACTCGAGTGGTGCCGCCGGCCCACCGGGACGTCTCGCGCCCGGCGTCGAGAGTTTTAGTTGAGCCAACTCCTGCGGATTGTGCACCGGCAGCCACCGCAGCATCAACGCGTCGGTCAGGCTGAAAATTGCGGTATTGGCTCCGAGGCCGAGTGCCAGCGAAAGAACGGCTACGACTGTGAAGCCCGGATTTCCACGCATCGTCCGGACTGCATACCGCACGTCTTGAACAATCGTGTCTAAAAGAGAGATGCCAAGCGCATCTCGGTATTCCTCTTTCACGTGATCGAGTCCACCGAATTCCAATCTGGCACGGCGAACAGCGGTTCACCGCGTAGGGGATGTACTGCTATCGCGAACTCGGTTGACCCACCACCAGTTTGCCAACGCCGTCCGCATAGTTCTCCGCTATCGAAAATGCTTCTGCTATCCGCTCCAGGGGGCGCATGTGGGTCACCAGGGGAGCGAACCACACCGGTCGTTCGAGCAGCAGTGCGAGCGCAAGCTGCCGCACTCCAAAAGGTGCCTCGATGGGATTTATTCTTCGCGCAGAGCGGTGACGGGGTTGATGCGTAAGGCCCGAAGTGCCGGGACGCAGCATGCCACCAGGGCTGTCGCGGTGACCACGGCGGCTACCGCCGCATAGGTGAGCGGGTCGGCGGCTTCGACGCCAAACAGCAGAGCGGTCATAAAGCGCGACAGCGCGAACGCGCCCAACAATCCCAGCGCAATTCCGATCAGGATTGGGCGCATGCCCTGACCAATGACCAAGCCGAGGATGCTTCGCGAGGTGGCTCCCAGGGCAATGCGGAGACCGATCTCCGAAGTCCGCCGCGCGACGGAGTAGGCGAGAACGCCGTAGATGCCGGAGATGGCCAGCAGCAGGGCCACGCCCGCGAAGGTTGCCAGGAGGATGGTGTTGAAGCGGCGCGGCGCCAGCGAGCGCGAAACGACCTCTTCGACGCTGAGGATATCGGAAAGGGGAAGGTTGGAATCAATCTGAGCAAGGACCGAGCGCATAGCGGACACGGTTTTCTTGGGATCGTTGGAGGTGTGCACGACCAACTCCGCCGGGGAGAAACGGGATCCAAAGTAGGGGATGTAAACGGTCCGCGTTGGTTCGGAATCGAGACCGCGTTCTCGCTGGTTCGCCACCACCCCGATGATCTCGGCTGAATTCTGCCCCTGGCCTTTCCAGATATACATGCGCTGTCCGATGGGGTCGCGGCCCGGCCAGAGGAGGTCTGCCAGGCTCTGGCTGACGACGACCCGCCACGGTTTTCCAATTTCGTCGGCT
>QHZE01000705.1 GCA_003225335.1 Acidobacteriota bacterium
CTCTCCGCTGTGGCCTGCGTGCTCAGGCGACGTTTCTCCGGGAGCAGACCCCTTCGCGCGCGCGTATTGCGCGAGAAAGTCGAACAGCTCCGCAGCGCGGTCCCATCGCTCGGTTTCCACCACGAAGGCGGCAGCCATCCGGGCATAGGTGTTCTCGTAGTAGTCGGGTCGCAGTTTGTCTTCCGCCGCAGGCTGTCCCATGCTCGTCTTCATGATCCCGAGGAGCTGCTCCGCCTCGCGACAGCGTCCCTGCTGCAGATAGACATAGAGCAGCCAGTGAAGGCTATGGTAGTCGCGCAGGTTGATCGGAAGATTCTTGCGTTTCACCCACTCCTCGGAAGCCGCCCACGCGGACTCATTGGATCGCGCCGCTTCGGGCCACATGCCCAGCTGCAGGAAGATGTGCGCGGGCATGTGGCGCGCATGATGAGCCTCCGGAGCTATCTCGGCATAGCGGCGAGCGGCAGGAAGGGCGAGGATCGCGTGATCCGGGTCGTCGAAGGCGTGAATGATGAAGTGGGCGGCGCCGGGGTGGTTGGGGTTTTTCTGATAGACGTCCAGGGCAATCGCTCCCGCCAGCGCCTGCCGCCGGTAGCCTTTGTCTTCGGGCCGCACGGTTCCAAGCAAAGAGAGCGCATAGAAGCACGCTGCCTCGAGGTCATCGGGATACTGCCGATAGATCCTTTCCATGGCTGCCGCATACGCTTTATCGCGAGAGATCTTTTCCCCCTCGCCATAGAGAACCTTGACGGCATTGAGATAGGCCCGTTCTCTGGGTGTCAGCTTCGGAGTGTCCTTGATCTTCTTAAGGACAGCTCTGGCCGCCTCGGTGTCCTGTTCGGACCAGAGAGGATGGTTGTGCGCCATCGCCTCTCCCCAGTAACCCATCATAAAGTCGGGCTGCACGCGCGTAGATTCTCGAAATGCGTCGAGGGCCTCTTCAAACCAGAAGGAATGAAGCGCGGCCACACCGCGGAGGAAGTGAGACTGCGCCGTTCCGGAGGCGGAGGTGGGAAAGTCAACCTTGCCCAGCTGCGATTGCTGCGCGCCGGAGCACGTAGCTATGACCATTATCGTAATCGCCAGGGCTCCGAAACGAGAGGGTGATGATTCCGCGTTGGAAAACATTCAGGCGCCTCCGAGGACAAATTTGTGTCAGGGATTATATTACGACACGCCGCCTTTATACATCTCCGGGGTGAATTTGGGGTGCAATTAGAAGTGGGAGTCAGTTTCTGCCGCGGAATGCGCGCAAAGGACGGACAAATAACGAGTCCGATATGGAGTGCGGCGACTTGTCGCCGCTATGGCACCGGCGTCAGAACGAAAGCGGCGACAAGTCGCCGCACTCCAAAAGAGCCGTGATTGAGTTGACCAAAGCGGGACCTGAGGTCACTCCCACTTCTAGTTGCACCCTCCTGCCGGAGTTATGTCTCGGATTCTTTGCGTCTTTGCGTCTTAGCGGTGAATGCGCGTGTCCTGCTTTCACCACAAAGACGCAAAGGCGCAAAGGAGCTTTAGAGGATCGGAGGGAATTAGCGGAGGACCCAGGATGCTCGCTTTTCTTCGATTGTGGCTCGAAGACTGTTCGCGCCAAAGCCCAACGCGATCGTGCCTTCCACATCGATAACAGGAACGCCTTTTTGGCCGCCTGCTTTCCGGCTCCGCTCTTTCTCTTGTGCCGGGTCCTTCTCGACGTCGTACTCGATGAGGTTGACGCCAAGGGACTTCAAGAATGTTCTCGCTTTGCGGCAAATGCCGCACCAGTCGGTCACATAAATGATGACTTTGACGTCCTTGTAGGGTCTCCTGAACCCGAAATCCTGTGTTGCCGGATTCGCGCTGACCGCGGCAGTCGTCTTGGGTCCCGGCCGGTCTTTTTCGACTTCCTTCTTTTCCGATGCAACACCGGGCGGCGGCGGGGTTGTTGACATAATGATGTTGCCGTCTTTATCCTTCCATTTGTAGATTTGAGAAAATGCCGGCCAGCTGAACGAGACAAAAACAAGCAGGGCCAAAATTGTTTTCTGCACGGTGGGGTTTCCTTTCAGGCATTCACCTTTCACCTTAACTTATCGTCCCGTTTCTCTCGAAAGGCAGGTCTTTTCCGCGCTCATTGCAGCAATCGCCCGGCTCGTAACTTGCGCATACTTGGAGATAATGGATGACAACGGACATTGAATGGGGGAACCAGCAAAAGTGGCCTGACTGTCTCGTGATCGTGCGTCATGGCGAGTCCGTGCGAAACGTCGCGAAGAACGAAGCGAAGACCGTTGGCAAAGGAGCTTTCGGGACAGGTCTGAGGGATGTCGATACTCCTTTGACGGAGGCAGGGCGCCTCCAAGCCAAACATACCGGA
>QHZE01000569.1:0-2022 GCA_003225335.1 Acidobacteriota bacterium
ACGCGATACTCCTCTAGAAAGCGCACCGCCAAATCTCCGGAGAACTCATCTCCCAGATCCCTCCGATCGGAAAACTCGATGAGGTGCTCCCAAATTGCTCGATATCGATTACGTGATCTCCTGCTGTAGCCCAACCGCTCGATCTCACCCAGCGCGTCAGTGACAAGTCGCTCCAGTGGCAAGTTTCGCGAGATTGGAAAATTGGCTTGCTCCATGACAGACCTCCTCTGAAAAGCGGCGACCACCGGTGGCCGCCGAGGAGGTGCATCATGAAATTTTATGTGCTGTGATCCAAGAGGAATGATCGAACTGGCAAGCACTTACCGAAGCAACTCTACATAACGCTCGACTGCGCATAATAAACCGACGTCGTTTCCAGATCGGAGTGCCCCAGTAAGAGCTGAATCTTGCGGAGATCCTCTCCCGATTCCAAAAGGTGTGTGGCCCAACTGTGTCGAAGGCAATGTGGAGATACGGGTTTCGTGATACCGGCCCGTTTGGCGGCCTCTCGAACGATGAAGTAGATGGCTTTCGGGCTCAGCGGCTTGTCGGCACGCCAGTTGTTATCCATGCCTGGGAAGAGATAGGTCTTCGGCTTCATCCAGCGCCAGTACTCTCGTAAGGTCTCCAACAGCTTCGGCGTCATCGGCACATCCCGGTCCCGTTTCCCTTTGCCCTGCCGGACGTGGAGCACCATGCGCTGAGTATCGATGTCGGCCACCTTTAAATCGCACAATTCGGCCCGCCGCAGGCCGGTCGCATACAACGTCATGAGAATCGTGTAATGGAGCAAGTTACTGGCGGAATCGATCAGCCGTCCGACTTCCTCGCGGCTCAGCACTACCGGCAACCGCTTCTCGGTTTTGGGACGAGGCAAATCCACCTGCACGTACGGACGTCGAAGCGTCTTTACAAACAGGAAACGCAGCGCCGCAATTCTGGCAATGATGGTATTGGTCGCAAGTTTCCGGTCGTGGACCAAATGCAGGTGATCCTCCCGCATGTGCTCTTCGTTGAGTTGATCGGGACTCCTTCCAAAATAGCGCGCGAAATCTTCTACTGCGTGAAGGTAGCTTTGGATTGTAAGCTGTGAGTAATTACGACGCTGGAGTTCCTCCAGCATCCTTTTTCGTAATGGGGTCATAAGGTAACGGAAAACTTGAAGTACCTCAACGATCCAGAAGTTGGGATCGGGGAAACAAGCGACATTTCCAAAATCAACCATCGTTTCCGCAACCCGACTTACCGACAATGTGAATCGTCATCTGCGCAGAGTCTCAGAAGAGGACATTTGGAATTGGACAGCGTGAGGCCCCCATGGAAACACCGCTGCCTAGGCCGATACGCGTTTAGAAGCTCAACCGAAGCGCGAACTGCATCTGTCGGTTCGCCCGTTGCGTTGACGTGATCGTACCGGGCGCGCCAACGCCGACCGTTGCCGCCGGCAGACCGAACTGCGGATGGTTGAGCGCATTGAACATCTCCCAGCGGAATGTCAGCGCCCGATTCTCGCTCCACGCAAATTTGCGCGATACCGAGCTGTCCAGGTTATACAGCGCCGGACCGTTCAGCGTATTTCGCCCCAACGTGCCGTACGTGAATGCAGGAGGCGTCGTGAAGGCAGCGGGGTTGAACCACTGTGCGATGGTCTGGTGCTGCGGATATGGGTCCACTCCGGGTACGGGGTTGGCCCTGGTGCCCGCGCCGGTGTTCGAGGGTGACCCTGAGTACGAAACCGTAAATGGAAGTCCGCTTTGCATGACCGCGATGCCGCCGATCTCCCAATCTCGCAACAGATAGCTCGCGGCGCTTTTTCCGCTGGCAAAGGGCTTGGCGGGGCCAAACGGCAACTGGTAGGTGGCGGCGATGTTGACGTGATGCCGCAGGTCGCTTACGGAACTTGACCAATCCACGCGACGGTTTTTCGGATCCTGCGGCGTGGGGCCGGGCGAACCACCTTCCGCGTACGAGTTGTCCAACGAATGCGACCACGTCCAGTTGGAGAGGACGGAAAGCCCGCGC
>QHZE01000569.1:2052-4649 GCA_003225335.1 Acidobacteriota bacterium
CCCGGTCCCGGATCGGGCCTGTTGATGTCTCGCGACCAGGTGAGGTGCGCTCCCGCCGATCCTACAAAACCGACCGTCAGTACAGTGTCGTGCGAGAGTTCCCGCTGTGCGCTGAAGTTGAACTGCTGCACCTGGGAATTGCGGAAGTCGGGCGTGATTCCGCGCAGGGCATAGATGGCCGCCGTGCCTTGCGTCAAGTCAGGAGAAGTGGTCACGATGGGCATACCCGTCGCCGTGCTGAGCGCCGGCACGTCATTGCCGGATTGCGGAATGTTCAGGACAAAGTCGAAAGGCGGCTGCCGGAACTGGCGGATGCTCGTCCCCTGGTTGCCCTGCGGGTCGTAGAAGATGCCGTAGCCACCGCGAATCACGGTCTTCGCCGTGGCTTGCCACGCGAACGCGACGCGCGGGCCAATGGCCTTATAGTCCGTCATGACGTTAGCCGTGGGGCTCACCCCTGATTGGTCCGCGATTAAGACGCGGGCGCGTGCCGGATCGAAATTGGCCCACTTGTTGTCGACTTCCCGGAACGGCGTATTGATCTCGTAATGCAATCCCAGGTTGATGGTCAGCTTGCTGGTGATGCGCCAATCGTCCTTGACGTAGAAGTTCAGTTCATTGGTGTGGAGATAGGCGCTGCCGGGTAGAAACACGTCGCGGCGCAACGCGATGGGGAAACCGAGCAGCATGGTTGCGATGGCATCTCCCGTGCCCCCGGGTGACGCGGGATTGCGCGTATATGAGGGATCGAAGTTCCAGCGGCCGAAGGCGCTCTCACCCGGCGGACTGGCGGTCTCACCCGACCCGCGAAAGCGGAGGTCCACACCGAAGCGGAGGCTGTGCGCTCCTCGCAACGCGCTCAGGTTTCCGATTGCCTCGTGCATGCGCTGATCCCGTATGAGAGGCGAGGAGCGCGGATTTCCAAGGCCTGCGTAGCCGCTCGGGCTCACGATGGGCGCGGAGGGTTGGTAGGGGTCGCTATCCAGTCGCCCCGGAATGGTCTTCCAGACGGGGTTCGTGAGGACGTTCGGCACCAGGCCGCCGTGGAACTTGGTTAAGCCGTAACGGAAATCCCCGATGGTCGTAGCGCTGAAAGATCGCGTATAAGCCGCCACAAGGCTATGTCCGTGCACCGTATCCGTGCCCGAGAAACTGGCCTCGTTTCCACCGATATCGGTATTGAAGGTCTCGGGCATGCGGATGTCCGCCCAGTCCACCGAGTAACGTAAGAACAGCGTTCCTTTGGAGGATAACTGATGGTCCAGGCGGCCATCGGCGCGATGGATGTTGCTGCGCTTCACCAGAGTGGTGACGTAATTGTTCACCAACGCCGAGGTCTGGGGCATCGGATAGAGATTTACCAGCGCCGCCCCGATCGCCTGGAAACGGTTTTGCGGAATCACATCTCCCGGGAAGCGCTCGCGGATGTTAGCTCCCCCTGCGGGGTTGGGCCGGGTTGTGAGCGGATCATAGATACCGTTCGCCACGACTCCTGCGAAGTTGCCCGCCCTCATCGCAGCGGTCGGTACCGTCAGCACCTGGGGCGCCCCCGCCACCTCACGGAACCCCTCATAATCGGCGAAGAAGAAGGTGCGATCTTTGCCGCTGTAGTGCGGCAGGATCACGGGTCCGCCGATGCTGCCGCCATACTGGTTGAGCTTGTACGGTGGTTTCGCAAGACTGCGGTTCGCGAAGAAACTGAATGCATCAAGTTTATCGTTGCGGAGAAACTCGAACACCGATCCATGCATCTGGTTGCTGCCGGACTTCGTCGTCAGCACCGCGATGGCTCCGGCCGCTCGTCCGTACTCAGCACCAGGGTTATTGGTTAACACCTTGAACTCCTGAATACCTTCCACGGAAGGACGGACGACAAAAGTGTGGGAGATCATTTCGGTGTCATCGATACCATCGAGCAGAACTTGGTTCGAGTAATTGCTCGCTCCATTGGCGGTGAGCGTGGTGCCGCCCGGCCTCAACTCATCGGGGCGCTGGCCGGAGTTGATGGTGTTGGGCTGTGAGTAGTCCAGGCCGGTGACGCCCGGGGCGAGAACGGCGAGTTGCACGAAGTTGCGGCCGTTTAGAGGCAACTGATTCAGGGCGGCGGAGCCAATCACCTGCCCCACGGACGCATTTTCCGTTTGCAGCAGCGGCGCGGCGGCCGTAACTTCGACACTTTGTTCCAATGCGCCTAATTCCATCACAAAATTGAGGCGCGCCTGCTGGCTCACCTGCACGACAAAGTTGCGGGAAGTGATGGGAGCGAAGCCGGGGAGGCTTGCCGAGATCGTGTAGCTTCCGGGGATGAGGTTCACCGCTGTAAACGCACCGGTGTCGCTGGTGGTGACCTTGATAGCGGTATTGGTCTCCTCATGAGTAACCGTGACTACCACCCCCGCGAGAACAGCGCCAGTTTTGTCGGTTACATTTCCGATGATCGATGCACGCTCGACCTGAGCCTGCGCCGGGATGACGACTAGAGTCAGCGCCAGCAGAACGGATAGGGTAAGGCATTTGACGCTCGTGTCCATGGCTCCTCCCGCTTCGATTACCATTCAGCTCTAGGAAATACATACGTTCCCCAAGACACCCGCTCC
>QHZE01000570.1 GCA_003225335.1 Acidobacteriota bacterium
CGCTTCGGCGCGACGGCCGGCCAGGGCGTAGTTGTCGGCGAGCCAGAAGCTGCACGGGAGGAAGGCTCCCTCCGATCCGGGGAGACCGTCAGTACCATTCTCGGTGTCATAGCGAAACACCAAGCCGTCCTGGAGCAGGTCCTTTTCAATCGCCGCTACTGTACCCCGCATGCGTGGGTCGGTCGCGGGGAGAAACCCGAAGTACGGAATGACCAGTAGACTGGCATCGAGAGCTTCACTGCCGTAGGATTGCGTGAACGCTCCCACGCGCGTATTGAAGCCCTGCTCGCAGATCTGGGTGTGGATTCTTTCCCGTAGCGTGCAGAGATGGGGCAACATCTTCTGGCCCTCGTCGTCGCCGGCCCCGAACTCCTGGATCCCTTTCATCACCCGGTCAACGAATACCCAGGCCATGACCTTCGAGTGGGTGAAGTGGCGCCGCCCTCCGCGCACCTCCCAAATGCCGTCGTCGGGACGCTGCCAGGCGTCTTCTACGAAAGTTATCAGGTCCTTCACGGCCTGCCAGCCTTCCATTGTCCTCGGGAGGCCCATTTTGCGCGCTGAGTACAAGCACGACAGGACCTCACCGTAAACGTCGAGCTGGAACTGGTTGGAGGCGGCATTGCCGACGCGCACTGGCTTCGAGCCTTCATACCCGGGCAGCCAGTCAAGCTCTAGCTCGGTCAAGTGCCGCCCGCCAACGACGTTGTACATGATCTGCAGGTCAGCGGCGTTGCCCGCGATAGCGCGTAACAGCCAGTCGCGAAACGCCCGGGCTTCGTCGATGTAGCCCCCGATCCTGAACGCGTCCAGCGTTAAGGTTGCGTCCCGCAACCAGCAGAAGCGATAGTCCCAGTTGCGAACACCCCCGATATCCTCCGGCAAGGATGTCGTCGGGGCGGCAACGATGGCTCCGGTAGGAGCGTAGGTCATCGCTTTGAGCGTGATCAGCGAGCGCACCACAGCGTCCCGCCAGCGGCCTTCGTAGGCGCAGCGCCCTGACCACGCTCGCCAGAACGACTCCGTGAACGCCAGCGCTTGCTCGACATCGGTGGCCTCTGGAGGCTCCTCGTGCGGCGCGAACCAGGCGAGCTGTATCGGGAAGCGATCGCCCTTCTTTACTCGCAGGTAAGCAGATACGCGCTGGCTTGCCTGCTCCAGGACCAAGGGTGAGCGCAGGATCAGAGCGTCCTGCCCGGCGAGAAAGCACGTCCCGTCGCCGATCTTCTCGATCGAGGGCGCGTCGGCACCATAGCAGAAGCGCACGTCAAGGAGCATCTCAAGCGGCACTTCTCCATCGACGCCCTCGACGATCCTAACAATTTCGCATCGACCGCCCATCGGCATGAAATCGATGACGCGCGCCACGCCGCCGTCGCATGTGAACTCTGTTTCGAGGATCATGGTGTCGTCGCGATAGCGCTGCTCGCTCTCTCGCACTTTTACCGTAGGGCGCAAGGCCCAGCGGCCGTGCTCGTCGTAACCCAGGAGTGCCGTGAAGCAGGCGTCTGAGTCGAAGCGTGGCGCGCACAGCCAGTCAATGGACCCGCTTCGCGAGACGAGCGCGCTGGTGTGGGTGTTTCCAATCAGACCGTATGCCTCGATCTGGGATGCCATGTCAGTTCCTTCAGAGCGCGCTGATTTAGCAATGACTTCCTATAAATCTAGGCATAGCCACCTGAGACTCGTCAATTACCCTTGAAGTACCGCTGCGTCGGATAACAATATTCATCGGGAATACAAGCACCGGTCCGGCAAAACCGGAACACGCCAAAACCTCACTCTGTACCGGCCATAAGCGTAGGAGAATCGAACGCGGTTTTTCTATGGGGCTATGGGCAGAGATCCTGAAACCGGCAGAGATCCGGCCGCCGGAGGCGCGTACAGCCAACCCAGTGCCGAAACAGCCCCGCCCGTTGGAAATTCAGGAATAACAGAAAAACGAAATTTCGGATTTCGGATTTGAGATGGGCTTTTGTCCAATTTCACAATTTCTCCCGTCGCTTACTTAAGTATGTTGTTTCCTTCCGCGAGGAGGGGAATGTCTTACTTCAGAATCCCCTTGATCGGTGCGACCCCCGGCATTTCCCACTCTTCCCACATTTCATCGACGTTAGGCCGCTTTCCCTCCGACGGTGCATCCATGAGGCTTGAGAGTCCAGCATGTAACCGGCATTCCTGGGACACGCTTCAGGTCCTCCCAACTTTTGAAAGGCCCATTCTGGTTGCGATATTCCACGATCTTCTTGGCATGGTCCTTATCAATGCCCTGAATGCCGGTAAGTTCCTGTTCGGTTGCGGTGTTCAGATCAAGGTTTGTCGATAAAACTTCTCTCCTTTCGAGTTGAAGTCGTTCACAGCTTGATAGACCGCTACAGTGGGAACGGATCTAAGGGATGTTTTGTGCAATGCCGACGGAATCAATTCCACGCTGCGCTTATGGGCGCACGCGCCGGCATAAAGCCGGCGCCTACAACCGGGGGGATCGGTTTTCGCAACCTTTAGGTCGCGTGTGTATCCCGGGAACAGCTCCCTCGGATGAGTGTAGAACTCATGGGTTGCCCTGTCCCGAAAGGAGAGTGAGACCGTAGGTCACCGTCGGAAGCTGGGGCTGCTGTCTGAAGAGCAACCGCGTGACGATGCTCTGACCTGGGAGGAGGACACCGTTAGGTAGGAACACCCGCAGATAAGGATCGCCGCTCCTTGTGATGCCGCTGGCGTTCTCCATCCGGACCTGACTGGAGAGACCGTGTCGACCACCCTGGTCACGTCCAGGAACTCGAGGCCCAGGTCGCGCCGCGACAGGGCGTCGTTGTTGTCTGTCGCCAGGCCACTGATCACGAACCCGTCGATTGCACCCAAAGCGTCGAGGTCCGGACGGTACTTCGAATAGGTGAGGTCGCGTTCGTTCGGCTGAAAGGTGCTCGTCGACGAGTGCGGATCAAATTTGACGAAGGCAGGATCGTAAAGACCATTCTCGAGGAAGTCGGTGAGATCATCGACTTGATCTTGGCTCAGGCCGAGGCCAGGCTGCGAACCCGGTCCGCGGGGGTGCGTGAACCGCGTCGAGGCTGCGGCGCCAGCCACGGGGTCCTGTGGTATGCCGGCGTTGAAATACTCCACCACGTCGCGAACCTTCGTGAACGAGCCGTTGTGGAAGAAGGTCCGCGCGTCCTTAAGCTGACGCAGGGTCAAGCTGCGGAACTTGAACACGTGCTCCGGGTTGTGGGTGACCTCTTCCCGCCCGGTGTCCTCGGCGTGGTAGGGGAAGTTGTCATTGCCGAGCTTGGTGGGGTCGAGATGGCCCCTCGCTAAAGCGTTCAGCGCTTGGACCGGGTGGTCGCCGATGCCGAGGTTGATGAAGTTCTCCTCGACGAGCTGCCCGATTCCGGCGACGTCGGGGTCATTGGCCTGCTCGTTGAGCATCGGTCCACTGTGGCACGAGAAGCAGCCCGCCCCGCCTTGTCCGTTTGTGGCGGAAGTGAAAAACAGCTTGGCGCCGCGCCGTTGGCGTTCTGTCAGCGCGCCATTGTCGCCGGCCAGGAAGCGGTCGAAGGCCGTGTTCCGGGTGACCACGGTGCGCAGGAAGGTCGCCTGCGCCCGGAACTCGGTCTGGTCGTTCACGAGGAGCGTCAGGTCGTTCTTGGCGTCGGCCTGAGCGGCTTCCTCAGGGAAGGCATCCCGGAACAGCTTCACGAACGCCGGGATCTTCAGGAGCTCCGCCGACTGAAAGTTAATCATGCGGTGGGCGTCGAGGAGCAGGAGCGTGAGGTTCTCCCCAGCCGGGTCGTTGAACGGGTTGAGCGAGCCCGTGGTGGGCTGCGGCTCCCCGCCGATGCCGCCAAAGAGGAGGCGGTTGTTGAACGCGAAACCGATCAAGGACGGCGCCTGGCGCGCCACGCTGTCCAACTCGTCGAGCCGGCCAGTCTCGAGCAGGGCGTCCACGGGCGGCAAGTGGTAGAAGCGGGCCGGCGTGGTGACGACTCGCTGGCCGCCGATGGAGAAGACGTCGGCCAGGGTCGGGAGCGCATCGACCAGCGCATCGCCGGGGAAGAGGGGCTCGGTACGCAGCTTGGTGAGGATCGACTGGGGCCGACGGCGGGGGAAGAAGTTGCCGTGCTCGTCTGTGTAGCCACGACCCTCACCGCCGCTGGCGAAGTTGAGCTGCTGACCGGCCTTGCTCGCCGCCTCTCCGATATGGCAGGTACCGCACGAAGTGTCCTGTCGCTGGGCATTGACGATCTCCTGGATGTTCGGATCGGATGCGCTCACAGTTCCGCCGAAAGCCGTCCCGGCGGGCAGGTCAAGGGGTTGGCCCTTGTTGATGTTGATGCGCGCGGTCCGGATCGGATCGTGGAATAGCATCTTTCCAAGGAAACGTTTCGCCTCAGTTGTCTGGTACCGCGGGTTCACGGTCCCATCCGGCTGTCGGGGTAGGGGAATGTCGGTATCCTTCGCAGGAACCTTCAATTTGTCGATGCCTCCAACCTGTTGGTCGATGAACCGGCGCAACTGGGTGGGGCTGGCGCCCTGAGCGGCGGCGACTCCGCTCAAGGATATGATCAGAAGCCCGAGCGCTCCCGCACGCGCTACCTGCGTCTGGAACAAATGCCAGTCAGCCGGCTTGGACGTCGGAGTATCTTCTAGTCGATTCAGGGGCACTCGAAAATGCCCTTTCGGTTCGTTCTTCATGTTCGTGTACCTCCAAAGGTTCGGTGTGGACGCACGAGAGGTCCGGTTACAGTCGGTCTTCCGCCAGGGTTGAATGCACTCCACGATGGAGTGGTCCCCTCCGCTGAAACAACCCTGTTCATAAACTCCTCCAATTTTTGGTTTTTGGTCTTTTGGTTTTGGTTTGCAATCAATCGCCGACTCGGTCTCCAGCAAACCAGCGATGCTTTTTCACGTGGTATATGCCCGCGAATGACCCCAATATTCCCAACTTAACTTCGAAAAAGAATCTTTCCGGCGTGAGTACGAGTTGGAGCTTGATGGTAACTGTGAAGAACGTTAGGAAAAATAAGCGCAGGG
>QHZE01000571.1 GCA_003225335.1 Acidobacteriota bacterium
GGAGTCCGCCGTCAAGAACACGAGCGCCACAGCGGCCCACAGGCTGGCGCGATCCTGGATCTTTCCGCGCAGCAAGTGCCACAATGGACGCCAGGAGTGCAGGCCGAAGGCAATGACGATCAGTGCCGCGAAAAACGGCGCCCAGCGGGAGACTGCGAGCAGGCTTGACACAAGACCGAGAATGCCGATCTCCAGCGTCCAGAAACCAATCGCCGGCCATCGGCTCCAGGAAGACGCATTGGGTCGGGTAAGAGGCAGCAGGCGGTGTTCAAAGCCAACGATCATCATGCTGACCCAACCCAGGGCAGCGAGATGCGCATGGGCAAAGATGTTCGGAAAGAATTCTCCTCCCAGAACGTCGTAGACCTTGTTAAAGCCCAGCAGAACGCCCAGGATCGCCGCAAGCACAAAGTGGATCAGGGCCGCGGCCACATACCGGTGCAACCAGTCTCCGCCGCGCAGCCGGGCGAAAACTCCGGAGAAGTTGTAAATCTGTATCGCTGCCGCCAGAACGATAAGCACGCCCGCGGAAGCCATCGCAATCCACCCTGAGATCCAGAAGTGAAAGACCATTCCGGTGTAGCCAATCAACATGAGCAGGAATTGCACGAACAGCCAGCGCCGCGATCGAACGGAGACGCCCAGTGCCCTCGGAGAAAGGCGCACAAGGACGCCCATCATGAGCATCGAGATCCAGCCCAGCGTGATCGTATGCGTGATGGACAGGAGCTCGGGGCGGTAGAAGTGGGCGAGCATCAACTCGCGCTCTCGGAACATCCACACTGTCCCTCCGAGCAGCGAGGCCATTGCAGTCAAGATGAACGGCTCGCTTCCCGCCGTCAGGCTTCGGACTCTTGACTTAGCGCTTGAAAAACCTTGAAACATCTTTTCTCCGTTGATGCTCAGGTTGAAATGAACTCCACCCCGTAGGCTCGGAGCGGATTAAAAGACCAATTCTCCTCTCTCTCTGTTCCGAAGGGAACCCGGCGTCCGCTCTACCCATGCCCCGAAGCCGTCGCGGCACGGGCGTCTCGCCCGTGACTGACTGGGTGGTATGAGGGTCACTCGCTATTCTATAGTCTAGCGAGCGACCTCATACCGCCGAGGGTAGGGAACCGCCGATTCACGCCGATGAGCGGCACCGAACATCGGCGTGCATCCGCCTTCATCAGCGGTTTCAAACAACGGCGCTTGTTCCATTTCTCTTTTATCAATCAACCATGCCTCTCGGACGAAATTTGACCAGTTTGTGCCTGGCGACCACCAAGTACAACTAGCGAGTGAGCATACCCAGTCAGTCACGGGCGAGACGCCCGTGCCACGATAGCTTCTTTCACAGTCTCTCCGGCCGCGCTGCTTGACTCCCACTTCTAATTACACCCCTTTGTGTCCTTTGTCGTGAATTAGCGCGGCCAAGGAATTAGAATGAGCGGAATGACGGAGCAATCAGTGAAGTCTGCCCGGCGACATCTGGCGCTCGCGACGATCTCGTTTACCCTTTGTTTCGCGGCCTGGGGACTGATCGGCGCATTCGCTCCGCGATTCCGAACCCTCTTCGCATTGTC
>QHZE01000329.1 GCA_003225335.1 Acidobacteriota bacterium
TGAACCCTATTCCTTAACCTAGAAGAATTTGCGCTTGACGCTGAGCACCCTTTATACGTAAATGACCGGAAGATGTCAATCTCCTAAAACGGGGTAGTCGTGTCGGCTAACGCCTTGCGGGCTGCACTGCGCACGCATTCAGAGCTCTTGGGAGATTTCGTCCCTCGCCCGCAATTTGTCATTTTTTCATTGGTCATTTGTCATTTGTCATTTTTGTCATTTTCAAGGGGGTGGCGGACGGCCGTGGAACGTCGTAAGATTGCCGGCGCTTTCCAACATCAGAAAGGAGCGATATGCCAGGCTGGGGCCGCAGAAGGATTCTTATTCCGGCTCTGGTGCTGGCCTTGGCGGCCATGGCGGCGACGGCCAGGGCACAGGAAAGCGAGCGGGCTGTGGCGGAGTGGGTCATCCGCCTTGGGGGGAGCATCACGCCTGAGGGGCGCGCCGAACCCATCCGGGAGCTCGAAGATCTCCCTCCAGGAGATTTCCAGATCGTGGGCATCGACCTTACCGGAACGCTCGTGGTACCCGAGGATCTTCACCACCTCTCCGGGTTGAGGCGCCTGAAGGAACTGTTCCTTCCAGGACCCATGTGGAACGAAGGGGCAGGCAGCAAGCGCGACTCCAACGATGCGCTGGCGCATCTCAACACACTCCTCAGCCTCGAGAAGCTTCATTTCAGCCTGCACTTCCTGACCAACGTCAATATTCAGGACAAAGGCCTCGCCCGCCTTGACAGCCTGACGCAACTCAAGGAGTTGAGGCTCGCACAGTCAAAGGTGACAGGCAGCAGTCTGGCCCCGTTTGTCAACCTCCGTTCCCTCGACCTGAGCTATTCGCAGGTCAACGACGAAGGACTGCAAAGCCTCGAGGGAATGAAGAACCTCCAGCGCCTGCTGCTGCAGGACACGCTCGTCACGGATGCGGGACTGCGTCACCTGAAGGATCTCACCCGGCTTGAGGAGCTGGATCTCCACGGATGCCGGATCTCCGGCGCGGGCCTGGCGCATCTCAGGGGGCTCACGCAACTGCGAAAGCTGAACCTGCTGGGAGCGACAATCACAGACGAAGGACTGGACGCGCTCTCTGCGATGCGCGGACTACAGGAATTGAATCTCTACCGAAGCCGCGTGACCAACGCGGGGATCGAGAAGCTCAAGTCAAAGAAGCGCCTGCTGTCCGTGGACCTGCGCTATACGCCGGTGACCCGCGCCGGAGTGAACGCCTTGCGCGCGGTCCTGCCTGAATGCCACATCGTGTTTCTGGATTCCGGCGGCCGCGCGGCCGCGCCTGCCGCCGGGCCGAAAGCGCCGGGAAAGGGAGACAAAGCGATCGCGGACTGGGTGCGCCGGCTCGGCGGAACCGTGAAAATGAGCGAGGGGCGTGTCGTCACCCTCTCGTTGGCCGCTACGGCGGTTACCGACTCTCAGCTCCAGGCCCTGCACGGGCTTTCAGAGCTGCGAAGCTTGGATCTGGAAGGAACCGAGATAGGCGATCTCGCGCTGCGTTTCGTCGGAAGGATCCCGAGGCTCGAGGAGCTGAACCTGAGCCACACATCCGTCTCGGACGCCGGGCTCGCGAGTTTTCTTAACGCTTTGCGCAGGCTCAAGCTGAGCCACACGAATGTACGGGGCGTTGCCCTTGGCAGGCTGACGACTCTCGAGGAACTGGACCTCTCCGGAGCGCCTGTCAACGACGAATCCGCAAAACAGCTGGCGCAGCTCGTGAACCTTCGCAAGCTCCGCCTCAGTTACACGGATTTGACCGATGCCGCGTATGCGGGCTTGAAATCCCTGCCTCGCCTGGAGCATCTGGATCTCGCGGGCAATGACGTCGGCGATAAGGGACTGGCGGAAATCTCCTCAATTGCGTCCTTGACAGAGTTGAATCTGAGCTACGGAAGGTTGACCGACAAGGGCATGGAGCACCTCAAGCCGCTGCAGAACCTGACTTGGCTGGAATTGGCGCGGACGCGCGTGACCGACGCAGGGATTGCGTCGCTCACAGACCTGAAAAACCTTGCGGTCCTGAATCTCGATGACACCAAGGTGACGGACAAGAGCCTGGAAGTTCTGAAGCCTCTTCCCCGGCTCCAGGATCTCCGCCTCGATGGAGCTACCATTACGGACGCGGGCGTCGAAACGCTGTGCGCCATGACGTCGCTGAAAAGCCTGAACCTGTATCATACCCTGGTCAGCGAGAAAGGGTATCAACGGCTGCGGCAGGCGCTGCCGGGATGTCAGATCGTCTACGACCGGAACTCCGCCCTGCCGGCCCGCCGCCGCAGCTAAGGCATGGAGTTCAGGTTTGGAGTTCAGCCTTTAGGTTGCCCTCGGAGTTTTACTTGCTCCCTGAGCAGGCTAAAGCCTGAACTCCGTACCTGCCCTCGGAGTTTTACCACTCTCTGAGCAGGCTGAAGCCTGAACTCCTAACGGGCCTGAGATCCGAACCTATGCTGAAAACGATAGTGCTCCTATTTACGTTGCTGCTGGCCGCCGAGAGCCATTGGGTGCTCGACCTGGGCGGGAGGATCGAGCGCGACAGCGCGGGCGCGATCGCGGGAGTCATCCTCAGGGGAACCTGGGTAACCGATTCCGACCTGGAAGCCCTGCGTCAAATGAAGGAGATCGCGCGCCTGGATCTGGCGCTCACCCGCATCACGGATCAGGGGCTGCTGCGCCTCAGAGATTTACGCCACATCGCCGATCTCGATCTGTCCTACGCCGAGCAGATCACAGACGAGGGTGCATCCGCTGTGAAGGACTGGCATCTGGTCCGCCTCGATCTCAGGGGAACCAAGATCACCGATACCACTCTGTCAATGCTCTCCCGGATGGCGACGCTCAAAGCGCTCGACATTGGCTTCGCGCAGGTAACGGATTCGGGCCTTCAGTTCCTGTCCGCGCTGACCGGGCTCGAAGAGCTTGCCCTGGGAGGAAACAAGCTCACGGAGCGGGGCCTGCAAGTGCTTTACTCGATGCCGCGGCTGCGGCGGCTGGACGTTTCGGGCAAACAGAGAACAGACTCCGGACTCTGGAGCGTGAGTGTCACCGATCTCGCGTTGGATCCCTTGGCAAGCTTGAAAGAGCTTCGGGAACTGAACCTGAACGGCGCGCAAGTCTCCGCAAGAGGGTTGGAGAAACTCGCCGGTCTCGCCAATCTCGATAAACTTCATCTGTACGGCGCGAAACCCGTTCGCGACGGCGCAATCGCCGTTCTCTCGTCGCTGCCCCGCCTTCGCTGGGTGGACCTTAAAGACACGTCGGTGACGGCGGAGGGCGTTGAAAAACTCCGCGCCGCAAAGCCCCAGTGCGTCATCCTCTGGCAGTAGGATTTCTTAGCGGTTCTTCCCGTCTTCGCGTCTTTGTGGTGAATTCAGTCGTGTGGGTCAGAACAGCTCGGGGAGCCTGCGCTCGGCTGTGGGGAAGGTCTCGAGTCCGGCTCCCATTACATCGTTGGCAAGGGTAAGGTAAAGGTCCCCAAATGTGCCGGTGGTCCGCGTGTGCAACCCCGTTTTCAACCCGCCCGCATGTCCCGCGATGACCACGGACAGGCCGTTGTTCTTGTGTTCGTTGGCCTCGGCGTGCTCGTGCACGAAGAGCAGGCAGCAGTGGTCAAGCAAGGTGCCATCCCCTTCCGTTATGGACTTCAAGCGAGACAGGAGATAGGCGAATTCCTCGACGTGCCAGCGGCAGATGTCGCGCAGGATGCGCTGCCCGTCAGGCCCGTCGGATCCCGGCGCCTTGCCGTCGCGATGCGTGTAGTCGTGGTGGCGGGCCGCCGTATAACCCAGCCACGGAAAGCGGGCCAGGCCCTGGCATTTGGTGAGCATGTAGGAAGCGACGCGGGTCTGCCGGGCGGCCAGCGCGTGAGCGAGCAGGTCCGACTGAAGGCGCGCGATCCGGGGCCAGTCTTTCATGTCGCCGTCATAGTGCGGAGGATCCACGCGGTAGTACTGGGGCGGCAGGCTTGTAATGGCCTTTTCGAGGTCCCGGATCGAAGCCAGATGCTCGTCCAGGCGAGCCTGGTCCTGCTTTCCGAGCGACTTGCGGAGCTCGAACGCGTCCTCGCGCACGGCATCCAGGACGCTCTTCTCTCGCTCGACCCAACCCAGCTCTCGCTGGCCGAAAAGGCGCTCGAAGAGCTTGTGAGGGAGCATCTCGGGTGGGAGAGGCCGCTCGTAGGCTGCCCAGCTCATATTGCGCTGGATGCTCTCTCCGAAGGATTCCTGCGAAACGCCGATCTGCAGGGACCGGAAGCGCGAGTCGCCGCCGACTTTCGCGGCGATCGCCTGGTCGATCGAAGGAGATCCCGCGCCCCGGCCCGTAAAGGGGGTTCCCGTCATCAGCGCGCTCATGGAACGATGATGCCCGTTTCCCGGTCCCGGAATCTGAGCGGCCGCGTTGTCCAGGCCCGTGACCACGTGAATGTCGCGGCGCAAGGGAGCCAGCGGCGCCAGGCAGGGAGTCAGTGAATACTCCGGGCCGGTTTCGGTCGGGATCCAGTATTTTTCGGGTATCCCGTTCCCGTTGAACCACAGAACGAAGCGCTTCTCGATGGGATCAGCCCCGTAAGCAGTTCCCTTTTCGTTGAAGAACGCCTCGAGAGGAGGCAGTCCCAGCCACACGGGCGCCTGTGCCAGAGAAAGACCCTTGAGAAAGCTCCGGCGCGTCAGCTTGCCGATCATTGCCTGTTTGCCTCCGGCGGGAATTCAGCGTATTTGATAATTCCAATCATAAGCTCTCTGAAGTGAAAATTCGAGCGGCGAAACTCATCGAGCGCCTGCTGAATGATCGGCTGGTCCGCCGCCGTCTCCGCCCTCCCCGTGGCGTAGCGAAAGAGTTGTTTGACGATGCACTCCTGGCACCGCGGAGTGGATGCGAGGATCACGCCAAGCTCCCGGGGGGAAGCAAACTCCGCGTTGGGGAGCCCTGCCACCCAGCCCTTTGGATCGATTTCCAGCTCTGCGGTCTTGGGCTTATCGTCGGAATCCTCTTCGCGAGAAAAGTGGATTCTGAATTTTTCATGACGTGCGCCGATGGCGTCGAACTTCTCAAATCCGTAGCCGATCGGGTCGATCAGCTTGTGGCAGTTGGCGCAGCTCTCGTTGGACAGGTGCAGAGCCAGGCGCTCGCGGTTCGTCCTCGGCTTGTCCTCCGTGAGCGGAGGAAGATTCATGTTGGTGCCTGGAGGCGGGAGCGGGACTTTTTGGCACAGGAACCGTTCCCGGATGAAGAGGCCGCGCGCGGTCGGCGACGTCTCGGCGGGCTTGCTCGTCAACGCGAGGAAAGTTCCCTGCCCAAGGATTCCCGCCCGCTCGGAGCCGGCGGGAAATGTCACACGCGCAAATTCGGTGGCCGGGGCCGGCAGGTCGTAGAGCGCGGCGAGATCGGCGCTCACGAAAGAATAGTTCGCGGTGAAAAGCTCCATGAAGTTGCCATCATCCCACACCAGGCCGGCGACGAAGCGCCGTGTCTCCTCCGTCATTGCCAGCGCCAGCTCGCGATTGAATTGAGGAAAGCTCCGCCGTTCTTTGAGCTGGGTCATCAATTGGTCGAAGCGTAGCCATTGCGAGACGAACTCATCGACGGCGTCGCGGGCCTTCGGGCTCGCGAGCATCCTGCGGGCCGCCCGCTCCAGCCCTTCGGGAGTGTCCAGCTCTCCGGACGCAGCGCCGCGGAGCAGCGCGTCGTCGGGCATGCTGTCCCAGAGAAAGTAGGAGAGCCTGGACGCGCGCGCGTACGGCGCCGGCGCGGCGCCCGGGTCCAGGAAGAGAAAGTTCGGAGACTGCAGCATCGTCTCGACGACGATCCTCGCGCCCTCCAGGAAATCGGTCTGCTTCTCGAAAAGCGCCGAATAACGTTGAAGCTCGCCGCCGGTCAGAGGCCGTCGAAACGCCTTCAGGCCGAACTCACGGATGAATTGCGCGCGGCACTCCGGATCGGTTGGGGAAGACGGCCTGCACGGGATCAGCCCTCGCGCGTCGCCGCCGCGGAACGCACCTCCGGCAAGCTTCTCCGCGGCTGCGCCGTAGGCCTCGGTCAGCAGCGGCGAGATACTCTGCGCCCGAGACTGGTTTTTGAAACCGTCGACGAAATCCTCCGGAGGAAACTGCCTCGCCGGATGGCCGATGTCGCCAAGGAGATCGCGCACCGTGTTGTCGTACTGGCTGTGCGTGAGGCGGCGGAGGACCGGAGACTCCTTTGGCGCCGGTTGCGAGCCGGCGGAAAGACTCGGGACCGTGGCCAGGCGCCGGACCCAGGCTCGCAGCATGGCTTCGTCGCTGCTTCCGGGAGCAATCCTCTTCCCTCCGACGTGAGGCACCCGGTTCGTGGGTTTTTTCACCAGAAGCGAGTTTTCCGGGTCCGCGAAATCGACGAATCTCCGCAGCGAGTCCCCGAACTCCTCGATCCGCGCCTCCGGCGAGCCGGGCTCCGGGAATTGCAGACGCGTTACGGAAGCCACGCCGTTCGGGTTGTGACAGGCCTCGCAGCCAGCCTTTTCGAGAATCGGATAGACGTCCTCTCTGAAGCGAATGCCCTGGCTTGCGGCGTCTGCCAGCAAGGCCGTCGCTACGGCTGAAGAGAGAAACAGAAGTCGTCTTTTACGCATGCTTCACCACCGCAGCCTACCATCTTAATCTCTCTCACACAGAGAATGTAACCAAAAACTCCTTCTCCTTAACAGTTACAGAAATTTTTGCTTCTTCACAAATTCTTTTGGTGAGCTCTTTGCGTTCTTCGCGTCTTCGCGGTTAATTCAGGCTCAGTTTCACCGCGAAGGCGCTAAGTGCGCAGAGGTAACGAGGGATCGAGGTACAGAGAGCAGACGCAGCGGCGGCACGTCGGGTTGCCGGCGACATCCAGGGATCGGCGGAACTCGATCGCTTCCGGGCTGTTGAGGACTTCCATAAGAGAATGCTGGCGCGCATTTCCAATCGGCCGGTGGAAGAAGCAAGGCCGCACGGTCCCGTCCGACTCCACGACGGCCGAAACCCAGGGCGCGTTGCAGCGCGGCGAGACGAACTCCGCCAGGCCCAGATGAGCCCGGAAATGACGCACGATCCGCCGGAGTTTCTCGGGGGACTCCAGGAGGAAGCCGGGTTCCCGCCCCGAATCTTCGATCAGCCGTTCGATCTCCTGTTCCAGACGGTCGACCTCGTGCCGGGCGAGGGCGACCTCGGCCTGGCGTTTCGGAGGCCATGCCTCCGGACGGTTGAAAGCCGGGGAAGTCAGATCCGCGGCGAGAAACGAGATCGACTGGAGATCCAGGACCCGCGCCGCGCGCGCGGTTTCGCGCAGGTGCAGGAAGTTCTCGCGCTGCACGGTGCACCGCGCCGCAACCGGATAGTCCGCGTTCAATTCATGGAGTGCGCGGATCCCGGCGGCCAGAAGCTCGAAGGCGCGCGGGATGCGGCGGATCCGGTCGTGGATTTCCTTGGGACCGTCGAGAGAAACGATCATATCGTCCAGGCTGCTAACCACCGAACGGGCGCGCCTCGCCAGTAGGATGCCGGTGCTCAAGGCCGTGGTTCGAATGCCCATGTTCCGGAGCAGGTCGCTGAGACGGAAGAGGTCCGTGTGCATCAGCGGTTCGCCGCCGGAAAACACGACCCACCCCACGCCCAGGGTTTTTATGTCGCGCGCGTGACGCTGCAGTTCATTCACACTGATTTCCTGCACGGCGTCGATTTTCCAGATGTCGCACATCACGCAGCGGCAATTGCAGCGGTTGTGGGGATACAGGACAAGAATCGGCAGGGTTTTGAGTACGTGCGATTCGGCCATTTCACATCAGAATACCACGGCAGCCGTGGCACAGGCGTCCCGCCCGTGCGAAATGAGGATGCAACCTCGGTCATGGCCGGGACGGCCATGCCACGAGAGCTACCGGCAGGGCGCGACTTCAGTCATGGCGGAAGAGGGGGGCACGACTTCAGCCGTGCCGTTACTGATACGGGTGCAATTAGAAATGCGAGTCAAATTTTTTCAGACGCTACCGTCTGGTGCGTGTCAACAGCCCGCCCGTGAGAGACTGGGAAAAATTGTATTTCAAAGGGATGACATCCAAAATCGCAGTGATCGTTTTCGTGACATTCGTGGAATTCGTGGCCGGCAAAGCCGCCACGAATTCCACGAATTAACACGAATTGAATTCTTTGACGGCTTCTGTCGTGATGAAATTTCGAATCTGAAGTGAGCGCCGGTCCGCTTTGGCGGCGCTCCCAATCCTTTTTCGCGCCCTCAACGATCTTCGCTCAATCCTCCCTCTGCAATTCCTGCCGAAGAGGCCGACAAGAAAATTAAGGAGGGAGACTCTACCCCGCCATGACAACAAACAAAATCAGATTGTGGATTTGCTGCTTGTCCCTGTTGGCCGGACTCGCCTGGCAGGAAAGCGATGCGACCAAGAATCCAACTTGCCGCAACACTCTGGTGGCCGGCGAGCCCCAAACACGTGAACATGCCAAGAAGGTTCTTTGTTCATGCAACATGCCTTGCGCAAAAGAGGCCGGCTCAACCGATCCCCAGGAGACGCTGCATGACCGGCGCTGCAAGACTTACTGCAGAGCCGACGATTGCAAGTGCAAGCCGCCCTGCATGTGACAAGGTGACTCCGCGGCGACAGGGTTGTGGAACAAGGCCAGCGAGACAGTTGTGAAGCCTGCAGATCAGCCCAGTGTGAAAAGATTCAGCGCCGGCTGCTCAGAAATCATACGCGGATCGAAGCCCCGGGACCGCCTCGAAGAGGACCCCGGTGCCCTCCGCGACGGCGACAGGATGATACCTGAACCACCGGATCTGCGGGGACGTGATCTGTCGTGCCGCACACCTGAACAGAAACGAGAACTGGGGAGCGACAAGGAAGAGGCGCGGTGTTTGGGAAAAGTTGATTACGTGTCCCCGATACATGCGCTCGAGGCTCGCGACGTTCCGGACGGCCCAGTCGTAGTGACCGATGCCGCGCAGCAGCAACATCTCGCTGGGAGAAACGTCGAGGTCTATGATGGTGAGCCGGCTCGCGGGGTCTACCGCGAACAGGTCAATGGCGCCGCACCCGTCACAGGGAATGTCCGCATCGATCGTCTTCAATCCCTCTTCCAGAGCCGCCGCTTCCCTTTTCAGCAAGGAAAGAAGCTGCTCTCGCTTTAACGAGGAGCAGGGTTTCAGAACGACAGGGCGACCGGGCTCTCCCGGATCCGCTTGCGCCGGTTCAGGTACTTCTGGCTGGACCGTCTCTCCCGCGGGATCGGCCGGTTGGCCCGGCATTGGCGCTTGAGGTTCAGACACGCCGGGTTGGACTGCCTCTACCACGGGGTAGGAAAGAAAAGCATCAGACACGTCCTCCAGCCCGCGGCCGAGGCGCCTGCCGGATCGGCCGGATCCTTCGGATTGAGACGCTTCAACTTCAGTTAAGCCCTGTTCTGTGTTTCTTGATTCGGAGTACATGTGACCGTTCTCCCGCCGGAAGCCTCTGCTTTCGTAGCGATAGCGATGCCGCCCGGGTGGCAACGATATTACCTTCCGCCATATCCGGCCTGCGTTTTCCATCTCACTCCCGACCGGCACCCACCCATTAAAATCGCCCGCAATCTGAACGCAGTGCGCATCAGGCGCTTCGAGCGTGAATAGGACCCCCTCTTTCGTCACTGTCGGAGGCGCCGGACCGGTGATCTCGCTCGCACGCGCGACCTCGTGCACGACTCCGTCCAGCGCGTGAGGCGATGATGTTCCGGTGCCCTGGGCCGTATTTTCGCCGCCTGCGCGCGCAGGCTCGCCCGCCTCCTGGAGCAGCACCTCCCTTGCGAGCTCACGATAATCGAGGAAGCCCACGCAGCGCGTGCAGTACTGGGCTATGGGCTGCCCGTGACTCGCAGCCTCGGAAAGCTTCACACTGTACCGGATGACAGTGTTGAAAGACAGGTCCCCGAGGTATTTGCGAATTTCCTCGGCAACCTCTCTGACGAACTCCGACCGGCCGGGATAGAGCGTGATCAGGGCGCGCGCCGTGAGCCTATGGCCTGTCGTCTTTTCCACCACCTCTAACGTTTCCAGCAGCTTTCCGATGCCGTGCAGAGCAAAGAAGCTGGGATCGAGGGGGATGATCGCCTCGGAGCAGGCCAGCATAGCATTGAACGTCAGCAAGCCGACGTGGGGCGGACAATCAACAATGATGTAATCATACTCGTCGCGCACCTCGCGGAGCGCTTCCGAGAGCCTGTTCTCCCGGCCGGGGAGCCCTGCCAGTTTCTCTGAAAGAGCACTCAACAGGATGTCAGCCGGGACCAGATCGAGGTTGTCGAAAACCCGTCGCGTCACATCGCGGAGGCAGATCTGTGTTTTTCCCTTTGCGCCCAGCAGGACCTCGTAAATCGTCCCCGCAGGCTGAGTGGAAGCGGAGGGCAAACCCAGGGTGGCGTGCCCCTGCGGGTCCATATCAACCAGCAAGACCTTTCTCTTCTCGCGGGCGAGAAAGGCCGAAAGGTTGATGGCTGTAATCGTCTTCCCGCAACCACCTTTCTGGTTCATGACAGTAATCGAGCGCATGAAATACACCTCCTTTGCTCTCTTTGCGCCTTCGTAGTTTTGACAGTCTCCGCATTGAGGCGCATCGTAAAGCATCAGGTCACGGTAAAGCAACTATTAGTTGAGGTGGAGATCAAGATTTCCACTAGATGTTGGGGTTACCTTATCCGGGTGGAAACGTGGCACGGGCGTCCCGCCCGTGGGAAATGGGATCTAACCTAAGATCTAACCTGCGTGGCCGAGACCGCAGCGAATTCCGCCCCAGCGGGGCGAAAGGAGCTTAGCCGAAGCGTAGCCGGGGGTGAGCGAAGCGAACCCCCGGATAGACATCTGAGGTGGTCTGACAGCATACCCAAGCAAGCCGGAGAAGGATAAGGAACAACAAAGAAAAAGGGAAAAGCTCTATATCTTTCTATCTGTTAGAACAAAAACTCCCGGAGAGACATGGATAAGCATAAACCTGCCAGGAACGACTTCAGACCACCTATAAGAATAGAATAACGATGCGCACCCCTGGCTAAGTTCCTCCCGCTCCTGGAGCGGTGGGCACGACTCGCGACAAATGATTTGGGTTGCCTCTTATGCGACGTCCGCTGTCGCACCGCCCGAATATACTGACCTCCTGTTGCTATTTTCTGTAAGAAAACGACGGCACGCTCCGTCCGGAGAGCGTGATCGCAAAGAATTTCCAAATTGAGAAAACACCGCTGAGCGGTGAGAGGAGGTTTATGCAACTTATTGTTGATGCGGTAGGGCGCCTCAGACTCGGCGAGGCTATCCATTTCAAAAACCTGACCATGTTTCCGGTTCTCAATGGCGGGCGGATCCAGGCCGATTACCTGGCGCTTGATGAGGCGCTCGCGGCGAGCGAAGCAGAACAGGGTTCTCAATCTCAGCATCCTGGCGCCGGCGGGCAAAACAGTGGTAATACCCGTCTCCTGCGTTGAGGCTGGACGCTGGTCGCACCGCTCGGCCGCTTTCACGTCGGCCCCACGCGCGCAATATGCGGGAGGACGCGCCAAGAAGATGGCGCAGGTCACGGACTCGCTTCGATCGGAAGGTTGCAGGACTTCAAATCAGCGCGAGGTCTGGGCGGATATTGACCTCAAGGCTGCGAGGATGCAAGCGCATTCGCCGACTGACGCCATGTCAGCGATCTATGAGGCGCATCAGACGAACCTCGAGGATTTCGTGCGCGCATTCTTCGCGACGGAGAACCAGGCGGGCGCGCTGTTTGCCATCAATGAAGTAATCACGGGCTTGGACCTGTTCGACTGTTCCGAAACGCTGCGCAAGCTCTTCCCCAAGCTGGTGAGAAGCTATGCGCTCGATGCTCTCGACGCTCTGCATCAGCTGCCGGACACACAGGCGAAGCCGCCCATTAGGGAAC
>QHZE01000330.1 GCA_003225335.1 Acidobacteriota bacterium
CGGCACGACTGAAGTCGTGCTCCCCGGGTTTCCATTCGGGGAGGTGAGCCGGATGGATCATGGCAACTCTGCGGTTTGGTTGCAGGGCATTTTTCCCCGCTTTCTCTTGTGAGACTGGATGAACGAGGGGTCCAATCTGCACATCGCAGGATTTCCAAGGCGGAGGCAAGTAGCGCTGCTAAAATAAGATACACGGCTCGCCGGCTTCGTCCGCTTTCGATAATTCACGATGGAGCTAATTTTGCTTGCGATGAGCCGGAGTGTTGTGGAAAGACACACCAGGGTAAGCGAATCTCGTAAACAGCCAACCTTCTCGAGGAGAATATCTTATGAGACACAAAGCGATCGCAACAAGCCTGACATTGGCGTGCTGCCTTGCGTTCGCGTTAGCCGCTCAAGATCCTTCGGCCGGAACCAAAAGTCAAGGCAAGGAGACAAGCCTTACGGGCTGTCTTGAGGCGGGCGCTAAACCCAACACGTATGTCCTGAAAAACGTAAGCGAGCAGACGGCCGCCGGGAGTGAAACAAAACCCGCCGAGCTGGGAAAGACGGAGTCCGAGTACGCGTTGAGCGCGGCCCCCAGCGTCAATTTAAAGGCTCACGTGGGCCACAAAGTTGAGGTGACCGGCGTTATCGCTGGCCAGAAGCAGGGCAAACACGGCGCGAGCGAGGCTGCCCAAATGTCCCATTTCAGGGTCAAATCCATCAAGGAAGTTTCCACGGATTGTCCGTAATCGGTAATATTAGTTGCGGATTTTCCTTCAGCCGCGGGCCGGTGGGGATTGTCGGAGGTGATTCCGATGACCCCCAACCGCCCCGCGGCTCTTTTGATTTTTCCCACCGTCACTCCTCTGCCCAAGCACTCCCGCTGGCTACGCCGGACCGGGCTCTCTTCCCGCATCCTGCCGTTCATGCCCGGCCGGGCGAAGATGCCCTCTTATTGTCCGTGAATCATTAATTTCCGGACAGACGGTATTTTTTCGCCGATAACGACAATAGCACGGTTCCAAAGCCATTTTTGGGGCAGACCCTCTTCTGGAGACAGGTTGATGCCTGTGATTCCAGACCTGGGAATTTTACCGTGCCGGGCAGGGATTACTCATTTGATCTACAGAAAAAGAAGCCTCCACATCAGTCTTCTGCTTGTCGGATTGCTTCTTGCGGGGCCGCGCCTAAGTGCGTTCGCTCCCGGACGAGTGAAGCCGAAACCAGCGGCGGGGGATGCCCGGGCGATGCGCGCGAGAACCGAAGTCGAAGTGCCATCAGAGACGGCGGCAGTCGGGGGAGCGAACTTGTCTTCGGTCAAAGAAGCGCGGGAGACGGTGTTGCAGCAGCGCCGCGACGCCGAGGTATTTGCGATGATCCGCTTCTGCCGGGAGAGACTCGGTTATGATATTGCCTTCCTCGGCCCTCGAGTCGGTTATCGGGCCATGACTCTCACCAACAGTCGCAGAATCGAGATCTATATGCGTCCGGGGGACAGCGCACGGCTGCAAGCTTACGATCTGGCCCATGAGCTCGGCCATGCTTTCGACCTCGAGCACAATAATGCCGAGCGCCGGCGCCGCTGGCGCGAGCTGCGAGGTATTCCCCTTTCCACTCCCTGGTTCGCGTGCAATCGATGCCCGGATTACGGTACGCCGGCCGGCGATTTCGCCGAGACCTTCGCTTTCCTGCTGCTGGGCCCCGGCAACTATCGAAGCACGATGGCTCTGCCTCCAACTCGCGAACAGGTCCAGGAGCTCGCCGCCTTTTGCCAGACCGAGAGGATGGGCGAGAATCGCGGAGAGGTGATCACCGGGACAGGAGACGAGGCTGCCCGCTGACCAGCAGTCAGTTTCATCATGAGCGGCGTCGGGTCGAAGCCTGTTCGCTGGGCGCGGCCGCTTCGGAGATCAGCAGGATTATGCCCTGCATGACGCCCTCCGGTCGTACCAACGGAGAGAACGCGACATTGCAGACAATTCGCTTGCCACGCCGATCGATGGCGTCAAGCACCAAGTCCTGAAAGCGAGGGTGCTCGGCCAGACAGGCGTGCAGGGGGCCTTTCAGCTTTTCCACCGGAAGACCGATATCCAGATTCAACAAGTTGTGCCCGTGCACTTCATCTGCGCGTAAGCCCCACAGGTCCTCGGCCTTCTTGTTCCATCTTTCCACGTTGAGCTTGCGGTCGAGCACGACCACGGCGACTCGCAGGCTGGCCAGAATGGACTCAAGGAACAGGTTGGTCTGGTTCAGCTCTTCGGTACGGTTGCGCAACTCCGTGTTCACCGTGTCGAGCTCCTCGTTCGTGGACTGCAGTTCCTCATTCATGGTCTCCATTTCTTCGTTTGTGGATTGCAGCTCTTCGTTCGTGGTCTCGAGCTCTTCGTTGGTCGACTGCAGTTCCTCGTTCGTGGTTTCCAGCTCTTCGTTCGTGGACTGGAGCTCTTCGTAAGCCGTCTCCAGCTCCTGCATGGCATGCTCGTGTTCGGTCTTCAGATGCCGGAATGCCGTGACGTCTTGAAACGCGATGCTGATACCCAATACTCGGTCCCCCTCGCGCAGAGGCGCGAGGTCCGCGACGAGATGCTGGACGTTGCCGTTTGGAATCACCCGTTGCACGTCTGGAATCTGGAGAGTGCGCTTCTCGGAATGCGCCTGCTCCACGCGAGAGCGCAGCTCTGTGGGGCGATAGGAAAGTTCCAGGTCTGCGAAAGGACGGCCGACGTCCTTGGTGTCCAGCCCTAAGAGGTTTCGCGCCATTTCGTTGGCCAGCACGAGAGTCCCTTTGGCATCCACGACCAGTTGCGCCACGGGCTGCGTGTCGAATGCGCGATCCACCAGGGGCGGCCCGGAGGTCCGTTGGCTTTCCTCCTCGTTCCGCATGTCGGCGAGAGGGAGCAGCGCTTCACGGACATCGTCTCTTGGGAGCTTGGAAAAGACGCGGTGCTTCAACTCCAAGGGGGCGAACAGACCGGAATGCGTGAGAAACATTTCGGCCCTGCCCAGGAAAAGAAACCCGGTTTCCTGCAACGCGAAGTGAAAGCGCTCGAGGATCCGCCGCTGTGTTTCGGCATTGAAATACATGATGGTGTTGCGGCAAACGAGCAAATCCAGGCGAGAGATCGGGGCGTCCTGAATCAGGTCGTGTCTGCCGAAAATAACGCAGCGGCGCAATTCCGGCCGGAAGATGTAGCGGTTGGCAGAGTGCGAGAAATACTTCTCCAGATATTTCTCTGGAATGGGCTGGACCTGTTTCTCGCTGTAACTGCCGGTGCGGGCTTCGCTGAGAGCCGCTTCATCCACGTCCGTGGCGTAGATCTTCACGCGCTGGCAGAAAGTTTCGTGTCCAAGAGCCTCAGCGAACGTAAGGGCCAGCGTGTAGGCCTCTTCGCCGGAGGAACAGCCTGCGCTCCAGACGCGCACAGGCGCTTTCGACTCTTGAAGGATGCGCGGAATGATCGTCTCCGACAGGAAGTCCCAGGCCTGGGGATCCCGGTAGAAGCCCGTGACGTTGATGAGGATTGTGTCGAACAGGAGACTATATTCTTCGGGATGCACCTCCAGGTAATCCTGATAGTCCGCAAAAGTCCGGACGCTGACCTCATGCATTCGTTTTCGAATTCTGCGGCCGACACTGGCCCTCTTATACCCTGTAAAGTCAAAGCCGCGCGTGCTCTTGAGAAACTCCAACAGCGCCTCAAACTGCCCGTCAGGCTCCGAGCGCTTCATGGCGGTATCCCTTCCTTGGTCACCAAGGTCATCAAGGCCTCGGGAATCTCGGTCAAGGGGAGAATCAGATCGACGCTTCCGGTTTGAATGGCAGCGCCCGGCATGCCGAAGAACTCGGAGCTCTGCTCATCCTGGGCAATGACGGTGCCGCCCATCTTCCTTATGGCTTGGACTCCCATCGTGCCGTCGCTTCCCGTGCCGGTAAGAATCACGGCGATGGCATCTTCCTTGTAGCTTGCGGCGGCAGATTCCAGCAGAAGATCCGCGGAAGGTCTCACGAAGTGCACCAGTTCGGATTGGGTCAGGGAGAGGGTTCCATCCGTGTTGACCAGCAAATGCTTGTCGGGGGGAGCGACAAACACCGTCCCGGGGCACAATCGATCTCCTTCGGCCGCCTCCCTCACGTCCAGGGCGGTGCGCCGGCCCAGGATATGCGCCATCATGCTGCGGTGCCTCGGGTCCAGGTGTTGGACGACCACCAGCGCGGCTGGAAAACTGGCAGGGAGGCCGGACAACACCTGACTCAGCGCGGAAAGGCCGCCCGCCGAAGCCGCCAGCGCCACAACCTTCAAGCCTGGTCTCACGGTTTGAGTGACCCCGTCGGATCGCTTCTCCCTCATACGGGCAGTTTTCCCGGTTTGGGTTTTCAAAAAAGTCATTGTATTGCTTCCGGCAAAAACATTGTATTCCTTTTCTGCGGCCTGTTCACCCGGCTTCGCATGCATGGGAACGGAGAACACGCGCGTTTCTATGGGCTGCAACCAGAAACCCCGATGAGCGCGGATGAACCTGGCGCAGCCCAGCCGCAACCAAAAAAACAAGACGCCCACGAACTCGTTTGTTTGGATCTCAGCCTTCAGGCTGTCCAGCGCCCGTAGCAGGCTAAAGCCTGAACTCCGAACAAGAGACCCAGAACTCATTTGTGCGGAGCTTGAAGTTCAGCCTTCAGGCTGCCCCGCGCCCGTAGCAGGCTAAAGCCTGAACTCCGAACATCGTGGGCATTGTCTTGTAATGAGTGCTATTATAGGCGAATACTTCCCTCAAGGGCCTCGCCACCCGTATGCTGGCGGAAGCGCAGAGGACGCCCCTGTCGGCTTTTGCGCGGGATTTTCATGAGGAGGGCGAGGATGCACAAACAGGAGGATATCTTCCAAAGGCAGATCGACGCCGCTGAGAGACATCTCGACGTGTTGCAGCGCAGGGCCCAGGAAGCTCCCGCAGATCAGCAGGAACTGCTCCTGGAAAGCCTCGAGCAGCTCTCCAGCGCGATGGAGGAATTGCACGTATCCGCAGAGGAGCTTCGCCAGATGAACGAAGAGCTGGTGGAGGCCGGGAGGGCGGTTGAAACCCAGCGGAAGATGTATCAAGATCTCTTCGATTTCGCCCCTGACGGGTACCTGGTGACGGATCAGAACGGGATCATCCAGGAGGCAAACCGTGCAGCGGAGAGCCTGGTCCAGCGGCGCCGCGAGTTTCTCAGAGGCAAGCCGTTGGCTATCCTGGTGTCAGGGGAACAGCGCAAGGAGTTTCGGAAGCTCATCAACGACTTGCGCACGCGCGTGGAGGGGGAAATACCCGGCCGGGAATTCCGCTTTCGTACTCGCCGCAAGGAAATCGTGGATGTGGCGCTGGGGGTGACGGCCACGCGTGATGCCGGGGGACTGCCCGTCACAGTGCGCTGGCAGGTGCGGGATATCACTCAGCGGAAGCTTGCAGAAAGAGAAATCCAGAAGGTCCAGGAAGCCCTCCGCCGGAATCGGGAAGAACTTCGCGCTCTGGCGTCTCGCCTCCTGACCGCCCAAGAAGAGGAACGGCGGCGGCTCTCACGCGAACTGCACGACGAACTGAACCAGAAACTGGCCATGCTGGCGGTCGAAGTGGAGTCCCTGGAAAAAGAGCTTCCTGCTTCCCCAGGGAAAATCCGCAAGCAGTTGCGCAAGCTTCGAGACCAGGTGGTGGAGCTTTCGGATCATGTCCATACTCTCGCCTACGGGCTCCACCCCTCAATTCTGGATGACCTCGGCCTTGCGATCGCGGTGAAATCGTATGTCCAGGACTTTTCCAGGCGAGAAAAGATCGACGTCCGTTTTGCTGCACGTGGAATCCCTCCGTCGCTCCCGCTTGGGATTTCCTCCTGCATCTATCGCGTGACGCAGGAAGCACTTCGCAATGTAGCCAAACACGCCGCCTCCCGGCGGTGCACGGTCCGGCTTCTAGGGTCCGGGGAAGAAATCCTGCTTTCTATCAAGGACTTTGGAGTGGGCTTCGACCCGGAAGCCTCCCGGAATCAGGGAATCGGCCTCGGCATCGTCGGTATGCAAGAAAGAGTTCGCCTCGTGAACGGCACTTTCTCGATACAATCGATTCCCGGACGTGGCACCCAAATCCTCGTCCGGATACCCGGGAATAAGGAGAAGATTGAAACGGCCTCGCATCCTACTGGCCGATGACCACACACTGGTTCTGGAAGGCCTCAAAAGAATCCTCGATCCCGAATTTGAACTGGCGGGGACGGTAGAAGACGGACTTGCGCTCCTGGACGCAGCGCAGAACCTGGAGCCCGACGTGATTCTGCTGGATATTTCGATGCCTCTGCTGAACGGCATCGAAGCGGCCCGGCGTCTCAGGAAATCCCTGCCAAGGACCAAGCTGGTCTTTCTGACCATGCACGCGGACCGGACCTATGTTGCCGAGGCTTTCCGCGCCGGAGCGTCCGCATATCTTCTGAAGCGTTCCGCGGTCTCGGAACTTGTCTTCGCCATCCATGAAGTCCTCAAGGGGAGATACTATGTCGCACCCCTAATTGCCAAAGATCTGGTGGATTTCTTTGTGGAATCCAGGGCATCCCGCCGGCGCGAGCCCCGCCCTGTCTCAGGTGACCTGACCTCCCGGCAGCGTCAAATACTGCAGTTGGTGGCGGAGGGTCATTCCAATAAGCAGATTGCCGGGATTCTGAAGATTTCGATCAAGACTGTAGAGTTTCACAAGTCAGAGATCATGAAAAAGCTGGGCCTCCACACGACCGCGGAACTGACAAGATATGCGCTCGCGCACGGCATTGTGCAGCCGTAGTCAGACCCCGAGCCCGTTGTGTCCAATTCGGGAGTGGTCTGACGTCCGAGCCCTGAGATCTGATGTCTGAGGTCTTAGGACGACGAGAAACAACGGCGAGTTGAGGCGAAACGCCTGGCAGGAATAGCGCGTTATTCCTATTCTTAATTCGCTGACGAAGGCTGATCGGTCGGAGGAGCGCTTGTTTATCAAAAACTCTCGAATTCTCTCCGCGAGCAGCCGATCCGGGGACGCGATCTTCCGCGGCTCCTCCGGATAGGAGAAAATCTCGATCGCCCGCGGGTTGGCGTAGATCGGCTTGAAGGAGGAAGAGTCTATGAGGATAATTCCGTCCGTGGATTTCATCGAAGCCCCCGTCGAGTCCTCTCGTTTCCGCGGCTGTTGACCCAGGCGCCATTTAACGCGCGAACAGGCCAATAAGGAACTGGGGAGAACCCCAGGTCTGACGGATTTCTTCCCCAGTAACCAGCTTGCGAAATCAGGCTCCAAGGGGTGGGGTTTTTTACCCAAACACTAGGGCATCCCCTGGTTCCCAAGCGTCTTTCCTTTCGGTTACACTGGCTCTATATTTCTTTTTTGAGTTCCCGGTCAGCCTATAACGTCGGTATTGCTGCGTTCAGGGTGGGTGAGACTCATGAAATGCCAGCGATGCGGTGGATGGCTTTGCGCCATGGATCTGCGCGACAACAGGGGATACACGTTGGACGCGTTTGTTTGCGTGCTCTGTGGGGAGATAGTGGACCCATTGATCCTGCAGAACCGAGGAAGGAACGGGCCGGTAGTGCCCGAAGCCAAGGGGACGCGGCGCCGCGGGCGCCCTCTCAAGCGCGCAGGC
Organism: Acidobacteriota bacterium; assembly: GCA_003225335.1. Taxonomy (GTDB): domain Bacteria; phylum Acidobacteriota; class UBA6911; order UBA6911; family UBA6911; genus Gp18-AA60. The sequence continues at coordinate 7,622 of QHZE01000330.1, forward strand.
ACACGACTTCTCGCAGCGCCTTCGAGCGCCGGCAATCCGGCCCCCAATGCCGGCTTGAAGAAGAAATTCAAACGGTGAGTGGATTTCGGACCAATCCGCAATCGCAGCTCCGCAATCATTCCCTATGTCGGGGGGTATATGCAGAAACTACGCTTTCGTTCAACCCGAAGATTATCTTTCCATATACGTGCGATTCTCTCCGAAGCGCAATTGCTCCAGATGTGAGACATCCACTAGCATTCCTTCGTCTTGGGAGCAGCGGAACACTTGGACGGTTGCAATTCCGGGATCTGAGCAAGCCACCCGATGGGACAGCTTCACCGCACGGAGCACGGAGGACATGAAGAGACGCGCTCGTGGATCTCCGTGTCTCCGTGGTGAAAGGACGCAGGGGCGGCCCTGTGTGGCCGCACCCGCGTCCGCGCTATTATTAGCCGCGTGGGCACAACATGGGGTCGTCCCTGCGGGCGGATGGATTCACACCTTCTGAGTTGTCAGGCGATTGCCCGTTTTTGGGTCGGCTCAACGAGGGAGTAGAATATAGGGCGGGCCGCGTCGAGCGGAACGCAGAAACACCCGCCGGGACTTTGGTGCGCCGGGTCTGCAAATGTGGTCCGTGTGTTTGAGTCTGCGGGACGCACTGAAAGGACGAATTCACGTCGGTATCGTTGGCCGCTGTCGCCGCCATAGGGCTCGCACAGAAACGAATTCACATTTTGGCGCGAGCGCCGGTCGGGCAGATGCGAGACGCCGAGGCGCGGGCGATACCGGACGTCGTCGGGGATTCCGAGCAAGCTCGGGACGCGCCCGTTTCCCGCAAGGTGGGACAGGCCCGCTGGCTTTGTTGCTCGCTCCTCACATACTGCCCCGGGTACTGGCCATCGCTCGCGCCTCGTCAGCACAGCTTTGCGTGGCAGCAAAATGCGAATTTATTTCTGCGCGGGCCCTTACTCCTGGCTCGCCGGCGGCAAGGTCCTTTGAAAGAACGCCAGAAACGAATCCTCATAGCAACCGGCATAGGGATCCTTCTGACGGTGGCGAACTATACGACACAGGTTTTGTTTGTCCGCCTCGGCATATCTGTTGCGGACAATCCTTTCGATGACCTTCTCCTGGGCACTGTTGGAGGCTTGCTGGCATATATTTGGGTAACCCTATTGGAGGAGAGAGAGTCGCGGATACATTTGGCGGAACATATCAGACAGGAGGCCCTGTCGGAAGAGCGCAACCGGATGGCGCGCGAGCTTCATGACACCCTGGCTCAGGGGTTTACCGGCGTGGTCATTCAGTTGGAAGCGGCCGAAGATATTCTCACTCTGAACACCGAGACGGCACGTGCCCATATTTTACGGGCCCGGAGTTTGGCGCGTGAGAGTCTCTCCGAGGCCCGCCGGTCAGCCTTGGCGCTGCGTCTTCAAGCCTTGAAAGACAGTGATCTGCCTACGGCCCTCGCTCGCTTTGCTGCGCACCTGACCGCAGGGACTTCGGTTCAGGCAGAGTTTGTTCTCCACGGCACGGCTCGCGCTCTGCCTCCCGAAAAAGAGGATAACCTGCTGCGCATCACTCAAGAAGCGCTGACAAATGTCCTGAGGCACGCGAACGCGAGGAGGGTACGAATTGATCTTTCTTACAATCCTCGGCACGTCCGGCTCAGCATAGAGGATGACGGACAGGGATTGAATTCGGTTTCGGGAAATGGCCTGGGCCTCAAAACCATGCGTGAGAGGGCCGAAATCATTGGCGGGGAACTGTCCGTGAGCAGCCGGCCTGGGGAGGGAACGCGGATTGACGCTTTGGTTCCGGTTCCTTGGTCCCGCCAGCAGTGAACCAGAGATCCCGGCGACGCCCCGCCGGCACCCGGCGGTCTGAATATGAAAGAGGGGAGTCAACAGATTGCCGTACTGATCGCGGATGACCACCCGGTCGTGCGGGAAGGCCTGGTTGCCCTGATCAATCGCCAGGAGGACATGCAGATCGTGGCAGAAGCCTGCAATTGGCTCGAAGCCGTTGAGAAGTTTTGCTCGCGGCAGCCAGATGTAGGAATGATGGACCTCCGTATGCCAGGGATGGATGCAGTGGACGCCATCTCGGCCATTCGCGAGCATGCTCCGGAAGCGCGAATCATTCTGCTCACCACCTATGACAACGAAGAGGACATCTACCAGGGCCTGCAGGCGGGCGCGAAAGGCTACCTTCTCAAGGACACGACAAGAGAGGAGCTGGTCCAGTGCATTCGCGCCGTCAACAATGGAGGAACGTGGATTCCCCCAGCCGTTGCCGCCAAGTTAGCGAGCCGTGTGGGTGCGGTCGATTTGACAGATCGGGAGTTGGAGGTCCTGCGGTTGATGGTGACTGGCAAGAGCAACAAAGAAATCGGCGCCGCCTTGAACGTCACCGAAGGCACCGTTAAGGTTCACGTCAGTCACATTCTGCAAAAGTTGAGGGCAAGCGGGCGAACGGAAGCCATCAGCCTGGCACTCAAGCGTGGCGTTGCCCGCCTGGATTGACCGCCTGAGCGGTGCGCTCTTGCGCCCAGTCTCGTCCAAGGAAATCCATGCGAAGCTGTGAAAAATCCGAATGGGCGTCCCGCTCGCTTTTGCGCCGGGTTCTGATCGTGTTGCGAATCTGCGGGTCCCGGAAACCGAGCCGCGACCGTGAGGGACGGGATACGGATTTTTTTCACGGCGTCTGACGCTGACATGCGTACTCATAGAAGCATCGACAGGTGAAGCGGCACGAGGTTCAAGCTTTGCGGACACACCTGAACAGATCAAAACGTTTCCTCGTCATCTTAGTATTTGGCACAGCGCTCTTTTTTACCCACTGGGTTATCTCCGAACGAGCCCCGGCATTCGTCACAGACAGCGAGCAGGCAGTGCTTTGCCAGTCGTGGATACTCTCCGACCTCGACGGCGACAATCGCCCGGATCTCGCGTTAGGGCGGCCCACACCTGGCGGCTACACAGTTGAGATCCGCTACAGTAACCATCCGGAAACTGCGCTCCTCGTCCTGGGCCGGGGCGCGACGGTCGTCCGATGCGTTGCGTCTGATATCGATCGAGATAACGACCAGGATCTCTTGGTGTACAGCATCGGAATCCTGGAGTACCGCGCCGTATGGGTCAATGACGGGCAGGGTCACTTTTTCCGCAGCGACAAATCCGCTAACGTCTATCTTCCCGCGTCCGGTCTGACTTCAAGTCTGGAACTTAAGTACGACCCTCTGGATGGGGCCACCTTCAATCTGACCGAGCGATTCCCCGTCGACCGGACCCAGCGGAATTGCACGTGCCCGATCGTGGGGTCGGAATCATCGGCCGCAGTGGATCCTCAAGGTCCGTTCACGAAGCCGGCGCGTGGCAAGCTCGTCACGCGCGGTCCTCCACTCAGCTGACGGCCAGCCGCAGTCCTCCACCTGATCTAAGCTTTCCTGGGAGCGAGACAACTCATGCTATTTGTCTGCATCAAACGGCACGGCGGGTACAAGTTTGCCCGGGGTTGGTTCTGGGGGCTGGCGAAAGGCCTCTGTCTGATGCTGGGCGGGTTTCTTATCATTCTCCCGGGGCGTTTACCCCTTCTGCTGGCAGAATCCCCTCAGCAGGCAGGAATCATTCCAGCCAAACTCTCTCTG
>QHZE01000708.1 GCA_003225335.1 Acidobacteriota bacterium
ACGCCCGCTCGCGCTCTGCCACCCAGTTCGAAACGGCTTTGAGGGCGGCGGGATAGATGGGCGCCTCGCAGACTCCGAGAAGAGTACGGATGACCAGGAGCGAGCCCAGTACCGTCGCGACTGACGTGAAGACTAACCCTGGCACCAATGCCGTCAGGAAGGTCAGCGCAGCCCAGCTTAGCCCGGCAACAGCTAGGGTCAGACGAGGTCCAAAACGGTCCGCCCAGGTCCCGGCGGGCGTCATGAAGGCGGTGTAGCTGAAGAGGAAGGCGGAAAAAACCCAACCCAACTGCACGGGGGTCAGGTGGAATTCGTGCATGATGGGCTCGCCGGCGATGGTGACGTTGACACGCAGGACATAGCTCACGATGCTGAACCCGAGGTGAAGGCTGACAATCCGCCAGCGAACGCGGGTGGGTCGTGGACCGGGGGAGGTCTCGTCCGTCGTTAAGCCGGAGCTGTGCGTGGTCAAGATAAGCCACCTCCGAGCCACCATATTTAAGCGGCGCGCGCCACCGAGTCAAAGCGCAAGCTTGATAGAAATCCGGTCATGCCCGCCGGTCTGGCGCAAGTTCGCTCCAGCCCTAGAGAGCTCCTAACGGCTCGCGCGCCTTATGCGGGCGCGGAAGCCAATGCTTCGACGGGATAACAACGGCCAGGTTGAACCTTACTACACGGACTCGCGCCACTACCAATGCTCTCTCTAACTTGACGCCGGAGGGGGGCTGCGATATGGTTTTCGCGCACTGATAAAGTTGAAATGGTTGAACCGGAAATTCCGGATTCCAACTGCCGCTGCCGGGGAGCAAAACTCTGAATCGACGTGTGTCCATCCGTTCGTGGCTTCACTTCTCTGCCATTATGCTTTTCTGGTCAGGTTCCGGTACTCCTGCTGACTGGCCCATGGTCGGGCACGACCCCCAGCGCAGCGGTTGGGCCTGGGAAGAGACGGCTTTGACCCAACAAGCCGTAGCGGGACTGGAGCTGAAGTGGAAAACGCAGCTGAAGAATGAGCCCAAGTTCCTTCATGCGTTAACGGCTCCGGTAGTGGCCACGGGCGTCCTGACTCCCGAGGGGACTAAGACTCTGGTTTACGTGGCGGGGAGCTCCAACGGCGTCTACGCTCTGAATGCTGCCGATGGGAGCCTGGTGTGGAGCCGTGCCTTTACCTCTCGCGTGCTTCCCGGTAGCGGCTCCTATCAGGGGACCTTTCTCTGTCCCAACGGGATCACCGCAACGCCGGCCTTGGACCGTGGCACTCAAACCCTCTACGTCATTGCCATGGATGGAAGGTTGTTTGGGTTGGACCTGGCAACCGGCAAAGACCGGCTTCCGGCCCTGCCCTTCGTCGCCCCTTTTTCCAAGAGCTGGAGCCTGAACATAGTGGACGGCATCGTTTACACAGCTCTCTCCCAAGGTTGCGGTGACGCGGCCTCCGGATTCTACTCCCTGGATGTCGGCAATCCGCGGCGGCCGCTGCTTCGCCGCCTCCTTCTTTCTCCGACTGATACGGCTGGAATCTGGGGCAGCAGCGGGGCCGTGGTGGGCAACGATCATCGCATTTACGGCCAGACGGCAGACGGGAAGTCAGACCCTGCGGCAGGAGAATACTCCAACAGCGTGGTGGCAGCCTCGCTGCCCAGGCTGGAATTGGCGGATTACTTCACGCCTCGAGACTGGGAGCAACTAAGCAAGGAGGACCTTGACCTTGGTTCAGCCAGTCCAGTGTGGTTCACCTACCGCGGCCATAACCTGCTCGCCGGGGGAGCCAAGCAGGGCGTGGTTTACTTAATGGATGCGGACTCGCTAGGCGGACAGGACCACAGCACTCCTCTTTTTGTTACGCCGCCTCTTGGCAATGACGAGCGTAGCTGCTGCAAAGGAAAAGGCATCTGGGGCGCCCTCTCGACTTGGGAGGACAAGGAAGGCCAGCGTTGGATCTATGTTCCAGTGGGCGGGCCTCTCTCCAAAGGTGTGCCAAACTTTCCTTTGAACAACGGCCCTAACCCGAGCGGCAGCATCGTGGCATTCCGAGTCGGTTTGGATGCCGCTTCCGGCAAAGCCGTCATGATACCTGCCTGGGTTTCTGGAGACTTCAATCTGCCCAGTCCGGTGGTTATCGCGAATGGAGTAATCTTCGCGCTCTCTACGGGAGAAAACGCGGATCAGAATACAGACAGGCTGAAAAATACCAGACCCGCTAGCCTCCTCGCGCTCGATGCCAAGACCGGCCGCGTGCTGTACCATAGCGGTAACCTTATCCATACTTGGGTGCACTTCAGCAGCTTGGCGGTGGCTGATGGGCGCGTGTACGCCGTGGACCACGATTCCTGGGTGTATTGTTTTGGGTTGAGAGAAAAAGGCCGCTGATCGACGAAGTTTGTTTCGCTCGAACACGGCGTCGGTAGCTAGTTTGATAGGCTATCTAAATCGTGCTCGTCATTCTGAGCGAAGAATCTCGGCGTTTCGCTCAGGGTAAACTCCGCGCGCGCCGGGTAGCCACGGTTGGCGCTGTTCCAACCGTGGGCTTTTTCCTTCAAAGAACCCACGGTAAATCCAAACAGAGGATTATCCGTGGCTGCCAGCTACCGGGAACTCCAGGGTTGCCGCCTCACTCGCGCCGCGATGGCCGAGCGGCGTGTCCTTGATCAACGACACGTCAAAGCTGTGGAATCCCGGACCGTAGAAAGTATTGCGCCCCAGCGTTCCGAATCGCCCTTGATTGGGTCCTGTGCCACCGGGCACGCTGATGGGGATGAAGAAAAACGCGGCATTGTTGCTGCCCTGCCCGAAGTAATCCTCTCGAACCGGCCGACTTGTGGAGAGAACCGGCTGCCCCATTTGATCGGGCCGGTCGGTGTTCAAGGATCTCGCGCCGGATTGCTGCACGCCGGAGTAAATCGTGAAAGGCGAGCCGCTGGTCAAGGTGCTGATGTTCAGCAATTCCCAACCGGACGTCACATGGCGACGCAGCCGGCGCAGGAAGTCCAGCCGGTCAAAGGGCAGCGCCTGGATCACGTTGATCGTCAGAATGTGCCGGGTATCAAAAGTCGACGGCCCTTTTTCCGCGCCCGGATTCCACGGATTCTGGGGAAAGGCTTGCAGCAAAGTCCCTGAGGTGGTTTGGCCGAAGGCGCCGTAAACGCTGCTCGTGTCGTCGAGAGACTTGCTCAGGGTGTAGTTCACCTGAAACCCGATCCCCGCACGCGGCGAGGTCTTCGACAGGGAGGTTTGCAGCGAGTGGAAGACAGAGTGGGAGCGATTACTCGTCAAGAATTCCGTTCCGATCCCTCCCCGCACGCGTCCCT
>QHZE01000709.1 GCA_003225335.1 Acidobacteriota bacterium
TGGAGGCGGTGACGACGACGAGAACAGCGACCACCGTGCCGGGCGTTTTCATGTGGAGCGGTCTTCACTCCCGCGGTTCGAGGACGCTCGCAGCGATCGCCCGGCCTGTCATACCTTCGTCTGCTTCCGTCGCACCGTGATCTTCTCGTGCGCCACCCACGCAAGCTCCCTCTTCGTGCCGGGATCGCCCGGGCGCTGGAGGACAAGCCGCGACTGTTTCTGCCAAAGATAAAACTTGTATACGCCTTCCCTCAGCACCTCGTCTCTGCGGCCGTGCTCCCTTCCTCACTCGCCCGCTACGGGTTCGAACAGGATCCCGGGCCCGCCAGACGTGTCGACCGTGAGATACCTGACCCAGTGAATCGGCGGGCGGGTGATCTGCCGGGCCACGCATCTGACCAAGGGAGAAAACTGAGGCGCCAGGAGAACCAGCCGAGGCTGGAGAGAAGCATTGATGGTCGGCTCTCGATACATACGCTGGACGTTCGGCAGGTTGCGAACGACCCAGTCGAAATGGCCGATGCCGCGCAGCAGGAGGCCGTCGTTGACGGTCGTGTCGAAGTCGATGATCGTGAGGTGGCTTGCGCGATCCAGGGCGAGCAAGTCAATCTCGCCGCACGGATGGCAGGGAATATTTGCGTCAATCGTCCTCAGCCCTTCTTCGAGCGCGCCGTCAAACTCGGTCAGGACGATGGTCAGCCAGTCCTTGGTGACCGACGCCGGCCGCAGAAGGGTGATGCCGGCCCTGGATGGCGGCGGAGGTGACGCGGGCTCGTTCGAGCGAACCACCGCCCGATCGTTTGCCGCCGCCTCGTCCGTCCTATGTGACAAGAACAGATGGGAGACATCCTCTAATCCCCGCCCAAGTGGCTTGTCCGGCCGGCCAAGACCTTGTACGTCCGTCGAACCTCCACTCTTGCTGTCATCCATGTCGCTCATTCCCGCGTCCTCCTACCCGGCCGTGGCGAGAGCCCGTGTAGACCCCGAAACGCAGAGCGCCCGCCCCGGCTAGCCGGCAAATTGCTGGTCCACCACGAGGATGGAATTGTGTCCACCGTAGGGGCTCGGCTCGACAGCGGCGTTCAGTGGATCGCTCTGCCACCGCCCATCGACGATGTAGCGATACCGGTAACGTCCGGGCGGCAGGTTGACGACCTTCTTCCAGATTCCATCGCCGGGTTCCATCTCGCTTCCGTCCAGGTTCCAGTCGTTGAAGTCGCCCATCACTTGGACTTGCGCCGCATGGCGAGCTTCGATGGCGAAGACGACTTCCTTTGATGTCACTACCGGTGTCAATGGCCCGGCATAATGGTCGTCCGCGATCCCCAGGACAGCGTGTCCCTCGATCGTGGCCTCCTGCTGCAGGACCTCGGTGGCGAGTGCCTCGTAGTCTTCAAAACCCGCACACCGCTGGCAATAGTGGGCGATGGGGATGCCGTGGCTCGCGGCCTCTCCGAGCTTGACGCTGTACCTGATGACGGTATCGAAGTGGCGCCCGGAAAGGTGATGGCGGATGTCGTCGGCAACCGCCTTCGCAAAGGCCGTTCGGCCTGAATAGAGCGTCACGAGTGCACGAACCGCGATCTGATGACCGGTTTCCTTCGCCAAGACATCAAAGGTCTCGAGCAGTTTCCCGATGCCGTGTAACGCAAAGAAACTGGGATCCACGGGGACGATCGCTTCCGAGCAAGCCTTCAGCGCATTGAAGGTGAGGAGACCAACGCTCGGTGGGCAATCGACAATGACATAATCGTAGTCGTCCCTGAGCCCGGCCAAGGCGTCAGACAGGATGTCCTCCCGGCCGATCTGCCCGGCGAGCGCCTCCGGGACTCCACTCAACAGAATGTCGGCCGGAGCCACATCGAGGTTCTCGCGAACGGTCAGGATGACGTCACGAAGAACGGTCAGTCGTGCGCCGGGTTCCTCCACGAATACCTCGTACATGGTCCGCGAAGGATGCACAGCATCGGTGAGAAGTCCGAGCGTGGCATGGCCCTGCGGGTCCATGTCCACGAGCAGGACTCTTCGCTGCTCGCGTGCGAGAAAGGCCGAAAGGTTGATGGATGTGATCGTCTTTCCACACCCACCCTTCTGGTTCACGACCGCTATCGTGCGCATACACACTCCTCCCAGCGGTGTTCTCTTCCCTCCTTCACGGCCCGACGGTAGCAAACGTGCCGGCCAAGCGACAACCATTTGTTGGGGGTGTCCATTCATGGTACCCCACAGGTGGGGTAGATACCGTGCTGCGTTCGAGTTCAGCCGCTCTCGCCTGCA
>QHZE01000710.1 GCA_003225335.1 Acidobacteriota bacterium
CTTCAGGTCCCGATGGACGATCCCTTTCTCGTGCGCCGCGGCCAGCCCGCGAGCGATCTGAATGCCGTAGTCGATCGCCTTCTTGGGCGCGAGCGTTGCAGTGGCGCCCTGGACCGCAGGTGTCCTCGCCCGCGCGGCTTCTGCCGCCCTGGCTTGTGACTCGGCCGGGGACCCTTGCGGCGCGGGTGTGCTCACTTGCGCCGGCGTCAGCGCCGCGCGAGGGGTCTTCGCCGGGGACGAAGCGGGCCCCAACCTCAGTTTCTCCCGCAGCGTCTCTCCTTCGAGCAGCTCCTGGACGACGTAGGGCGCACCCCCGTGCGTCCCAAAATCGTGCACCGTGACGATATTGGGATGGCTGAGCTGGCTTGCGGCGCGCGCTTCCTGCTCGAAGCGTCGCAAGCGGTCGGGATCCTTAGAGAAAGATTCTGGCAGGACTTTGACGGCGACCTCGCGACCCAGCCGTGTATCGCGTGCGCGATACACCTCGCCCATGCCGCCCGCGCCCAGCGGTGCGACGATTTCATAGGGCCCGAGCTTTGTGCCCGTCGCGAGCGTCATCGGATTCCCTCGGCCACGTACAGCCCATGGATAAAGCGATCATATTCGTAGGCAATATTCCTTCCGTCCGGTGTCAGGTCCGCGAAGGTCGAACTGAAAGGCAGCAGCCCAACCGGATCAGCGGGCTCGATCTGCTACCACAGCCTCCGTTCCCCGTTCGTGAGATCAACAGTGAAGATGCGCGGGAGCAGCTCGGCGCCGTGATAAACGAAGATTCGCTTCCCATCGCTCGCCCAGCCCAGCAGCACGTCTCCCGGCTGTGTGCCGGGAACCAGAGTGGTCAGGCCACCGGCCACCCGCATCCGCATCAGGGCACCATCGGGCGCCGCCACGATCAGCGACCTATCGTCCATGGCGATCGACCGGGAGAGTGTCCGGTATCCCTCGGGGCTGATCGGACGCGGATCGCTTCCTGCCACCTACTGGACGTATATGCGATTGTGCCAGCCTCACTCCCGGTGAACAGATAAATACAGATAGGCGTTTGTATCGTGAAGGGGTCGGAGGAGCAAGCGAATTTTTCCGCGACAGGTGTATCTGTCGGGCAGGAACGGGCCAAGGGTGGTTGCTTTCGGTGGCACCAAAGGACTCGGAACTCTGAAAAGCCACAGGGGAGCGCGGAAAAGACCGGATTCGCGGCACACGCATATTGTGCGGGGGCAACGGGGTCGCTGCCCGAGCGGCGGCCCGGAGCACCAGGTGGATCTTCTCGTGCAGGTAGACCCGTCACACCGGGAGGCGGGCGCGGCTCAAATGGGTCGAGGGCCTTGCAAGCAGGGCTCTCGAGATGCCGAAGAATCCGATCGTCAACTCGGAGATCGGTGATGATCGAGACAATCTTCAATTCGGCGCCACAGGAACAGAGAAGCGGGTCCACCTCATCGAGAACATAATCAAACTCAGAACATAACCGAAGGTCTGAATGGACAAGACACATCCGGGGCGAACGTCATCGCGATCGAACGAATTTCTGCCCTCAAGAATCAGTTCAAACAGGAAGGTGTTTAGCGAACCCAATTCTCAGGGAACCAGCACCGTCGGCATTCCGACCGAGGCGGTTGTGACGAAATCGAGGATATAGAGAACAACCGCTCGAAATCCTCTTGAATAAGCGGCGGTAATCCCAAGAGACAATCCGAGCGGTGTCGAGATGGCGAGCGATACCAGGATCAGCAAGAGATGCTGTCCCGCCAAGACCAGGATCTGGTCTGTTCGGCCGACGACAAAATCCGTCAAACGGTGCAGCATCTTTTCTCAACCATGAGTTACACGGATTTCACAGGTCACGGGCTGATCTGATAGCACAAATTGCATTTGATAGACACGCCGCGCGATCGGTGACACGCGATGCATCCTTTCATGGAGATATCGGACTCTTTGCGGAGCACATCGCGCTCCTGGACCGGGCCATGGCATATCCGGCATTTTTCGCGCGAGTGACGGTCGTGACTGAATTCGACATAGTCGGGAATCTTGTAGATCGGCAGCCACGGGATCTCACGCCCCTCCCTGTCGAATTCAGCGAGCTTTCGAAGCTCCGGGTTTTTCGGCGCCGAACCTTGATGACAGCGCGTGCATTCCGAAGGTTTCGGGACATTCAATTTTCCTGTCTCCGCCAGAGGCGCGTGACAAACCGCGCATTCGATTCCCAGACGAGAGTGGACCTTATGGCTGAACGCAATCGGCTGTTCCATTCCGTTCTTGCCATCCGCCTGCGGCGGTCCCGCCCAGAGCAGAAAAAAAACAGCATACAAGAGAGCCGAAGCAGTCATCGTGATTCCTGGTGTCTTCTCTAGTCTAGGTCTAGTTTCTGGCGCGAAACCAAGGACCCCGAAGGGGTCCAGCAGGACAGCCCAGGGCGCAAGCCCTGGGTTCAAGGTCCAAATTGCGGAAAGCCCTGAAAGGGCGGCGCAGGGAGTTCGATCTCAACTCCAGATAAATGCTCGTCATAAGGCGCCTCTTTGGTACCGGGACCCACTGCATCGCCCCTTCGGGGCTTCCCTTGTTACTGTCCTTGTTCCCAGGGCTTGCGCCCTGGGCTTTCCTGAGTCGCCCCTGCGGGGCTAGTTTCGCG
>QHZE01000269.1:0-10813 GCA_003225335.1 Acidobacteriota bacterium
ACCGCCTGGAAAGCCCGCGGTATGGGAAGGTCGAGCACGGTCTTCAGACCCGGCTCGGCTTCGACGACCCTTGGTATCGCATTTATCAGACTGGCGACCGTCGCCGTGTCCCCCTCGACCCCACCGGGGATCACCATGCGCAGGTCAGGCTCCCCCTGCAATTCGATGGAGTCCATCGGATCCTCCGCCCCAAGGTACATTTGAAGATCCAGTTCGATCACTTTTCGACCATTCGAGAGCCCGGCGCCTGTGTGTCTCAGGCCGCAGACATGACCTTTCGCCACGGTGAAGTACTTCGTCCGGAGCGTAGCTTTGGCAAGAACGGGGTCTACCTTTTCCGTTACCTTTTCCAGCTTCCAGCCCAATCCTGATGCCACCAGAGCCATCGATTCGAGCAGGCCGACATGACCCAGCTTGCCTGCTTTGCGCAGCTTTCGAAATTCGGCGGGCTTCATCCCCGCACCGACTTTGCGCTGCAGGGGCATCCGTCGCGTCGAGGCATCCACGCGCCGGGTAATCTTGACGTTTTGAACTTTCTTGCACACGCCCGAAAGAACCAGGGCAAGGGTATCCATTACAAACCCGGGATTGACACCCGTGCCCAGGATCGTAGCCCCGTGTTTTCGGGCCATGAAGTCCAGCCTCGCCGCAAGCTGGGGACTGCGCAATTGAGGATAGACGAGCTCTTCCGTCGAGGAAACCACATTGACCCCGGCCAGCACCGCCAGCTCCAACTGCGGGTAGACTTCATTGAAAAACGACTGCGTGGTGTGGATCACAACGTCCGGCTGCGCTGTGCGGAGCATCACTCGCGCGTCTTCCTCCACACGAATGCCGAGCTCGCCGGGTAAACCGAGGACGCTCGCCAGATCCTTCGCGGCTTTGTCCGGAGCAATGTCGGCGGCGCCGACGAGCTCCAGGCCATCCTTCTCCAGCAAGGCGCGAGCCACGGCACAGCCGATGGGCCCAAGGCCGTACTGCACAACCCGTATCGTTCTCATGAGCGAGTCGTCCCCTCCAAAGAATTACCCAAGCGCAGGTTTGGAGTTCAGGCTTTAGCCTGCACTGATTCGCGCAGCCTGAAGGCTGAACTCCATACCTCAGAGCGCTCCATAACACGCGGCCCAAAAAGGATCAAGCCTTTTCCTCTTCATCACGGGCAGGCGCCCCAACACGCCACATTCACCGCTAAGACGCAAAGACGCGAAGAATCACCAAGAAGATCCTTGCTGACACGTACGTTCTTTGCCCTTTGCCAGAAGGTTCTTTGCGACCCTTTGCGTCTTCGCGTGTTAGCGGTGAAAGCAGGCGCTACGGATTACACGATCAAGACGCAAGTTTATCCTGTTGATGCCGATAAGTCCCGGGGGTAAGTTTTTCATGCCTGTCTGAAGGAAGCGCAAGCCAGGGGTCTCCCCAACTCCGTCCCCAACAACAATTGTTTGAAAGGAAAGACAGCCAAAGTATGTACAGCACATTCCAACAACTCAAATCTATTGTGGCATTCACCCTTCTCTTCCTCGCGGCCGGTTCCAGTTCCGCCGTTTTTTCGGAGGACTCGGAAAGAGGGTTGACCCCCTACGTTTCGTTCGGCACCAGCTCGAACACTCTGGGACAGATCTACAAGCTGGACCCGTCCCTGGGTTATAAGTTCAGCGAGCACTTCAAAGTCAGCGCGGGCATTCCGATCTATTTCATCAACCCATCGACTTCCTCAACCGACGCCGGATTCAGCCCCAAGAACGGATTGGGCAATGCCTACACTGCCTTGCAGTTCGCCGCGAGCGGCTCTTCGACTTACTTCAGCTCGACGCTGCGCGGGTCGGCGCCTACGGGGAACACGGAGCAGGGATTCAGCACCGGTCGAGTGACTGTGGACTGGACCAACTACCTGGAGGGCACGATCGGACGCTTCACTCCGTTCGGGAACGTCGGTTTCGCAAACTCGGTCTCGGACACACACTTCTTCTCCCGCCCCTTCTCGTCGCTGGGATTTGCCAGCCAGTTCGAAGGCGGCGCCACCTATCGGGTGTCCCCTCTGGTAGCTCTCGGCTCCTCTGCCTACGTGGTTGTGCCGGGCGGTGACCAAAAGGTGTACAGCAAGTTGATCCGCCATGGAAACCCTAACACGACGACAGGCACAGGGAACGGTGGCGGTAACGGCGGAGGTCGCGGGCAGGCGAAAAAGGGCGCGTTTGAAACCGAGAGCGTGGTTGTCGGGGAGGCTGCGGCCGCGGATGTTAAAGACCACGGCGTTTCGGTCTGGCTCGATTTCTTGCCTTTTTCGTATGGAAGCTTCCAAGTAGGCTATAGCCGCAGCCTGCGCTTTGCCTATGATACGGTGTTCTTCACCGTGGGATTGAACCCGGCCAAGTTGATCAGAAGAGCCCATCAGCCCTAGGTCAATTGCGGATTTCGGATTTCGGATTTCGGATTGCGGATTGGGAGTCTTTCAATCCGCAATCGCCAATCCGCAATCGGCAATCCGCAATCGGCAATCCGCAATTTCCACTTACCTCTTTTCTCTCCGTCGGGGACAGCGTAGTCTGTCCTCGGTATGGAGCGGGTTCCGAGGTCGGAAGTCGAGAGTCGGCTGCGGCGCATTCAGGCCTGGATGCAAGCGACTTCCGTCGATGCGGTTTTGATTCTCCAAAACGCCGATCTTTTCTACTTCTCCGGGACTGTGCAGGTCGGACTGCTTTGCCTGCCGGCTTCCGGCGAACCCCTGTATCTGGTCCAGAAGAGTCTCAGCCGCGCGCGCATGGAATCTCCATGGGAACGGCTCGTCCCCATTAACAGTCTGAAGCAAGCGCCCGATCTGCTGGAGGGTGAAGGTTTGGGGCGCCTTGGCCGGGTCGGGCTCGAGCTCGATGTCCTGCCGGCAAGCTACTATCTCCGGTTCCGGTCTCTGTTGCCCAAAGTGGATCTCGTGGATGCTTCCGACGCCATCCGCAGGGTGCGCATGATCAAGTCTGCATTTGAGGTCCGTGAAATCCGAGAGGCAGCGGCCATGCTGGAACGCGCATTCAATGAGATTCCGGGGTGGATGCGGCCAGGGGTCTCCGAGATCGAGCTTCATGCGCGGCTGGAAGGCTTCCTGCGCCTGCAGGGTCATCAAGGCCTCACGCGGATGCGCGGATTCAACAATGAGATTGCTTATGGGACGCTGTCCAGCGGCCCGAGCGCGTGCTATCCCACACTCTTTCCGGGTCCGGTGGGATTCGTCGGCTTGTATCCCGGTATTCCCAACGGAGGCGGCAGGCGGCAGCTCGCCGAAGGGGACCCTCTGATGGCCGACATCGTGGGAGGTCGCGGAGGTTACATCGCGGACAAGGCGAGGACCTTCGTGATCGGAGAGGTGGCCCGCGACATGCGGGAGGCGCACGAATTCGTTCTCCGCATGATGCGCGAAATCGAGGCGATGCTCCGGCCCAGAGTTGCGTGTGCTGAGATCTACCGCTTTTCTCTGGCCCGCGTCAAGGACAGCCCCTACGCCGCAAATTATATGGGCGTGGGCGACAGCCAGGTGAGGTTTGTCGGCCACGGCGTAGGACTGGAGCTCGATGAGCTCCCTGTGCTCGCTTCTTCCTTCGATATGCCGCTCGAGCCGGGAATGACCATCGCCGTCGAGCCCAAGATATTCTTTCCCGAGCGCGGCGGCGTGGGCATCGAGAACACCTACCTCATCACCGATACCGGCTTTGAGAACCTGACCCCCTTCAAAGAAGAGATCATTCCCGCAACCGACGGGCCTCCGCCGGGTGGTTCGGCTTAGAAGTATATCTTGAGCGCCAACTGCACGACGCGCGAGCCGCCATTGCCGTAGTACGTGTTCGAGTACTCGCCGAAGTAACTGCCGTAGAGAGCCGTGTCCCCCGCCGGCCGCGTGTTGATCGCCAGAGTTGGAGGCGAGGTTCCACTTGGAGGATTCACCGTCCAGTTCAGGTTTACATTCTGGAAGTTCGGATGATTGAAAACGTTGAACGCTTCCAAACGGAGCTGCATGAAGCGCTGTTCATTGCTCCCCAACGGGATGTTCTTGAACAGCGACATATCCCAGTTCTGCATTCCACCACCCCGCAGGCTGCTGCGCGACGGCCCCGGTGGGACTCCGACCGGAGGAGCCCGGAACGCACCGGGATCGAAGTTCGACGTGCCGACGCTCTTGTCAACACCGCCCTCGATTGTCGGGTACACATACGCTCGAGTCCAGCCGATCCACCAGGCATTATAGGTGCCGTTGATGGTCATGGCAGGCGACCACCAGAGGCCCGGATCAATCGGGGCGCCGCTCTCGAACGTCGTGATTCCCGAGAGCTGGTAGTTGTTGGTGATGGAGCTGAGCCACTTCGGACCGCCGAAGCGCTTCGTGACATTCGGCAGATCGTAAACATAGTTGAAAACGAGAACATGGGGGCGATCCCACTCGGCCACGCGGTAATCGTACTTGCGCGGATTGAAAGCGTCCTGCCAATCTTCGTCTCTGTTCGCGGTGGTCAATGTCTTGGAGTAGGTGTAGGCGACACCGAAAGTCAAACCCCGGCTGAAGCGGCGCTGCACCGAGACCTGCAGTGAGTTGTAATTGGACGTGCCATCGAATCTGTAGTACTCGATGTAGCTGTATCCCCGGTAGGGCACGAGGAAGGGCGCGTCAAGAGCGTAGTTTCCGCTGTAATTGTACCCTGCCTTCGAATAGGCCGCTGGCAAGTCCGGCTCGACGCCTGGAACCACACCGCCGGAATACTTCGAAGGATCCTGGGCGGTGGCGGTAAAGGCCGTGCCGTAAGGAAGCTGGTTGATATTTCGCGCCGTCACCAAGTGACGCGAGAGTGACCCGACATAAGCCACATCGATCGTGGTTCCCCGGCCCAGTTGTCGCTGAATACCAAGGCTGAAGCTGTAAATGGTCGGCACCTCGCCGCTCCTCGCCGCGCCAACAATGCTGCCTAGTATCGGCGTGCTGCCGGCGGACAGCGAAGCAATGTTGGCGAGACTGCCGTTGTTCACCGTAGGCGTAACAACATTCGCGGGGTTGGTGAAAACCGGGTTGAAGATCAGGTTGCCCTGGATGCGGTCGTGCATCATGCCGGCCCCCCCACGGAGCACGGTCTTGCCGTCACCCGTCAGAGCATACGCAAAGCCAAGACGAGGCTCGGGCATGACCCCGCGGTCTTCCCAACCGCCTCTGAAATATCCCTTGGAGGCAAACTGCACGCCGTTGAGAAGGTTTCCGCTGCTGGGAACGACGGTACCCACAAGATTTCCGCTCAGGATGGCTCCCGGATTTGCCGGATCGTAGGCGCCGCCTCCCACGGCTGGCATATAGAGTCGCACTGCCTGGCTTGGGTCATAGCTGGCAGGATCGAAGATCGCGAGCTGGTTTCTCTCATCGTACTGCGGCTGATACCAGGCAAAGCGCGCACCGAAGTCGAGCGTCAACCGGGGCGTCAGCTTCCAGGTGTCCTGGCCATAGAACTCCACGTTGGTGTACCGGAAATAGCCGACCGGACGCGCGCTGCTCTGGCTGAGAGAGGTGAACTGACCAAGCAACGCACTGGCATAAGCATTCCCGCTCAAATTGTCCGCGCACGTCACCGGAGTGCTCGAGGTGGCGCAGTTACTGAAGCTCACTTGGCCGTTGAAATTGCCCCAGGCAATCTGGTCCTTGCGGGCGCGTTGGACAAATATGCCGGCCCTGAGGGTGTGCTTGTTAATCACCTTGGTTACATTGTCATTGAAGTTGATGGTTGTGTTGGCCTGGAACCAGGGGTTTGCGCCGAGATAGGACCAGGGATACGCAATGTTGTCGTTCCCACTGAAACCGAAATCCGGAACGTTCGTATCCTTCGTAACCGGATAGAGCAGTCGCAGGTCAATCCCGTTGGCGCCGCGAGAGGTGTTGCCATTGTTGCCCTCCCACGTCGAGCGAGTAACGCTGGGCCCGAACGCCACCTCGTTAATCAGCGTCGGTGTGATTGCGCTGACCAGGTTCAGGGACAGGTTCCAGGAGGGATTCCTCGCAATGCAGCCGCCGGGGTACTGGAGTTGTCCCATACAAGTCAAATTCCAGGTCTGCATCGGACTCCGGAACTCAGTGGCGTTCTTGATCCAGCGGCCAAAAATGCGGTGTTTCATGCTGATCTGGTAATCGAGGCGAAGGAGGTCCTCGCGGCGGGGGCTGTCGTACGAGAGCTGCGAGGCGTAATTGTACCGATTGTTTCCGGCAACGTTCGGCGCGTCGTACAGCGAGAGAACCTTCGAGACCTGATCGAAGATCGCCTGCTGTTGGGGAGGTAGCTGGTTGCGGTCAATCTTATTCCCGGAAAATGGCGTGCCGGTCGCCGGGTTGTAGATGACCAGGGGATTGCCGTTTCCGTCGACGGTCTGGGAGAAGTCCCCAACCCTCTCCAGGGCTGTTGGAACGCGGAACTGCTCGTATCCTCCCGGAATGAGTTGCCTGTAGTATTCCTGGCTCCAGAAAAAGTAGAGCTTGTCTCTGTTCTTGTTGAAGCCGGTTCCTGGAATGAGCACGGGCCCGCCGATCTGATAGCCCAAATAGTTGTAGCGGTATTTCGCGATCGGAGTTCCGCTCTGATTGGCAAACCAGTTGTTGGCGTTCAGGCCTTCGTGGCGATGGAACCAACGGGCATTGCCGTGGAATTCGTTGGTTCCGTTTTTGGTGACAACCGCAAGCTGCCCGCCGCCGGCCTTGCCGTACTCCGCCTGGTAGTTCGAGGTCAGCACCCTCAGTTCGGCAATCGCGTCGGGGTTCAGCGTGACGTGCGTGCCGCCATTGTTACCGGTGTCCACGTTCGAAGCGCCGTCAATCGTGAACTCGTGCTGGTTCGCGCGAGTGCCATTGACATTGAATGCGTCAATTCCGCCAGTTCCGGCAACCTGGCCGTCGAAGCCGCTGACAACGCCCGGAATCAGTTTGACGAAGTCGATGATGTTGCGGCCGTTCAGCGCAAGGTCGTTGATCTGCTTGCTGGTGACGAGATCGGAGCGCTCGCCGGAGTTGCTCTGCAGTTGCAGTTCGCCCGCGTCGGCGCTGACGCTGACTGATTCTACGACAGCCCCTACCGCCAAGACGAGATCACCCGCGTTCAGCCGGTCGGTCGCGCTGAGAATGACATCGGTTTTCTCGAGCTTCTTGAACCGGGCCGCCTCCACAACAATCGTGTATTTGCCAGGGGGCAGGTTGGTAACCACGAAGTAGCCCGCCTCCGAGGTGGTAACGGTGCGGAGCAGACCGACAGAGGCGTTTTGCACCGTGACCTTGGCGTTGGGGACGTAGGCGCCGGATGAATCCTTCACGCTTCCAAAGATGGAACCGGAGGTTACCTGCGCGTAGCCCGGTGCGCAGAGGAGAATCGGAAGCAGGAGCAGGAATTTGGTCAACTGAAGAGAAAATGAAACGAGACGGTGCATGGTGGGCATGACTTTCCTCGTTGCAGAATCTCGATGGTTCCGGAGACGTTCAGGCGCGATGTGGGAAGTGACTGCGATAAGTTGGCGAGATCACCGCAACCCCCGCCTTCCACCCCATCCGGGTAACCGCAACAATGAGTGCTAAAGCGGTGTAGATTACGCTCCCTGCGGCGGAGTTTTGTCAAGTCCTCTTAATTCGTGTCAATTCGTGGAATTCGTGGCCAATGAAGCCGCCACGAATTCCACGAATTTCACGAAAACGACCACGCCATTTGGATGTCATTGGTTTGACTCGGATTGCGGAGTCTCGGCCTCGATTTGAACGCCGTTCATGTGGAATGACAGTCATTGTATAATCCCGGCCATGCCGGAGATTCGATCAGCGAGCGCTGACGACTGGGTCAGGCGCTATGAGCAGTCTCGGGGCGTCCAGACCGACCCCAAGCCCCACCCTTATCTCAGCATCCACAACATCCTGGTGTACGTCCGCGACCAGGATGAAAGCCTCAAGTTTTATATTGAAAAGCTGGGTTTCCAGCTTGTCGCGGACGTCGCAATTGATCCCAGAGGCCGCTGGGTTGCGGTGGTCCCTCCGGACGGCTCCGCCATTCTCGCGTTGATCAAGCCGAGCCAAGGTTCCGAAGAGAGCTCCAGGATCGGATCTCGCACGGGAGTGACGCTGGCGACCGAGGATATCGCAGCCAAATTCCAGGAGTGGTCGGCTCGCGGGGTGCGCTTTACGCAGGCCCCGATGCCGGTGCCCTGGGGCATTAATGCAACTTTCCTCGATATCGACGGCAACGAGTTCCATTTGATTCAGGGTCCCTGGCTCATCGACCTCTTGAACGCCCAGCGCCGCGCCGTCGAGGAGCGGAAGGAGACCGAGCGCCGCGCCGCTTACGAAATGGAAATCGCGAAGCAGGTGCAGGCGCGGCTCTTTCCGCGCAGGTCGCCGCCTCTCGAGACCCTCGAGTACGCAGGGGCCTGCGTGCCGGCGCGTCAGGTTGGCGGTGACTACTACGATTTCCTCAACCTGGGGCCGGGGAATCTGGCGTTCGTCATCGCCGATATCGCCGGGAAGGGTATCGGAGGAGCCCTGTTGATGGCCAATCTGCAAGCGAATCTTCGCAGTCAGCACGCCCTGGCTCTTGAGGATTTACCCAGGTTCCTCAAATCGGTTAACAGCTTGTTGCACGAAAATACGCCGGAAGCCGGCTACGCCACGTTATTCTTCGGGCAGTACCAGGACGCGCTGCGCCGGTTGCGCTATGTAAATTGCGGGCATCTGCCTCCCCTTCTGCTCCGAAAAAATGGAACTCTCGATCGGTTGGATCCTGGGTCGACGGTTCTGGGAATGTTCAGCGACTGGGCGTGTACTGCCGCCGAGGCAGAGCTGGAATCAGGCGACACATTGCTGCTCTATACCGACGGCATTACAGAGGCGATGAGCGACGATGGCCGCGAGTTCGGCGAAGAAGGACTGATCGAGGCGGTTCGCGCCGAGTGCGATCTCCCGGTCGAGCGACTGCTGGAGCGAGTCCTGGAAAGGGTCAGGGTCTTCAGCGGCCGTGAACAGGAAGATGACATCGCATTAGTGATTGCCAGATGTTGTCCCGTGGCACGGGCGTCCCGCCCGTGGGAATAAGGTTCTAACTCTAACCTGCGTCAAACGCTTTCGCCGACGCTTCAGGCCGAAAGCAGTTACTGAAGTCAAATATCCAGGGAGTCTTTCCCAACTGGCCTTTCATGACAGCCCCCCAATTTTTCGGAATTCGTTGTAGCACATAACCGAGCATATCGGTCGTCGCCTCCACGATAAGCGCAACTGACGCCGCTGCCGGCCTTACATCGGCGTTTATCGGCGTGGATCGGCGGTGCCGAGAAAAGCCCGGGCCGTCGATATCGGCGGCTGCTAGCGGACGCCGAGGAGCAACTCCGTCGTGACCTGATCGAGCTTTTCGTACCCCAGGCCGCGCTTCGCGTGCTCAGCGGGCCTTGTCCTTGAGGACATTGTAGGTGCGCATGCAGCCGAGGGCGAAGTCCCACACTCCGTCCTCATCTTCGGTGCGGTAGGCATGGGCGTCAAAATGCCGCGGGCCGTCGTAATGGCTGTCTTCGAGGAGTTTCACCAGGAAGAAGCACCCTTTCTGGTCCTCCGATCCGAAGCGCAGGTCCTGGTCGTATTTCCCCGGTTTCTGCCCGTTCAGGTCGATGTGAAAGAGCTTGCCGCGTTCCAGCGCCTGGGCGATGGCATGATGAAAATTGAGGCCCGGCATGGTCTCGTGCGCATATTCGGGATTGACGCCCACCATTTCAGGATGATCCAGCGTTTCGATAAATGCGAGCATCGCCCCGGTCGTGGGAAGATAGATGTCGCTCCGGGGCTCGTTGGCTTTAGCCTCGAGGGCGAACTTCATGCCGTATTTGTTGTCGGTGACATAGCCGCACAGAAAGTTGATGCATTCGCGGAAGCGCTTGATCGCGTCGCGCGCATCCCGGCAGGCATCCGTCTCGATCCCTTCCCTCCCTCCCCAGAAGACATAGATCCTCGCGCCCAGCTCGTAGCCGAGATCGATCGCGTCCATGGTCTTGCGCACGGCGTAAGCCCGCACTTTAGGATCGTTGGCCGTGAAGGCGCCGTCCTTGAAAATGGGATGGTAAAAGAGATTCGTCGTGGCCATGGGGACTTTCATGTTGCAGTCTTCCACGGCTTTCTTGAATTCTTTCACAATCTTGTCACGCTGCGCGGGCGTGGCGTCGATCGGCACGAGATCGTTATCATGCAGGTTCACGCCATAAGCGCCCAGCTGGGAGAGTTTTTGGACGATCCGGGCCGGCGGGATCGGAGGCCGGACCGCATCGCCAAAAGGATCGCGGCCCCGGTTCCCGACGGTCCAGAGGCCGAAAGTGAACTTGTCTTCCGGTTTGGGTTGGTATGAATCGCTCATAAGTCCTCCTTTTGAGGAATCCAGAAGTCAGAATCCAGAATCCAGAACTGGCTTCGACCTTAACTTCTGGATTCTGAATTCTGGATTCTGAATTCCTGAGTTTAAGATCGTCAATCGACGATCGATTATAATGCAACGGATGGTTTCAACGATACCAACCAGGGAAGCCGTGACCGGGACACAGACGCCGGCCGGCGTGACCGAACGTCTGAAGCGATGGATTGTTTCTGAGGTTGGTTACTGGGCCATCCTCGTCTTCGGCAAGACAGTGCGCTGGGAAGTCGAAGGCTGGGAGAATCACCGCGCCATCGAAAACGCGGGGAAACGGGCCATCTACACTTGCTGGCACGACCGGATATTTCTGGCCACCTATTTCTGGCGCAACCGCGGCATTGTCGTGATGACGAGCCTGAACAAGGACGGTGAATACATTG
>QHZE01000269.1:11042-17667 GCA_003225335.1 Acidobacteriota bacterium
CGCACACCAGCAACTTCAGCGCGTGTTGGACGATCTCAGAGAGCGGGGAGACTCGGCATGGAAGGGTGAGAAGAATAGATGAGAGGCTTCCTGTACTGGGCAATCCAGCACAAGTGGTTGTTGGTTGCCTTTGTGGCAGGAGGGCTGCTGCTGATCCCCCCGTTGCCTGCCGACCTGAGCCCGAAGGGGAGGGAGGCGCTTGTCATTGCTCTCGTGGCAATGATTCTGTTTGTCACCGAGCCGATCCCCCTTCCCACCATCGCGCTCTTGATCGCCGTCTCACAGGTTCTGTTCTCCATCGCAACACCGACGCGCGTGGCACACACCTTCATGAACGATTCGGTTTTCTTCATACTGGGGTCGCTCATGCTTGCCGTGGCCATCGTCAAGCAGAGGCTGGACCGGCGACTGGCAGTAGCCATCTTTCGCTTCACGGGACCCAAGATCGAGCGAATCATTTTCGGCATAATCAGCGTTTGCGGACTGATGGCCTCGCTGATCGGCGAGCATACGGTCGCAGCCATCATGCTGCCGGTGGTAATGAGCCTCATCCGGCACGCGGGCGAGGACCCGAAGAAGGCCCCAAGGCTGTCCGCGCTGCTTCTTTTCTCCGTCGCCTATGCCTGCGCCATCGGCGGGCTGGGCACGCCGAGCGGCGGGGCGCGCAACGCCATCATGATCGAGTATTGGTCGCGCCTCTACCACATAAAGGTGAGTTACTTCGATTGGATCAAATATGCGTATCCCCTGGTGATCCTGCAGACCCCGGTCCTCTGGTCCGTTCTGCTGCGAAGATTCAAGCCCGAGAAGACGGATCTATCCACCGCCATCCGGAAACTGAAGGCGCAAGTTCTGTGGGAAGGGAAAATGCGCAGCCGGGATTGGTTGGCTGTAGCCATCTTCATATTCACTTTGTTAATGTGGGTCTTCCTCAGCGGCAAGATCGGTCTCGGCACCCCGGCGTTTATCGGCGTCTCCCTGTACCTCATTGCGGGTCTGGTGGAATGGGAGGATCTCAACGCCGGGGTGAACTGGGGCGTTTTCCTCATCTACGCTTCCACGATCTCGCTGGGAGTAGCGATCGAGGAAACCGGCGCTGCGGGCTGGGTGGCTCAAAAATTCATGCAGGCCACGTCCGCGATGGACATTCACGCGGGATTCCCCCTCCTGGCTTCCGTTGCGGTCCTTACGGTGGCCGTTTCCAGCTTCATCAGCCGCGCGCCTGCGCTGGGGATACTTACTCCGATAGTCCTCAGTGTTGCGCGCGACACCGGGACATCGGTGCTGGCTATGGGGTTCGCAACAGCGTTAGCTTCGGCCTTCACCTACATGACTGTTATCGGGTCTCCTCCGAATACGATCATATTCAGCAGCGGTTACGTGCAGACGAAGGACTATCTCCGCGCAGGCGTCTGGATGACGGTCGCGTCACTCTTGCTCCTGTTGCTTTATGCTGAAACTTACTGGCGCCTCGTGCTGCCGGCTTGAAAGGATTCTATGAGATTCCTGCTCTGCGTCGGCGGAGTCGAACCTTCGGTAGAAACCGTTCGTTTCGGTGCAAGGATAGCGAGAGCGTTCGAAGCCGATCTTTCGGTACTGTACGTCCAGCCCAGGGTGCCGCATGCAGTCCGGGAGGAGATGCGCCTGGCGCGCGAGAAGTTGGAAGAGTGGGAGATTGAGCTGCCGGGCGTCAAAGTGTTGAAAGCCGCCCAGAAGATCCTCCTTCAGGAAGGGTCCGTCAGGACCGGGCCTTCGGGCGAGGCCGTTGTGCGGCATGCGATGAAACCCGGCGTCCGCGGCGCTTACGAGCTGCACATCTACGGCATCCATGGCGAAAACCTGCGGTTCCGCCTGCGAGAAGGAGACATCGTTTCCGAAATCAACAAGGAGGTCGAATCCGATCAGCTCGACCTTGTGATCTTCGGCGCGAGCCAGCAGCGCCATATCCTTCAGAAGCTGGTCCATTTCATCGACTGCTCCATACTCGTCGCCAAGAACCCGAAGGACGTGAAGTATACCTTCCTCATTTGCACCGACAACTCGCCGACTTCACGACGCGCGGAGCTCTTCGGCGCAAAACTGGCCAGGTTCGTGAATTCCCCGGTGCAGCTTCTGTCCGTGGCCAAATTCAAGACTCGCGAGCACATGGCCATGGAATGCGCGGAGCGCGCGTCCAATTCCCTCACCAAAGCAGGGGTGGCGCATTCGACCATTGTCCGGATCGGGAACGTCGTGGACGAAATCGCCGCGCTCGCCCGGGAGGACACCCTGGTCGTCATGGGCACAAGCCGGATGCCGGCGTGGAAAAAACTGATCTTCGGCAGCAAACCGCTCCAGGTCGTCGAGCGTGTCCCCTGCCCGGTCCTCATCGTGATGTGAAGAGAGACTTGGCAAATAATGACAAATGACCAATGATCAATGAAAAATGACAAATCGCAGTTCGTTGTCCGGACTTCTGACTTCTATTCGTCATTGTTCATTTGTCATTTGTCATTTGGCGCAAAATCCTTGCCAGGCCGCGAAGAAAAATCACGTTAGTAGTAGAGATAAACACAGATCCGTGTTCATCTGTGGTTTCGTTCAGACGTTTGGTTGCGGCTCTGTTGCACTCGTGGAATAATAGTGGCGCTGTCGAGCGCGGCGGGTCCGGCCGCGCGAGCATGAGATGATCCCATGAGCGCCCAAACCATCGGCTTGCTTGAAGCCATCGAGACTTTGCCAGCCGGCAGCACGCTGCTGTTGCACGATGTCGGCTGGGTCGAGTATGAAGAACTGCTTGCCCAACTGTCGGACAGCCGCCGTTTCCGGCTCAGCTATGATCGGGGGACGGCTCCCGGAAGCTGTCAGAGGCACGGAGCCGGACGACTGCTACTACATTCAGCACGCCCAACGGATTGCTGGTCGAGACACGATTGACCCGGCAACTGACCCGCCACCGGATCTGGTTGTGGAAGTTGACATCGCACATCCCTCGCTGGACAAATTCCCGATTTACGCCAGCCTGAAGGTTCCGGAGATCTGGCGGCACGATGGCCGCATCCTCCAGTTTTTTCGCTTGACCGGAGATCACTACACTCAAACTCCGCAGAGCGGCCTGTTCCCATTTCTCCCTGCTGACGTGTTGACCGGTATTGTAAGGCAGGGCAAAGAGCAAGGAATAATTCCCATGATTCGATCCTTCCGGGATTGGGTGCGCGCCCACCGACTGCAGTAGTTCTCCTTCGTCGGTCATTCACTCGTCACTCGTCATTCGTCACTCCTCAATCGTCAATCGAAAGATCTCCTGAAGTTTCCGGCGTCTGTAGCTGAAGATCTTCTCCAAGTCGCGCGAGACGAGGAGTTTTTGAACCAGTGCGCCGCCAGGGACCGCGTACCGCACGCTGTCGCGGATGTTGGTCCCTCGGTCTCGCGCTTCGAACAGGTGCTCGTGTATCCAGAGCCGGTAAGGTCCGCGGTTTTGCCGATCGACAAACCGGTGGGGCGGCTCCCATACGGTAATCTCACTCTGCCAGAGAACCGGGAACCCGTGAAGCCGTATCCGGTAATCGATGCGGGTTCCCGGTTTCATCTCAACAGGCCCGGGCGTGAGAAATTCAAAACGCAGCAAGGCGGGTGTCAGGGCCTCCAAGTTGTGAGGGTCGGCGAAAAAGTTAAAGACTTCCTCGAGAGGTCGTGGCAGCCACAGCTCGGCCTTTAATGTGTATATCCTGTCGAACATCGAGAATGGCCCGCAGGGAAGCCCAGCCGCAACCAAGCGCCTCACCGCAGAGACGCGGAGTGCGCAGAGAGAGATTTGGCAAATAATGACAAATGACCAATGAACAATGACAAATCGCAGTTCGTTGTCCGGAATTCTAACTTCTATTTGTCATTGTTCATTTGTCATTTGACGGAAAATCCCTGACAGGCCGCGAAGAATTTTCACGTTAGCATTAGTAGTACAGGGAAGTCGAGTGACGAAAACCGATTCCGATTGGATTTGAAGAGCCTCCGGCTGCGCGGCAGATTTCAGTGCACCTTGTTTTTCCGGGGTGAACGATCAGGGGCGTGAGCGTGCGTCAGGAGGTCGCCGACGAGGCTACGGAGCGTCCTGTGCTTGTCCGGCGAAGCGCCGAGGAATTCCTTGACCAGCTTTCCCCGCGCATCGAACACCCAGGTAGTCGGAAGGACTTCGAACTCTCCCAGCCGATCCAGGTCCTTCAAAGCCGGCGCTGCCACCGGGTACTCCATCTTCAGTCTCTTTGCGGCCTCGCGCACTTCGGCTTCCGTCCCTGAATCCGAGGCGACCGCGATCAAAACAACTCCCTTCTTGCTGTATTCCTGGTAGAACCTGTTGTACTCCGGGATCTCGGCGATGCACGGCTTGCACCAGGTGGCCCAGAAGTCGATGACGGTCACCCTGCCGCGCAGATTCTTGCTGTCTACGTGGTAGAACCTGTTGTACTCCGGGATCTCGGCGATGCACGGCTTGCACCAGGTGGCCCAGAAGTCGATGACGGTCACCCTGCCGCGCAGATTCTTGCTGTCTACGACCCTGCCGTCCAGGAGTCTGAGTTTGAATTCCGGCAAAGACCGTTCCGCCGCCGCGACCTGAAAGGCATGCAGACATAGTGCCGCCATTGAAAGGAACCCTGTGCGAGCCCATTTCCGCGCTGGCTTCAGTACGCCTTTCCATAATTTGTGCCCAAATACATCATCGAAATTGCGAACACGCGTATTGGATCCGCCGGGATCAAGCGATGCAGGGTCGTTGGCGCCTGAAAGCCCCGCATTGGGAATGGTTCCCAGGATGCTCATCTTCTTCACGTTGTTTAGCGGAGCGAAGCAACAACGGTTTCAATCTGTGGAAGATCGAGGTTACTGAGAAGCACGGAGCGAATCTTTTCGTGGGTCCATGTGATGACCCGATACTCCCCGATCCGGCAATGCGTGGCGTTGTACTTACAGACCTCGTTTGTGGTCGTCTTCAGACCCGAAAGAGAAATGGGCCGGTCTGCCGGCTGTTGCAAAAGATAAAGATTGCGAACATCATCGGTGTAAACCAGGCCGAGACTGCCGCAAAAACGAGGATCAAAGACCATGACGCTCTTCAGATACATGCCCGGCGGGAGATGGGACGGGGTCTTGAAAGCGAAGGGCACCCACGCCGGGTCGAGTCTGCCTTGATAGGTAAACTCTCGAAACTTGCCCGCGTATCGCGCCCGGAAGGCGTCCAGCAGATCCTCTCTCGTTTCAGGATGACTGAATCCAAAGTCCAGGGCGTAAACGGTGCTGCTGCCCGCAAAAGGCCAGAAGGTTCGCCAAAGAGCGGGACTGACAAGCACCGCAACCAGAAGCAAAGCAGCCACCGCCGCGACTGCAAAAACCCAACGGAAGGGAGTGTTCTTCGGAGCGGCTCCCGATTGAATAGCTGCCAGCATCCCCATATCCGGCGGGGGAACCACGACTGCCTGCGCACTTCGGGCGAGTCGCGAGCCGCGCTCCACGCGATCCATCAGTTTGCGGCACCAGCGGCATTCCTCCAAATGATGGGAAACGCTCGACCGGGCGCACGAATCGAGCTCCTGGTCCAGAAATGCCGACACCAATCTGCGAGCTTTAAGACACCACATGCAGTTAGGATTCCTCCAGCAGAGCCGGCCAGGAAGATTCCAGAATTTCCTGCAGTGCTTTTCGTGCCCTGTTTAATCTCGAACTGATCGTGCCCAGGCTAAGCCCAAGAACGGAAGATATTTCCTGGTAAGTCATTTCTTCCAAATCCTTGAGCACAAGCACGGACTTCAAGTGGGGTTTCAAACTTGCGATAGCTTTACGTACCTGCGCGGCTTTCTCAACAGAAAGCAGCTTTCGTTCCGCGTTCTCCTCGCTGGTTGTCAAACGCGCATCCTCTCCTTCCTCGATGATGACGTCAAAACCGGATCTCCGCTGCGCCAGCTTCCTCCACGGGTTTCGGGAGTAGTCTATGCAGGTATTCAAGGCGATCCGGTAAATCCAGGTCTTGATGGAGGAATTGTAGTTGAAGCTCCGGAGTTTCCGCCAGACTTTCGTAAAGACTTCCTGTGTAATATCTTCTGCGTCTTCCGGGTTCCCGGTGAACTTCAGGCCGATGCCATAGACAAGCGGCTGGTACTCCACGAACAACTCTTCAAAGCTCGGCTCTCGGACAAGGGGCTCGGAGGGTCGCATCTGCGAGGCGAACGCGCTTGTATTCAGACTGTCTGCCTGTCTGCTGCTCGTGAACGCCAGCCGCATTGGCTACTCCCACTCCCCCCTGTGTGTCTCAGGTACACACCCACAGCAGTAGCTTAGACGAAAAAATGCAGAATATCCTCCCTGAATTTCATTTTCAGCAAGTTTCCTCTGGGGAAAGAATTGACGACGGAAGGCTTAAGAAAAGTGCTTTCCTGGGGGAGCGCACGCATCTTGCGTGCTCGTATGGATTACCTAACCCATAGCACGCTGGAAGCGTGCGCTCCCGGGACCATGCAGGCGGCGAAGGATTTTCGGCGTAGTGTTACCAAAACAGGCTGTAAATTTTGTCGATTTCACAGGAAACAGCGGATACAATTCGCGGCAGCTTATGATCTGTGTCCCCGCTGTGCAACATTGTTGTTTTGGGCCGTGA
>QHZE01000270.1 GCA_003225335.1 Acidobacteriota bacterium
CGCGGGGGACAAATGAGAAGAATCTAATCGTGACTTGAGACTCTGACTTGCGAAAGGGAACAAGTCAGCCTCGTCTCCTGACTCCGAATTGCGATCGCGCTTCACCACGTCTGGCCCGCCTGGCCGCCGGACTCTCTGAGCCCAATGAAACTTTCAAGAAAGGTTTGCAGGGAAGGAGGTGTATCAATGTCGAAAAAGATTTGCCTCGCGGGCTCCCTCCTGGTCCTGGCCGCGGCCCTCTGCCTGGCCCAGACAGGCGCATCCCGAATTTCGGGAACAGTCACTGATTCGTCCGGCGCCGTCGTTCCGGGCGTCACGGTGACTGCGAAGAACGAGGCCACCGGCGTCACGCACACGCAGATAACTACCGCCAGAGGACTGTATGCCTTTCCGGCGCTTCCGGTAGGGAGCTATACGATCATCGCGGAGCTCGCGGGCTTCAAGACCACACAGAAGACGGGCAACATCCTCGTTGTGGATACGCCCCTCGTGGTGGATGTGGTTCTTCAAGTCGGGGGTGTCTCCGAGGTCGTCAACGTGGAGGGCGGGTATGAAAAGCTCCAATCCTCGAACGCGACCCTCGGCAACGTCGTCGAACAGAAGGCCATCGTCGACCTTCCCTTGAACGGCAGAAACCCTCTGACTTTGATCACGCTCGAGCCGGGAGTCGTGCAGCGTTCCTTCGGCGGCGCAGGTTCCGGAATCCACGTCAACGGATCGCGGGACCGGGCCTTCAATGTCACCATCGACGGCATCGAGGCCAACGAGTCCTCAGTCCCGAACCCGGTGTCCAACCTGTATCGACTGAACCCGGACAACGTTCAGGAATATAAGGTGACGACGAACAATGCCACGCCGGAAGAGGGGCGCAACAGCGGCGCCTCTGTTTCCGTTGCCACGCGCGGCGGCACGAACCAATTCCACGGAACCGCGTATGAGTTCTTGCGCAATACTGCGCTCAATTCGAACGAGTTTTTTGCCAACGCGCTCGGAGCTCCGAAACCGGAGATAAAGCTGCACGCTATTTCGTGGCGGACCCCGCGAATCCCTTCGTCCTCGATGGGCAGAAGATCGAGCGGAACACTCCGGCGTTGGTCGATCCCAGGACCGGCGGGCTCCGCCCCGGCGTGCGCGAGTGCGCGGGCACTGCCGACACGAACTGCATCGCCAGTTACAACATGTTCGCGAACGATCCGGCGAAAATCGGGCTCGATCCGAAGATCGGCTCTCTGTTCAAGTCTTATCCGCTCCCGAACAACTACAAATTCGGCGACGGACTGAACACGGCGACCTATCTGTGGAATCCGCCGACGCGTAACGAAGGACCGCACTACATGGTCCGCGTGGATCACGCCTTCAGTACGAACCACACGGTGTTCGTCCGCTGGCTCCAGGCGAATCAGGACACGAGGGAAGGGGACCCGCTGAACGGCCGCCCGATCGTATTTCCGGGATTCCCGCCCCTGGGCGAGGTGGAACGGCGCACGAAAAACCTCGCCATCAGTTACCGCTGGGTTGTTTCGTCGCGCGTGGTCAACGAGCTCACGACGGGTTTTGCCCGCTTTGTTTTCCTGTTCACCCAGGGGGAAGCCAATCCGAGCTTTCCGGATGTCCCTCCCTACACCTTCAACAATGCGAGTGTCCCTTTCATCAACACGCCGCGCACCTTCCGCGCCGTGACGACTCCTCAACTGCTGGACAACCTGAACATCATCCGCGGCTCGCACGTGTTCAAAGTGGGCGCCAACATCCGTTTGTATGAGCACAATGACCAGCGCGGCCAGCCCGGGGGAACGAACGTGACGCCCAGCCTGTCGTTCAGCGCCACAACCCGGCCTCCCAAGGGCTTCAACACGCCAGCCGTGGGAAGCTCGAGCTCGAAGGTCATCGGGATCAACAGCATCGACAACACCCGCTTGCTGGGTACCATCAACGACCTGATGGGGATTCCCGCCCGGTTGTCGCAGAATTTCCTGGGGGACCTGACGTCCGACACGTTCCTGCCTTTCCGCACGGGCAACAACGTGGCGCTGTGGGCCGAGGGGCACCGCGCAAAGCAATTCAACTTTTACTTCCAGGATGAGTGGCGGCTTCGCAAGAATGTGACGGTGAATTACGGCGTTCGCTGGGAAATCAATCTGGCGCCCACAGAGGCGGCAGGCCGGGTCTACCTGCCCGATAAACCGATCGACGGCTCGCAAGGACCGGTGACGTTCCGTAAGTCGGACCGCTGGTATGACCGGAACAACCTCGGAGCGTTCGGCCCGCGGCTTGGAATCGCGTGGACCCCCACGGAAAAGACTGTTGTGCGCCTCGGCTACGGGATCGCATTCGATCCGATTTCCACCTTCCAGGTGACCGCTGCCGCCGGCAAGGTTCCGGGTCTCGTCACCAGTTGCTCCTCCACCGTGGGCCGCACGACCACACCAGGATGCACATCCGTTCCGGACGTGCGCATTGCGCAGGGATTCCCCTTCGAACTGCCTCCGCCTTCGGTGAAACCCTCTTCGTTTTTCACTCCCCCGCTTCAGACGCGAAGCAACGCGCCCTCCTTTACGGGCTTCGACCCGGCCCTGAAACTTCCCACGGTCCACCAGTGGAATCTCAGCATCCAGCGAGAGCTGCCCGCCGGAATGGTGTTCCAGATCGGCTACGTGGGGCGGAGAGGAATCCGGCTGAATCGCGCGTACGATTTAAACCAGATCAATGCCGATCCGATCCTGCCGTCGTTTTTGGCCATGCAGAAGAACCGCTCGCTCGGCTGCAATCCGGACGGTACTTGCCCGCCGGGCGTTACGGGAGTCACCGTTCCGATTGTCGCGTCTGGGATCGTTTCGTCTGACTTCGTCAACACCACCACGACGGCAAACGACCTCGACCAGAATGCGGCAGGAAACTTCGCGGGGCGCGTCGAAGACCAGACACTGGCAGCCAGGCTGCGCCCCAATCAGCAGTTCTCCAGTTTCACTTACATCGATTCGGGTGGAGACTCCTACTACCACAGCGTGCAGATTACCTTGCGGAAGAGGTTCGAGAAGGGGTTCTTCACGGGTTTGTCGTATACGCTGGGCAAGTCCATAGACGACCAGTCCGTGGATCCCGTCGGCGCCTCTTCCGGAGGCGGGCTCTCCACGACCAACTCGCGGACTCCGACCGACATCCGCAACTGGCGTGGGGAACGGTCCCGTTCGGATTTCGACCGCAGGCACGTTCTGACCGTGAACTCGATCTGGGACCTGCCGTTTGGGAAAAGCCAGCGGTGGGGGAACGGCCTCAACGGAGCGCTGAACCAGATCGCGGGCGGCTGGAGCGTGAACGGGATCTTCACCGGAATGTCGGGCGAGCCGTTCAGTGTTCGCAGCGGTGTCCGGACCTCGAACTTTTCTCACGAGTCCCGCGCCGCTCTCGCAGGCGGCCTGCCCGAAGTGAAACTACAGGAGATTCCGAATGTCTTCGGCCCCGTGGTGTTCAAGGACGCCAGCGGCTTTACGCTGCCGGCGCCCGGAAGCAACGGCGCGGGACGAAACATTTTCGAAGCGCCGGGCTACTGGAACCTCGACCTTGGAATCCAGAAGATCTTCAGAGTGACCGAAGGGATCAGGGTGCAGTTCCGGGCCGAGATGTTTAACGCTTTGAACCACCCGAATTTCGACAACCCGCGCGACGCGTCCGCGGGCTCCCCGAGCATCCTCTCGACAGCGTTCGCCCAGACCTGCTGCGCGACCGTCGCCCCGCCCACTACGCAAACAATCATCCAGACGGGAGAATCGGCGCGGGTCGTGCAGTTTGCGTTGAAGCTAATCTGGTAGGTACGAGTTTGGAGTTCAGCCTTCAGGCTGCACAGGGCCGGGGCAGGCTAAAGCCTGAACTCCGAACCGCGAATTCAACGGGCTCGATAACCAGGGCCTCGAAGAGCGCGTCCGGGCGTCTTGCCTGTGAGCTTCCCGTCGTCCACGACAAGAACGCCGTTGACGGCGACGTAGTGGAACCCTTCGCTGTAACGGTTGGGATTCTCAAAGGTCGCGCGGTCTCGCACGTTCTCCGGGTCGAAAACGACCAGGTCTGCGGCGAAGCCGGGCTTGACCAGACCGCGATCCGGCAGTCCCGCAGCTTCGGCGGCGAAGGACGTCATCTTGCGCACCGCTTCTTCGAGTCGCAGCACCTTCTCATCCCGGACGTAGTGCCCCAGGATCCGCGCGGCCGAGCCCCAGCCGCGGGGGTGTGAAGTCTCATGGGAGAGCGGGCCGTCGGCCGCCTTGGCGGGCGAGTCGGTGCAGAAGGAGACGAGCGGGTGAGCGAGTGCGGCCCGGACGTCCTTCTCGTCCATGATGGCGATGATGCAGGAGGCATTGGCCCGGTCTGCGAGGACGAGATCGATCACGACGTCGCGGGGATCCTTCTTATCCGCCGCCGCGATCGAAGCGATCGTCTTCCCTTCGTAGGGCTTCAGCTTCGCATCGAGGACTTCGGCTACCATCACTCCGGCGGCGCCTCCGGAACCGAGCCACTGGTTCTCCCATTCGGTCGTCTCGCGCGCCATGTCGGCCTTGACACGCTCGCGCGTCGGCGGGTCCGCCAGGCGCTTCAAGAGCTTCTCGCGGCCTCCCTCCCGCACCCAGGGCGGCAGGCAGGCGTCAACGCCGTTGGAGGCGCGGTTGTAAGGGTATTGATTTGCCGCGACGTCGATGCCCGAGGCCCGCGCCTGCTCGATCCGGCTCAGGACTCCGGGCATTCGACCGAAGTTCGGACGGTACGCCGTCTTCAGATGCCAGATCTGCGCGCGTATGCCCGCTTCGCGAGCGATGCGGAAAACCTCCTCCAGCGAAGCGTCGATGCGGCCGGACTCAGACCGTTGGTGGGTGAAATAGGCGCCGCCGTAACGCGCGGCGACCTTGGCCAGAGCGATCAGCTCTTCGGTCGAGGAGTAGAGGTTGGGAACGTACTGGAGAGAGGAGGATACGCCAAGGGCGCCGTCGAGCATCGCTTGATCCACCAGCGCCTCCATGCGGGCCAGCTCCTGAGGTGTCGCGGGCCGGTTCTCGCGTCCAAGGACGATCGCGCGCACGGTGCCCGAGCCTACGAAGGTTCCCAGGTTCACCCCCGCGCCGCGGCGCTCGAAGAACTGGAAGTAGCCGCCGAGCGTCGTCCAGCCGGGCCTCACGCCGTACTTGCGATAGATGTCCTCGTTCTCCTGGAGCAGCTTCTGGTCGAGCGGAGCGATGGACTCCCCCTCACCCGTGATTTCGGTGGTGATTCCCTGCATCACCTTCGAGGCGGCCCGCGGATCGACGAGCAGGTAGTACTCGGACTGGCCGAGAAGGTCGATGAAACCCGGCGCGACTACCAGGTTGCGGGCATCGACCCGCCGCGTCGCGGAAGCCTCGCCGAGCGGCCCCACGGCGGCGATCCTCCCGTCGCGCACGCCTACGTCGGCGACGAACCAGGGCGCCCCCGTGCCGTCGACGACCCGTCCGCCGGCGAAGATCAATTCGAAGCGCGAGTCGGCCTGGGGAGAAGGTAAAAGTACAGCGAAGAGAGAAAGTAAGACGGCGCCGATCCTGTTCATGTCAGCGGGCGGCCGGTTCGACGACGGGCAGACGCCATTTTTCGATCGAAACCCGGCGACCTCTTGCGCTCAGTGCGCCTGCGTCAGGGAGAGCACCGCGTAGGCAGTCGCCGCGTCGCTCATGAATCGACCGATATCGGATGCGGGGTCGCGCTGTTTGTTCAGCGACGATGCCGGCCATTGACCCGTGGTCCGGTTCTGATTCCGCCGCAGCCACTCCAATCCTGTGCTGACTGCCGGGTTCGCGCGCGACACTCCGGCCTGCTGGAGCGCCAGCGTCACCAGACCGGTCGCGTATCCGTCGCTGGTTGTGTCGAGCGCGCTGCCGTCGATGCGCTTCCATGCGCCGAGCGACGCCATGCTCCATCCGCCGTCGCTCTGTTGCGTTGCCACGGCGCTGTCAATGACGGACTGCCGCTGCTCGGAGGTCAGCAGCCCGGTCACCTTCGCCGATGCCCACAGGAGCATGAGGCGGTTGAATGTGTGCTGCCGGCCGTAGACGCGCTCGAAGTAGCCGCGCAAGAGCTTAAGGTTATCCTGAACGTCGGGACTGGACGCATAGCCGCCGGGAGCCATGCCCATCGCGAGCGCGGCCAGTGCGGCGCCGAAGGGCTTTGCGTCGGCGGATTCCCAGGGCTCGTAGTGAAAGTCCAACCAGGCCCACGCTCCGGACAGCTCGCCCGTATTCATTTGAAGCGCCCACACGTTCGCCAGTGCCGCGCGCGTGTCGTCGGCAAGGCGTCCGGTCTGCGCGTCGCGGTTCGCCAGGATCAGCGCGTTGAGGATCGCCTCTGTCGCGCGCGACTCGCTCGTCTTCGGAAGCCCCCTCAGCTGGTCGGGATAGAACGGCGCCACGTCTTTCCAGAGCGTAACGCGCTTGACGACGTTGTCCAGCAGTTTGACTTCATTTGGAGACGGATCGCGCTCACCGAGCGCCGTCCGGAGCGCCGGCCGTGCAAGTGCGTACGGCACGGCTGTGTGGCACGACACGCAGAACGTTCCGTGATCGCGCGCCGCGTTCGGCCAGGCCATCCACCACGCCGCACGGCCGTCGAGGTACGCCGCAGCCGCCTTCGGATTCCACGAACCCTGATCGTTGCTCCAGGCCCGCAAGCCGGCTGCAAGAAGAGCGGAGAATACGCAACCCGATAGAAAGAAAACGACGGCGGTCACTCTCCTCATGATCGATGCTCCAAATCGGGCTGTTGGGGACAGTCACCGAAATCCCCAAATTTGTTTGCTCGTGACGCAATGCCACTTATAGGACTTTCTATCTCGAGGTACAAGGGGAAAGCGGCGGGAGCAAGCGGAAGCGCTAGTCAAAAAGAATGAACGAAACCACAGATGAACACAGCGCAGCCCAGCCGCAACCAAAAAAATCCACCGCGAAGACGCGAAGAACGCGAAGTTTTTGACATCGCTTTTCTTCGCGCTCTTCGCGTCTTCGCGGTGAAAATATCCTTGACTGCCGGACAAGGATTTGGGCGTTAGTAGTACAGATGAACACAGATCCGTATTCATCTGTGGTTGCAATTTTGTGCGATTTATACAGGCGAAAATCCTTGCCAGCGCGGGACGGGTGCCGATACGATCGAGCCAGAATCGAAATTCCGGAGGGGAACAAACGATGAAAACGGGATTTGTCGGGCTAGGCAACATGGGTCTGCCGATGGCTAGGAATCTGCTGAAAGCCGGGCACGACGTGATTGTTTACAACCGCACGCGGAGCCGCGCCGAAGAACTGGCGGCCGCGGGCGCGCGGGTGGCAGCCACGCCGGCAGAAGCCTGCGGCGCGGGAATCGTGATGACCATGCTTGCGGATGATCGAGCCGTTGAAGAGTGCGTGTACGGGGAGGGCGGTATTCTCAAGGCGCTTCCTCCTCATGGCGCGCATGTCTCGCTCAGCACGATCAGTCCGGCACTCTCCGAGCGCCTCTCACAGGCGCACAAGGAGAGGGGTCAAGGTTTCGTTGCGGCGCCGGTCTTCGGACGGCCCGAGGCTGCCGAGGCAGCGCGGCTGCTTGTGGTCGCGGCAGGTCCCGCAGATGCCATCGAGCGATGCCGGCCGCTGCTGGAGGCCGTCGGACGCAGGCTTGTGGTGATCGGCGCCGATCCGCCGTCCGCAAACACGGTGAAACTTGCCGGGAACTTCCTGATCGCCTCCATGCTGGAAACACTCGCTGAGGCATTCGCGCTGCTGCGCAAATCCGGAGTCGACCCAGCGAAGTTCTTGGAGATTGTAAATGGGTCGCTGTTCCAATCACCCATATATGAAAGCTATGGCAAGATCATTGCGGAGCAGAGATACGAACCCGCCGGGTTCAAGTTGCTCCTGGGCTTGAAGGACGTTCGTCTGCTCCTTGCCGCTGCCGAGGCGGCCGCCGCGCCTATGCCCGTCGCAAGTCTGATCCGCGATAATCTGCTGAGCGCCGTCGCCCGCGGGCAAGGAGATATCGATTGGGCGAGCCTGGCAAGGGTCGCCGCCCAGAATGCAGGGCTCAAGAGCTAGCCCCGGGTAGGCGCTAACGTCAGGCGCGTATGTCAATAGCCCCGCGGCGAAAGACTGTGAACAAACCGATGACATCCAAATCGCAGCGATCGTTTTCGTGAAATTCGTAGTACTACGCCGACAATCCTTCGCAATCTGGCAAGGATTTCTGTGCGTTCTCGTGGGAGCGCAGGCATCCTCCTGTTCACCACGAAGACGCGAAGAATCGCAAAAGGATTTCTTCGCGTCTTCGTGGTGGATATTTTTGGTTGCGGCTGGGCTGCACCTGGTTGTACGGCGGCCTGTCGCGTATGGTAGCTAGTTTCTGGCGCGAAACTAGCCCCGCAGGGGCGACTCAGGAAAGCCCAGGGCGCAAGCCCTGGGAACAAGCACAGTAACAACGGAAGCCCCGAAGGGGCGATGCAGTTGGTCCCGGTACCAAAGAGGTTCCTTATGACGAGCAGTTATCTGGAGTTGAGACCTAACTCCCTGCGCCGCCCTTTCAGGGCTTTCC
>QHZE01000271.1 GCA_003225335.1 Acidobacteriota bacterium
GGCGCATCTTTGTGTCTTCGTGTCTTTGTGATAGAGTCCCTGCGATCTATTTTCTGGTCCTACGATGAGAGCGGGATTTGTCATCTCCCTGGCAGCGATGGCCCTTTTTCTACACGCTCACATTGTGCGCGGACAGGAGCAGAAGAAAGCCGAGACCCCGGCCAAAGAAGAGAAGCCCGAAGACGAAGGGATCCCCATCACAAGCGAGCTGGTCCAGAAGTCCTGCTCTTCCTGCCACAAGATCGACGAGAAGAAACGGATGTCGCGCATCTCCTACCGGCGTACTACGCCCGAAGGATGGCAGCAGACGATCAAGCGTATGGTCAGCCTGAACAAACTGCAGATCGAACCGGAGGCCGCGCGCGCCGTTTTGAAATACCTCTCCAACAGTCTCGGGCTCGCTCCCGAAGAGGCTCGACCGGGCGCCTTCGAAGTGGAAAAGCGGATGATCGATTACAAATACTCCGACAAAGACACGGAACAAGTCTGCAGCAAGTGCCACTCGATGGGCCGCGTCATGCTCCAACGCCGCACCAAGGAAGAATGGGAGCTGCTGGTCGCCATGCACCGGGGCTACTATCCGCTCTCGGATTTCCAGGCTTTCCGCCGCCTGGGCCCGCCCCAGACCGAGCCTGGACCGGACGGGCGTCCGCCGGACAACCGGCACCCGATGGAAAAAGCTGTCGCCCATCTCTCGAGCGCTTTCCCGCTCAAGACCGCGGAGTGGTCGGCCTGGTCGGCAAACATGCGCCCGCCCCGGCTTCAGGGACGCTGGGCGCTTTCGGGATACCAGTTGGGCAAGGGGCCCGTTTACGGACAGGTGGTGATTTCTCCCGTTGCCGGCGCCGAGGACGCGTTCGCCACCGAAATCCGCTACACCTACGCGCGGTCCGGGCAGCAGGTGGCACGCGCCGGAAAGGCCCTGGTCTACACCGGGTTTCAGTGGCGCGGGCGTTCGGTGGAAGGCGCGAATGACGCGACCGCGCTGCGCGAGGTGATGTTTTTGGAGCGGGACTGGAGTTCCCTTTCGGGGCGCTGGTTCAGCGGCGCCTACGACGAAACCGGCATGGACGTTCAGCTCCGCCGCATCGGCAGTGACCCGTTCGTGCTGGGCGTCGATCGCGGCGCGCTCAAGACTTCATCCGTGCGTAGAGCTGTAAAGATCTTCGGCGTCAATCTGCCGGCAACGCTCGCCCCGTCGGACATCGATTTCGGCCCGGGAATCAAAGTTACCCGCGTTACCGGGTCGAGCGCGGAATCGGCAACGGTTGAAGTCGACGTGGCCCGCGATGCTCCTGTGGGCGCGCGAGACCTGTAT
The DNA here is from genome assembly GCA_003225335.1 of Acidobacteriota bacterium. Taxonomy (GTDB): domain Bacteria; phylum Acidobacteriota; class UBA6911; order UBA6911; family UBA6911; genus Gp18-AA60. The sequence continues at coordinate 1,319 of QHZE01000271.1, forward strand.
GTCTCGGGCGCCGTCCGTCAGGGAGCCGTCGTCGTCTATGACAAGGTGGACGGGCTCAAAGTGACTCCACTGGCCGGCCTGGCGCGCATCGGCGGTATCAACTTTCCGAAACAGTAGACGTTCGGCGACGACGACAGGAATTTCGTCGGGACCCTGGATGCCGCGGGTCTCTTCACTCCTAACGTTGACGGACCTAATCCCCAGCGCAGGAACGGGACCAACAATTACGGAGATGTCTGGATCGTGGCGACCTACACTCCCGAAAATAAGGAAGCAAAACCGATTCGCGCGCGAGCGCATCTGGTAGTCACCGTTCCGCTGTATATGAAGTTCGATCAGCCCGAGGTGATACACTGATGCCGTTACAGCTGCGGGAATTTCATCCGTTTCAGGCCGCGGGGCGCAGGTTTGTCTACCTGGTTCCCAGCGCCGCCGTTTTCGCCCTCGACGACACGGCGTCCGCAGTAGTCGACGCTCTGGACCGGGGGCCGAGAACACGAAGCCAGCTGGTCGACGAGCTATCGAACCGCTTCGGGCGCTCGGAACTGGAGGAAACTGTCTCGGAACTGCTGGGCGCACGGACCATCGGCGAAGCGGTGGACGGCACGGAGCCTTTGTCCAGGAATCTGCCGCCGGTCCCCTTCCCGCTGACCACTCTCGTCCTCAACGTCACCAACAAGTGCAACCTCAGTTGCACCTATTGTTACGAGTACGGAGAAGACCGGATCGTGGACACTCGGGACGGCAAGCAACCCGCGTTCATGAGCGAGGAAACGGCCCGGCAAAGCGTGGAGCTCATGCTGCGGGAATCGGGCTCGAACAAAGTCGCGCACCTCACTTTCTTTGGCGGCGAGACTCTCCTGAATTTCCCGGTGCTCAAATCGACCATTGCCTACGCGCGCAGGCGCGCCGCGGAGATGGGCAAAGAAGTCGATTTCAGTCTTACGACCAACGGCACTCTCCTGCGGCCTGAAATCATCGAGTTTCTCGCGGAGAATCGCGTCGGCGTCACGATCTCGATCGACGGGCCGCGAGAGATACAGGATCAGTTCCGCGTGTTTCACGACGGCACCGGGAGCTATGACGTCGTCGCGCCCAGGATCCGCGAATTGCTGCGGCGTCACCGCACCCGGCCCATAGGCGCCCGGGTGACGCTCACGTCGACGACATCGGACATCAGAAGAATCTTCCGGCACCTGACCGGCGAGATCGGCTTTTGGGAAGTGGGCTTTGCTCCGGTCACTGCTTCTCCGAACCGGCTGTATGCCATCGACGAGCCTGGTTTCGATCATGTGCTGGCGCAGTTCCGCGAGCTGGCCGGGGAATTTCTCGACTACGCGATTGCGGACCGGCACCATGGATTCTCCAATGTCAGGGATACGCTGGAAGAAATCCACAAGGGAGCCAGCAAGGCTTATCCGTGCGGCGCCGGATTGGGACTCCTGGGCGTTTCCACGGGCGGCGATGTTGCGCTTTGCCACCGTTTCGCCGGCTCTGACGCGCACAAGCTGGGGAGCGTGGGAGACGGCATAGACCGGCGAGCCCAATCCGATTTCCTGGCCAGGAACCACATCGCGGACAAGACTGATTGCAGCAAATGCTGGGCGCGCCCTCTCTGCGCCGGTGGATGCTATCACGAAGCCTACACGCGTTACGGAGCTACCACGCACCCGAACCTTCATTACTGTGAATGGATCCGAGGGTGGACCGACACGTGCCTTCAGATCTACGGAGAGATTTCGGAGCGCAATCCCAAATTCTTGAAACAATTCGACGAGCCCGGTGGATTATGAAACATCTGAAATCCGTGAACCGCAAAGCCGCCATGGTGGAGCAGGACCTCGAGCCGAAGGGCAATCCGCAGGAAGGAGACGTCGTCGCTCTTCAGCAAGGGCCTCCGCAGCAGCCACAGCAGAGCCCGCATTTCCCTTTGGGCTGCTCGCTGCAGTTTGACCCCGGCTGGGAAGTGGATTCGAGCGGGGGAACCGCCGGGCTGTGCCAGCCCGTCGAGCGCGATCTGTTTGACTGCCACACGGGGTGCTACTGGCCGGCGCAGGTTCCCGACCAGCTCAACCACGCGCCCGACTGGACAGGCAAGTGCGCAGCGGCGCAAAAAGACTGGCGCAAGATCGACCTGATCTTCCCGTAACCGCGCGTGACAAGGACGACACTCTTTTTCACCACGGAGACACGGAGATCCACGGAGTCCTCGTTCGGAAGCTGGCAAGGATTTTTCGGCCAAAATGCCAAATGACAAATAGACGTCAGAAGTCGGGACAACGAACTGCGATTTGTCATTTTTCATTGGTCATTTTTCATTTGTCATTTGCCAAATCTCTCTCTGCGGACTCTGCGGTGAAATTCGTGCGTCTGGATCTTTCCTCATGCGAATTTCGTTGCTGAAACTTTCATTGGTTGCTCTGGCCGCGGCGCTTCTCGCGGCGGCGCAGAAGAGAGCCCCTGCGGAAAAGCTCACGGGGGGTAACGGAACCCTCTACCTCGGCGTGTTTCGCGACCGGATTCTGATCATCGATGAGTCGACAGAAAAGGTTACGGGAGAAATGAGAACGAGAACGGGAATCCCGCGCCGGATGAGCCTCGGCCAGGACCGCAAGCGCTTCTACGTGCTCAGCGCGGATCAGGAAGATATGGAGGTTGTGGACATCGCCTCGCGGCAGGTAATCGACACCTTCAAGCTGAGCGAAGGCGGCAAGAAGATTCGCATCCGCAGCTTTGAACCGGACCCGCTCAACCATTACATCATCCTGCTCACCGAAAGCTACACCAAGCTGGCCGATCGCTTCGAAGTCGGCGCCCCGACGCTCCTGCAGTACGACCTGAAAGAGCACAAGGTGCTGCGCACGATCCCGTGGCCCAAGAATGAGGAGAGGGAGTTCGCCAACATCCGGATATCCCCGGACGGAAAGCTCCTGTACTTCTTTTCCGAAGACGTTCTGATTTACGACACCGCGGAATTCAAGCAGGTGGATAAGTGGGAGCTGTCTCGTCCGATCGAGGAGGGTTTCGGCCGGATCAACTTCGGCTCCATGGACGACATCAACGAGGAGCCGGGTTTCTTCACCGGGATATTCACCGTTCAGGATCCGGTGCAGAACCGGAGGGTGATGGGAGTGGCGCGCGTCAATCTCTCGCAGAAGCGCGTCGATTTCTACACCCTGGGCCCGGCCGCATGGGTCAGCTTTGCGCTGGCTCCCGGCCGCAAGCGGGCCTACGGCCTGCATAACGAGATCGGGCGTTACGAGTTCTGGACTTTCGATCTCGAAAATCGGAAGCTGCACAACAAAGTCGAGTTTGCCGGCCGCCCGCGCATGGCTTTGAAGACGAGCTCCAACGGAAAGCTCCTGTACATCTATCAGGCCGGAAACACTATCGACCTGTACGACGCGAATACGTACCAGTACCTGCGCACGATCACCCTGGACGGGGACATGACCACGGACCTGTATGTCATGCCCCCAATGACAAATGACAAATAACCAATGAAAAATGGAAAATGGAAAATTGCACGCGACGAACGAATCTGCAAATCCATCCCCCATTTGTCATTGGTCATTTGCCAAATCTCTTTCTGCGGGCTCTGCGGTGAATCTCTTTGGTTGCGGCTCTGCTGCTCCGTATTCTCGTAGGGGCGGCCCTGCGTGGCCGCCCGGTTCGGTGATATGTGCCCCTCCGCTTTCGACAAGAATTCCCGGCCGGCGCTGGTTCTCGTATTGCCCTATTTGCGGCGGCTTCTCCTGGTCCTTGGGCTCAGTCTGATCAGTACGATTCTCGCACTGTTTCTTCCCTACCTTTCCAAGGACCTGATCGACCGCGCGCTCCTGGGGCGGGACGCGTCGATGCTCGGGCGCATCGTCCTCCTGTTCTGCGGGATCACGGCCTTGAGTTTTGCCCTGAACACGGCGAGCGGGCTGCGCTATACGCGGGTTTCGGCCGAGATGCTGTTTGACATGCGTCTGGCTCTGTACCGGCACCTCCAGCGGCTGTCGCCGCGCTTCTACGCGCGAACCCCGCTTGGGGAAATCGTCTCGCGGATCAACAACGACATGGGTGAAATCCAGCGTATTGCCGCGGAAGGGGCTCTCGCCTGGGTCGGAAATGTCCTGTTCCTGGCGGGCGCCATCGGGATCATGCTCTGGCTCGACCTGCGGCTCTTGCTCCTGAGTGTTGCGCTCCTGCCCTTGAGCGTCTGGGCGCTGACACGCTACCGGAGGCGGCTTGCTGAAAAGGTTTCGCGATTGCGCCAGCGCAGCGCCGATATCGGCACCTTCCTGATTGAAACGCTCCAGGGAATGAAACTGGTCGTGACTTCGAACGCCCAGGAGCGCGAGGCCGCGCGCTTCCACCGGAAGAACGAAAGCTTCATGGACGCGCTGTCGTCGATGCAGTTGTTTTCCTATCTCGCGGGAGGGATTCCAGGGCTGATCCTCTCGGCGGGCACAGCGGCGGTCTTTCTCTACGGCGGACTTCAAGTGATCGGCGGAAGCCTCAGCATGGGAACCTTCGTGGCGTTTATGGCCTACCAGATGCGGCTCCTGCCGCCGATCCAGGCCCTGATGGGTCTCTACGCAAGCCTTGCGACGGCCCGGGTTTCGATCGAGCGCGTGCAGCAGATTCTGGATACTCCCCCGGAGGTCGTGGAACGGCCGGACGCCGTTTCGGTCGCGCTCGTTCGCGGTGAGGTTGCTTTTGAAAACGTCACGCTCTCCTACGGCCGCGGCGTTCCGGTGCTGGACAGCGTCTCTTTTTTTGTTCGCAGTGGGGAAGTTCTCGCCATCGTGGGGCCGAGCGGAAGCGGCAAGTCGACGGTCGCGGACCTGATGCTGCGCCTCATCGATCCCGATTGCGGTCTGGTGCGTCTCGACGGCCGCGATCTCCGCGCGTTCAGGCTGGAGGATTTGCGGAGGCACGTGGTCCTCGTCGATCAGGAACCCTTTGTCTTCAACGCGTCGATAGCCGAGAATATCGGCTATGCGCGCCCCGAGGCGACGGAGGCGGAGATCGTCGAGGCCGCTCGCTCTGCGGGGATCGACGAGTTCATACAGAATCTGCCGCAGAAATACGAAACGTCCGTGGGCGAGCGCGGGCTCGCGCTTTCGTCGGGAGAGCGTCAGCGCATTGCGATCGCGCGAGCATTTCTGGCGAATCCGGCGGTGCTGATTCTGGACGAGGCGACCGCCTCGCTCGATCCGGTCTCCGAAAGACAGGTAGTCGCCGGCTACGAGGCCA
>QHZE01000706.1 GCA_003225335.1 Acidobacteriota bacterium
GGTCGAGGAACGCGCGGCATGGGCCTTCGACAAGTTGCCCGTGATCGAGCAGTGGTTCGAGCAATTGCAACCGGTCCTGACCGACGAGCAGGCAATGCGCGACGCAATGCCGGTAGCCCCCTGAATGATGTGATATGCCCACCGTCGTACTATCTCCCTTCAGCGTCATTAACTTCTCGGAAGGCGGTGGGCACTTCTGGGTTTACATGCAGTACGCCCAGGGCCTGCTTGGTTCGGGCTGTGATGTTTACTGGATGGAGGCATTTCGCAGCCGGGGCAGCCGCGAATTGGATGAACTCATGCTCGCGCCGTTTCGGGCACGGATGGAACAGTTTGGGTTAGGCGACAAACTCATTCTTTACCCGAGCGATGACGCGACGATCGCTGACGACTTGCCAAAAGAGTACATGGGCCTCGCCCGTTCGGAAGCGGAGGCCATCTTTGAACGCGCGGACCTGTTGCTGAACTTCCATTACGCCATTGCGCCCAAACTGCTGGCCCGTTTCCGACGCACGGCGTTGGTCGATATCGACCCGGGGCTGCTCCAATTCTGGATCAGCCGCGGACAGCTTTCGGTCCCGCGCCATGACTTTTATTTCACGACGGGCGAAACGGTCGGCACGCCTGCGGCTCGCTTTCCGGATTGCGGACTGAAGTGGATTCACATTCACCCGCCGGTGTGCCTCGAGTGCTGGCCTTTCTTTTTTGAGCAGCGCGCCGAGGCGTTCTCCACGGTCTCCAATTGGGATTCGGACGATTGGATCGTCGATAAAGAGGAAACGTACGAAAACACCAAGCGTGTGGCCTTTTTGGAATTTGCCGACTTGCCGCGCCTGACCAGCCAACCGCTCGAACTGGCGCTGTTCATGAAAACGGAGAAGGACGTGCAGGACCGTAAGGACCTGGAGCAGCGCGGCTGGCGCATCCGGCACTCCCGTGATGTGGCCGGCACACCCGAGGCGTATCAGGCCTACATCCGGAGTTCGCGCGGTGAGTTCAGTTGCGCCAAGCGTTCGTGCCTGAAATTTCAAAACGCCTGGGTCAGCGACCGCACGCTGTGCTACCTGGCCAGCGGCAAACCAGTCGTCGTCCAACACACCGGACCGAGTTCCCGCCTGCCGGACGGCGAGGGGATGTTTCGCTTCTCGACGCTCAAGGAAGCTGCGCGTGCTTTCTCAGCGATCAACAACGACTACGAAAAGCACAGCCGGGCGGCCCGGCAAATTGCCGAAGCCTTGTTCGACGCCAAACAGGTCGCGCGACAAATCCTGAGCGACGCTCTGGGATCGAAAAATGCCTGGCCCATCAGTCATTAAACGTGCTAACGATGAAACCCGTCGATGCCAAATGGATCCGATGAAAACACCTCAATCACTTCTACCTGATTTGCCCACGCTGACAGATCGTCTCGCGGCGGCGCTGCTTGGGGATGACTCGAGCCGACACCCGTTGAAAGTTCTCCACCGCAAGCTGCCCCGCTTCATGAGCACGTTTCCCAACGAGGTCTTGACCTGTCAGTTGGCCGACGGCCGCAAGCGGCGCGTGTTCATTAAATATGAGGCCGGCCACGGCCATCGTTCCTACGGCCATCGCGGCAACGTCGCGTACGAAGCTGAAGTGTATCAGCGCTTGTTGCGTTCGCTCCAGGATTTCCGTCCCAAGTGCCTGGGCGTGTCGGCCGATCCCTCATCCAGCGACACCTGGCTCATTCTCGAATACGTTTACAACTCGGTGCGCGTAAGCGATCTGAGTTTTCACAGGTCAACACGGCAACCGCACGCCTTGGTGGCCTCTGCTCGTTGGATCGGGCGATTTCACGCTGCGCATGAGGGACGCGTGGCGGAACCATCGCTGGCGTTCCTCAAACGATATGATGCGAAGTACTACCGGGGATGGGCGCAGCGGACGTTCGAATTCGCGCGCCCATTGCGGGTCCGCTTTCCGTGGTTGGTTGAACTCCGCAACAGCGGCGACGACTGGTTCGCGCCGCTCCTGGCCGCGCCACCGACGGTGATCCACGGTGAGTTTTACGCGAAGACGGTTCTCATCCGGAGCGAAAGCCTTTTTATGGTGGACTGGGAATCGGCCGCCATCGCCGCCGGTGAAATTGACCTGGCATCGCTCACCGAAGGAACGG
>QHZE01000707.1:0-2574 GCA_003225335.1 Acidobacteriota bacterium
GCAGGCTCCGTGACGCAGGCCAGATCGAATCGTGGATTTACCGGATCGCAAGGAACGAGGCATACCAGAAATTCAGGCGTAAGGACGCCGATTCGTGGGATGATCGCGACAACGAGCGCCAAATGCGGAAATTGCGAGAGGTGCGAATCCACGCGCAGCCTGACCATAACCTAATGAACGCGGAGCTCGGGCAAGTGATCCAGAGGGTCCTGGACTCGCTGCCCGCGAAATTGCGTGAGGTTTTTGTCCTGGCCGTGATTCAGGGTATGAGCTACCAGGAAACAGCCACGCTGGTGGGCCGCTCCCTGCTGTCGGTGAAGACGGATATCTATCGGGCCCGTCTGCTGGTCAAAGAGGAGCTTGGCAAATACACGGGCGCCAGGCCCGGGTCCGCCTTCAAGGGAAAAATGGGATGACCGATCACTTGTCTGAAGAACAGATCTCCGCGTCCGTGGACGGCCAGTTGGAAGCGGAGGAACGCCGCCTCCTCGAAGCGCACCTCCCCGGGTGTGAAAAGTGCCGGAAGATTTTCGAGGAGATGTCCGAAGTGAGCCGGCTGTTCCGGCACGAGGAGCTCACGCCCCCCACGGATCTCTGGAGAAGGATCTCAACGGAACTGGACTCGCCCGGCCGCCGCTCCCGGCAATGGCGCTTGTCGTGGGCCCGAAAGAAGATCAGCGCCGCGGCGGCTGCAATTCTACTTGTGCTTGCGGGCAGTGCGTGGCTGTTCCTTCGCTACCGTTCCGAGGACGCTTTCAGACGGATGGCCCTCCAGGAACTGGATCGCGTTCATACCGTCCTGACTACCCGGCATTCCGGGAGCTACAACCCATTTCGCACCTCTTCCGTCGCAGGCTCGAATTCTAATCCATTTTCTTCCGGCCGGTTGAGCGAGGCGGCAAACCCGTTCCGAACGCTGGCGAGGCAATGAGGAGGCGTCTATGAAGTTTTGCCGGGATATGAGGGTCCCCACAAATGGAAAAACAATTCGTTTGTTTACTATCGCCTTTCTCCTCGCCTCTTCGTGTTGCTCCTATGGCTTATCTTCCGAGATGCCCGGAGTGTTCGAGCAGCAAGCCTCCTCCGTCCCCCCGGGCGACGAACTGAAGCAGATGCTGTCGATCGCCGAGTCCCAGCATGAGATCGTCACATTGTTGATCAAGCAGGGACAGTATCAGCGCGTGGCGCCCGAGATGAAAAAGATATTTGAGCTGAACCTCCCGGAAAAATATGAAGAAGCTGTCGCGCAGTCTGCCAGTCTGGTCGCCGGGATGCTTGTAGAACGCCAGCAGTTTGCTATTGCCCATGAGGTTGTCAACGAAGCCCTCAAGCGGGCACGGCTCAATGAGAACAGGGCCGCGCTTTTCAAAGTCGAGGGTTACGTCTACAAATCCGAAGGCAATCTCGAAAAGGCCCTGGAATCATTGGAAAAGGCCGTCCAGCTGGAACGAGCCCGCATCCGGCGCTAAACCTGTCCCCCCTTTGCGTCGATACTCTACCACAGGGGCAGACCTCAGACTTCGGGGGTCAGACGTCAGACCACTCGACGAATTGGCCGAACGTACTTGAAGTCTGGGGTCTGACCCCTGAAGTCTGAGATCTGAACCGCAGATTTTACTTTACACACTGGGGAAAGCTCAGGTATTAAGTGCTTCCTTCTTGTCGAGTGAAGGTCCGCGCACCGTATGGAGCCGAAGTGAGATTCCGATCCGGATCGACGGCAGCCAGACTCTTGCTCGCTTTGGCTGCAGCCGTTAGTCTGTTCTGGGTTTCACGCTCTTTATGCCAGCAGAAGGGACTCAGCGCTTCTGCGTGGCGCCTCGGCAGCCATACTTTCGCCCACGAGTATCTCCCTACAATGCATTCGTCTGCGCGGAAGCCCGCAGTCGCGGATCTTTCCACAGAGCGTGTCTTTCCCGGAGCGGACGAAAGTGATTCCGGGTCTTTCTTCTCTTCCGTTCTCCAAGATAAGTTGAGAGTTCCCGGGGAAAACGCGAAAGTCGATCGAAGCATTCAGATACTCAACTTCGGCGCCGTACACACTCCACGCCCGCGCTCCCTTTTTCAGCCCCCCATGGCATCGTCAGAAGAGGCGAACTTTCTCGCCCTCGCTTCTTTCCAGGAGTTGTTTGCCTCTATCTTTGGCGTCAACAGGGCGGATGAAGCGAAGTTGGAAAATCACCCTGAGGAAGCAAAGAACCCATTCAGCGAAGCTCTACGGCAGACCGACGAAAAGAGCGCTACCGTTTCAGCGCGCTCAACCCGGACCGAACAGGATAAGTCCACCGGGAATATGCAAGGCACGGTCGCCGCAACGGGAGCGCCTCCCGAAAGCGGTTTCTTTTTTCTTGGCGATTGGGATGGGAGCGGCCTCTTGACCCTGGTCCGGGCCAGCCGGCTGAACGAAACGACTTTCGCGTTTCCCGATGCCCGCAGGACTTTCAGCCTTTTTGTAAATCCCTCTGCCGTGGAAGAACAGCGCTCTCTTGCAATCGAAGACGTCACGGGAGACGGAAATGCGGACCTTCTCGTAACGTCCCACGCAAGCCTTGTTGGCGGCGTTCTCATAGGAGA
>QHZE01000707.1:2619-4751 GCA_003225335.1 Acidobacteriota bacterium
TATTGTAAGTGTCTTCCGCGCCGCCGATCGCTACCGCTTCTTCGGCGAATTCAATTTGGGATTCGTGCCGGACTATGTGGGTCACCTGGTCGAGCAGACGCGAGGAACCGACTATTTCATGGCCGCACAGGCCGTCTCCCCTTCGCAGACCTTCCAGCTCCGTGACGATATTCTTATGGAGCGTTCCGACGAGAACCTGCCGCCCGAACCCGGGCTCATAACCAGCCAGCCCTTCTCAGGAATCGGTATGCCACTCGGGATTCTCCAGGTTTATCAGGCTGGGACTTACGCATCCGTAGTGCTCTCAAACGGGAGTGGCGATAGATTCAACGTCGCGAACTTGAAGGTCTCCGCGAAGTTCTTCCTTGTAATCGGCGACCTGGACAAGAACGGTACCGCCGACGTAGCGGCAGCCTTCCTGAAATAGAGCCCAAGCAGTTTTCACCGCCAAGACGCGAAGACGCAAAGAATCGCCAAGTTTTCTTGGCGCCGCAAAAGCCGCAACCAATATCAATGAACGAAACCACAGACGAACACGGATCTGTACTCCTAACCCGAAAATCCTTTGCATTTTGGAAGGGATTTTTGTGCGTTCTCCTGGGAGCGCACGCATCCTGCGTGCGGGGTGTTAGAAACGCTGAGCACGCTGGAAGCGTGCGCTCCCAGGGACGGAACCTCGGCGTTCTCCGCGTCTCTGTCTCGAACATATCGATTGGGGCAACTAGGTCCACTTGGTGGGCACAAAGTTCACAAATCGGTCAAGTTTTCTATCACGCCCGTGCCACGAAGCCATCGTGGCACGCACCATTGCTTAGCCAATCCCCGGGACGGCGGACCGCTCACTCGCTATTCCGGGTCGATTTCAAATCCGCAATCGCCAATCCGAAATCCGCAATCCGCAATCCGCAATAGTCAGTCCTTGGGATTCTTTGCCGGTGGAGGCTGCGATTCCTTCTGGGGCTCCTCTGGCTTCCTGCGCTTGTCCTCCTTACGGGATCTGTCCTTCCGGGCGTCTTCCATAGCGTCCAGGTGTTCTTTCTGTTTATCGTCCACGAATTTTCGCACGTTCCGCAGGGAATCCTTCAACTCCTGGGTCATCTCGGAGAATCTTTCCGGACTCTTGATGACGTGGGGTGAAATCAGAATCAGAAGCTCGGTTCGATTCGCGGTTCTGTTGGTGTGCCCGAAAAGACTTCCGATTATCGGGATTTCGGAGAGGAAGGGGACTCCGCTTCTCCCAAGGGTGTTCGAATCCCGGATGAGGCCCGCGATGGCGACCATCTCGCCGTCTTTGACGGCGAGCGTGGTTGCCACGCTGGATTTGGTGAAACTCAGCGCTGTCGTGTCCCCTACTGGAACAGAAGCTCCCGGGGCGCTCACTTCCTGAGCGATATCGAGGGTAACGACGCCGGAACCAGAGATGCGCGGCATTACGATGAGCGAAATTCCGGTGTCCCGGTACTGGACGGTGGAGGTGCCGAGGCCGGTTCCTCCGAAGAAGGTTCCCGCGGGATACGGCACTTCTCCGCCGACGACAATTCTGGCCAGGGTCCCATCGAGAGCCAGAACGGATGGAGCTTCCAGGATCTTCACCTTCGTTTTACTGCGCAACGCATCCAGTTGCAGGAGAATCTCACGCGAGTTGCCGACAAAGGCAAAAGTGCTGGCCGAAAGGGTGCCATCGGCCCCAATAGAACCGGTGCTCGCTCTTGGGACGTCTTTGGGGTCTGTGCTGGTCTTCTGCAGTTGTCCGCCCACGCCGAACCTGAGGGTGTCCGTGAGGTCTATTTCAAAGATTCGAGCGTCGATGATCACCTGGCGCGGGAGGACGTCCAACTTCTTGATGATGTCGAGCAAATAGGCATAGTCCGCGGCACTGGACTGGATGACGAGCGTGTTGTTGATGTCATTGGCGACGACACGCACGTTTTCCTGAAGACCCGTGAGCGCTCCTCCGCGAAATATTTGAGACGACATGGACGGCTGTTGGTTCAGGCGAGGGCCCAGCTGCGACCCTCCGCCGAAGACGCCGCCACCATAGCCTCCTCCGCCCATGCCGCCGTAACCGCCTCCGCCATAGGCGCCGCCACCATAGCCTCCTCCGCCCATGCCGCCGTAACCGCCTCCGCCAT
>QHZE01000272.1 GCA_003225335.1 Acidobacteriota bacterium
ATCGTCCCAATCCTGGCCGTGCTTGTTGTGTTCGCATCCACGGAGTAGTTCACGGTCCCGTTGCCGGTCCCGCCACTGCCCGACGTGATGGTGATCCAGCTCACGCCGCTCGCGGCCGTCCAGGGACACCCCGCCGACGCAGTCACCGCCACGCTCCCGGCTCCGCCGGCGCTCGCGGAGGACTGGCTGAGAGGAGAAATCGAGTAAGCGCAGCCCGTGATAGTCCTTGAAACTTCGTTGGAATAGCCGCTTTCGTTGCCAGAACTGTCGCCGGCCGTCACCGCAAAATAGTAAGTTCCCGCGCCCAGGCCGGTGACGGTATAGGACGTGTTGTTGCCGCACGAGAGCGACGTCTGGTAAGTCCCTGAGGCAACTCCGTAGTAGAGTTTATAGCTCACGACTGTGGAGTCTGCGCTTCGGTCCCACGCAAGTGTTACATCGGCGCTCGCTGTTGAAGGAGCACCCGCCTGAGCGATCGTCGCCGTCTGCCCCGCCACCGTCAGAGTCCCCGTGCGAGAGCTCGTGCCTGTATTGGCCTGCACGGAGTAGTTCACGGTCCCGTTGCCGGAGCCGCTGCTGCCCGACGTAACGGTGATCCAGCCGGCGCTGCTCGCGGCCGTCCAGGCACATCCCGCGGGTGCCGTTACCGACACGCTTCCGGCCCCGCCGCCGCTCGTGGCGGACTGGCTGGCAGGAGAAATCGAGTAAGTGCAGGTTGCCGTGGGCACCGTCTTCGAGACCTGGTTCGAATAGGCGCTCTCGCCGGCCAAGGTATCGTACGTAATCGCGAAGTAGTAGGTGACGCCAGGCGTCAGGCCCGTGACCGTGTAGGCCGTCGTCGAGACCGGGCTGACGTCGGCGTAGGTCGCCCCATAGCTCCCGGACGACGTGCTCCAGTACAAGTTGTAGTTCACGGCCGCCGGGTCAGTCGTTTGGTCCCAAGCGAGCGACACGCTTCCGGCCGAGGCGCCCGTGACGCGCAGGTTGGCAACGGTCGTCGTGGCCGTGATGGTTTTGGACACTTCATTGCTGTACCCGCTTTGGTTCCCCGAGCTGTCGTAAGAGGTTACCGCAAAATAGTACGTTCCCGAACCCAGCCCGTTGACCGTGTAAGTAGTATTGTTGCTGGCGTCGATCGGTGTCGCGTAACTTTGTGGAGCGGTTCCGTAGTAGAGCTTATACCCCGTAACTGTGGATTGGGTGCTTCGGTCCCATGTCAGTGTTACATCGGCGGCCCGTGTCGATGGAACTGCGGCTGAAACTAAGAGAAAAATTAATCCTATGAATGAAACAAGTTCGTGCTTCCCTTTCCAGATTTTCATCACGGCTTCAAACCTCCTCAGGCAAACCAGTGGGTTCCGGGGGGATGGGCAATCAGTCCTGTTTCGAGTGCTGAATCGGAGGTGAAGCCGACCTGCGATGTGACTGAGGTCACACCTTTGCTGCTTTGCTCCTCGTGGAATTCTGGAAAGCAGCTACTAGGAGGTTTGAATCGGTACGTATTCCGCCCCGGCGGACAAAATCGTGTCATCCTGTCGGAGCACAAGCGAATCGTGGTATGGTGAGGCGCGATGCGGCAAGATGCGTATGTTGCGCGTCGGCCTGATCTTTGTGTGGGCAACCCCTCGGTTTTCTGTCACGTCGGGGATAGCTCGCCACAAAGATGCGAAGACTCGGAGGATCAGTGAGAAAAAATGTTTCAAGACAAGAGTGTGGTGGTGGTCATGCCGGCGTACAACGCCGCCAGAACACTACGCCAGACGTATGACGAGGTGATGGCGCAGGGCATTGTCGATCTGGTGATTGTGGTCGACGATGCCAGCCGTGACGAGACCACGGAAGTTGCGCGCAGCCTGCCCCGCACCCGGGTCCATACGCATCCCCGGAATTTGGGCTACGGTGGAAACCAGAAGACCTGTTACAAGCTCGCGTTGGAGGCGCAAGCCGATATCGTCATCATGGTGCATCCCGATTATCAGTACACGCCCAAGCTGATTCCCGCGATGGCTTCCCTGATTGGACAGGGTCTCTACAGCTGTGTTCTCGGTTCCAGGATTCTGGGGGGTTCCGCGCTCAAAGGCGGAATGCCTATATGGAGATACGTGTCAAACCGGTTTCTTACCCTCACAGAAAACATTCTGACCGGGGCGAAACTGTCTGAATATCACACCGGGTACCGGGCCTTCTCGCGCGATCTCCTGGAACAACTGCCGGTCGAGGCCAACTCCGATGATTTCGTGTTCGACAACCAGATGCTGGCGCAGATCCTTTGGTTGGGGCATGGGATTGGGGAGGTCAGTTGCCCCACGCGGTATTTCTCCGAAGCGTCGTCGATCAATTTCTGGCGCAGCGTCAAGTACGGTTTCGGCTGTCTGAACACCGCACTGAAGTTCCGTTTGGCGAAGATTGGTTTGGTTCGGTGCAGGCTCTTTCCTTCAAAGAAGTAGCCCCGCCCCCGTTCGATTTATTTTTATGGGCCCCTCTCACCGCGAAGACGCGAAGACGCAAAAAAAGCGCAAGAACCACTTTTGTCTGAAATAATCATGCCTCTCATGAAACATTCAACGCATGACTTCTACGACGCCAGAAGAAGAAGAGCTTGCCAGAAAAATAGTGGACTGCGCCTACAGAGTCCACAGGGGTCTCGGTCCTGGACTCCTGGAATCCATTTACGAGACCTGTTTCTGCCATGAGCTCCAGAAACGCGGTGTTCCGTACCGGCGGCAGCTCACCGTACCTCTGGTTTACGACGGCATAGTCCTGTCTGACTGCCCGCGGCTCGACGTTCTGGTGAAGGATCTTATAATTTGCGAGCTTAAATCGGTCGATTCGCTCGATCCGATTTTCATGGCGCAGATTCTTACCCAGCTCAAGCTCGCCCGAAAGAGACTGGGTTTCCTTATCAATTTCAACGTGCCTGCCATCAAACTAGGAATCCGCAGCGTGATTTTGTCGAATCTTTAGCGATTCTTCGCGTCTTTGCGTCTTAGCGGTGAGCTAAGTGCGTAGAGGAGGAAGCCGGCTGCAAGGGCGATGCCGGCTGCGAGGATGTCCTTCCACTGGCTCTGGAACAAGAGCCAGGTGCAGAGCGCCACCGCAACCGCCGGAATCGCCCACCCCCCCTTCAGCCGGAACCTGTTCCGCATATCGGGATACTTTCTGCGCAGCACCGGGAGCGAAAGGCAGGTCAGGATATAAGGCACAATTCTCGCCACGGCGCTGATCCGCACCAACACGACAAAGCTGCCGCTCAGTGCCAGCGTTGCCGTTACGAGACCATAAAGCAAGATGGAAACGTAAGGAGTTCGAAAGCGCGCATGCGTCGCGGCCAGCGCGGAAGGCAACAGACCATCTTCGCCGAGGACATACGTCAGGCGCGGCGAGATCAGGGCCATCCCGCTAAGATTGCCGGCGATTGAAACCAGCGCCGTCGCGGCGATGACCTTGCCGCCCAGCGAGCCGAGAAAGCGGGCACTCGCGTCTGCCATGGCTGTCCGCGAGTCGGCCAGGTTGGGAAGCGTACCCACACAGACGGTCTGAATGCCGGTGTACAGCACAGTTGCGATGGCGAGCGCCGTGAGCATCGCGCCGGGCAAATCCTTCCTGGGAGCGAGCGCTTCACCCGCAACGATGGCGGCAAATTCGAAACCTGTGAAGGCGAAGACATACAGCAGCATTGCCTGCCCGAAGTCCGCCCGGCTAGGCCGAAAACCGAGATCAAACATCTGCCGATCGACGAAGAACAAACCCGACAGGACAAACACAAACATCGGCGCCAGCTTCGTGGCAGCCAGTACGTCACCGACCAGCGCGCCCAGGCGCACTCCACGAATATTGATCGCCGTCAGAAAGCTCACGACCGCGACAATAATTACCGCGCGCGCCGGTGCCGCTCGCGCTCCGGGAGTAAAATAACCCAAGAACGAGATCATGAGGTTTATGTTTGCGGCAAATGCCGTGGCCCGGGCGAGCCACATCATCCACCCTGCCACGAGACCCAGGGGATCGCCAAAGGCTTCGCGCGCGTACAGGTACGGTCCTCCGGTCCCCACAAACAAGCTCGACACTTCGGCAAAGCAGAGGACGATGAAAAGGACCACCGCGGCGCAGAGCAGGCACGCCAGCGGGCTCCACGGCCCTGTGAGCCGCGCAGCGTCCGCCGGAAGTCCGAAGATGCCCGCGCCGATCAGCCCGTTGATCGCGAGTGCCGTAAGGTCCCACCTGCCTACCGCCCGTACCAGCCTGCTTTCAGGCAAGTGTCACCTCAGGCTCTGGTTGACGAGAATCCGTCTCTGGCCCATAAAGGACCAACCGCTGAATTGTTTGCTGTCTTACGCAAAATTCTTTGCGACTCTTTGCGCCTTCGCGTCTTCGTGGTGGAAGCAGGATTTTCAGACTTCGAAAGAGCCGGGTTTTCTGCCGAGCTCCGTGGGCTCTCGGAGACCTTCGGGCAGGCATTGGGGGCACGGGCAAAGCTTGCGCAAATATTCAAACGTATAAATGCCCGTACTGTGACCATCGCTCCAGCGAAAATTGAGAGCATAGTTCCCAACGGGCTGGACGTCGACCCTCCCAAGAGTCGCGGGAATGCTCCCTTTCAGAATCTTTCTCTGGCCCGTGAATTCCTCCACGCACGTGGCGCAAGGGCAATTCTCGCGCAAATACCAGGAGGGATAGGAACCTGCATGCCCATCGTTCCAGGTAATGTCCGTCTGCGTCGGGCTGACCCGTTTGACCAAAGTCGGTGTAACGTAGCTTTTCATAGAATGACTACGTCGAAAATCTCTCCGCAAAATGACCAATGACAAATGACAAATGAGAAATGACAAATGAACGATCAGAGATTTCCCCGGTCCAATTTGTCATTGGTCATTGGTCATTTTGCCAAGTCTTATCTCATGGAAGGGGGAGAGACACAGGTTTTCGCGTTTCCGCCGACATCTGAGTCGCGAAACAGATTTCGTGCGTCTTCACGGCGTCGGCTACGTTCACGTGAGACTCGGTGTTCGTGCGGATGCACTCCACCAGGTGATTGATTTCCCCCACGAACGGGTGATGGGAGACGTCGCCGCTGTCCGGTAGTACCGCCGGGATCGTCGCCCAGCCTGCCTGGCCGGGCCACTTGCGAGTAAAAAGCTGGTTGTTGCGAATCGTCCCCTGCTCGCCCAGCAGCTCGACATTGAAGACATACGGCATCGCGCATTCGATCGAACTGGCCACTTTGCCCATGATTCCATCCGCAAACCGGATCAAGGTCACGCTGTTGGGTTCGTATTCATACTTTAGCGGGTTGTTCTTGCTGAAGTTGGCCATGGCAAAAACTTCAACCGCATCTCTTTCGAGGAACCAGCGCATTCCGTCCACCGCATGACATCCCGCCGTGAGGAGGCTGCTCCCTCCCGTGTCTTTGCGGATATTCCAGGAGTACTGGTCATACCACGGGCCGATGCCGTGCAGATAGTCCACTTCCGCATAGAACAGATTGCCGATCAAGCCCTGTCCCAGGATGGACTTGATGACCTCGAAAAGCGGGTTCCAGCGTAAGACGAAACTCACGATCGATTTCACCCCTGACTGCTTGACCGCGGCCTCCAGGGCGCGCAGGCTCTCCAGGTCCAGGGCGATCGGCTTTTCGACCAGGAGATGTTTTCCCGCCCGGGCGGCCAGGATAGCCTGCTGCGCGTGCTGGTTATGAGGCGTGCAGACGGAGACAATCTGCACGCGCTTGTCGTCGAGCATCGCCTCATAGCGGTCGTACGCAGCGCAGTCGGTGAGTCTCATGGACTCGGCCTTGGCGCGAGCGCGCAGCTTGTCCCGGCTGCAGATGGCCGTCACACGCGTATGCGCATTCCGCTCAAAAGCGCGAATGTGCTCCGCGGATACCCACCCCGTACCGACAATTCCCACGCCGAGGTATTTTTCGTCCGTCATCTCACCTCCAATTGCGGATCTCCGATTTCGGATTTCCGATTGCGGATTGCGGATTGAAAATCTGAATCGTCTATTGATTCAATCCGCAATCCAATCCGAAATCAAGATTGCCGCTATTTCATTTGAATCGTGCAATTGTCGGCGACACCACCCAGGACGGTATAGGTTCCGGGCGCCGTCTGAAGCATGGAGCCCGGAACCAGCGTGTTTACCGGCCCGTGAGCCACCAGGCGGGCAATAAACCGCTGCCAGCTCACGCCTCCGCCGAGATATCCGTCCAGCCAGAAGCTGCGATCCTTGGCTCCCAGGATCTCTGCCGGCCCGATCGTGTTTGCCTTCGGCGGAACCCACGACCAATCGCCCCCGAAAGAGTGCAGGGCGTTCTGCATGATCGTCATGGGATGAAGCTCTACGCAGCGCGGTCCCGCTTTCTTGTAAGCCTCCAGATCCTCCCCAAACTCCAGTCCCAGGTGCGCTTCCCAGAATGCAACGTGCCCGCACCAGCCGATGCCTCCGTAACAGACATCCGCCCCGCCCAAGTCCGCGATCCTCTTGCCGTAATCGCGGATCCTCTCCTTGGTCGGGAAATGAATCTGGCTCTCCGGCGGGCGCAGGTCCGGATCCAGCCTTCCGAAAAAGTTCTCCATCATCGCCCGCTGGAAGGAACCCTCCCAACTCAGGGGGGGCGTATTGCCGTCCTGGTCTGCATATTCATCCATGTTGAACGAGATAACGTGCCCGCAGGAAATGCGCAGGCGATTGATCATTTCGACCGCTGCATCATACTGCGGCATCGGCCCCACGGGGAAAATGGCAACCAGCCTCTGTCCTGCTTCCAGGGATTCTCGAATACGGCGGACGATGTCCAGAGCAAATCCAAGATAGAACTCCGCCGGGGTGTCGATGACCCGGATCTTGAAAGCGGGGTTACGGTGCTGGGTGATCTGCTCCCGTGGAATTCCTCGGACACGCTCACACACGGCCATGTCCCGGTAAGGGATGAATCGTGCCAGATCGTAGCGAAACTTCATGCGCCTCCTTTGGGGGCACCGCGGAGAGCAAATGACCAATGAAAAATGACAAATACCCGTTCGTTGTCCGCGCTTCTGACCTCTATTTGTCATTGGTCATGGTCATTGGTCATTTCGACCTAGATCTTCAAGACCTGACCCCGGAGGATGCGGTTGACGGCGCTCACGTAAGGCCCGTAGTCGAGATTGGGACGCGGGTCCAAATCCTGGTAGAGTTCCAGGAACCCCTCAGAACAACCACGGCCTTCGCGCGCCTTCGCGAGGTTCTCAATGATGGCTCCCTGGGAACGAAACGCACGAATGCCGTCACGGACCTTCTCTTCCCAGCCCTGAGGGACCACGACCGCTTTGTTGGCGCGCAGCTCGGGCGGCGCGCCTTCCGCAAGGGCCGGGGGGAAATCGCCCCACACGGAGTAGACGTGAACCGAGCGCACCGCAAAGGGCTCCGCATAGTCCACCAGGATCGCGTCGCCGGTCTGCGAGGATGCATAACGTCCCAGATCGTAAACCGCCTCGTGATCCAGATGCTCGCGATAGCCGTTGGGGATAAAGAACCGCGTGACGCGACGCCGCCGAAGCTCGGCTATCAGGTCCGCGATGATCCCTTCCTCGTTCCCCGGAAGCTCCCAGGGAATACGAGCCGCCGCAGAAAAATCGGGAACATCGAAGCGATGGATGTCCTCCGGTGCAAGCCCCAAACGGGAATAAGCCTCGAGCGTTTCCCTGCGCCGGATCTCGACAATGGAGAATTTCTGTTCCGCGGTACTGTAACCAGCGCATCCGTTGCAGACGACCATCACACAGACCGCTACGCCCATTTCCCGGCCGGCAAGAATGGCATAGCCTGCTCCCAGCAACGCGTCATCGTCGTGAGGTGAGAGAATCCCTATACGATCTTCTCTGGGATTCCAATCGGGGAAAACCGTGGCGGGATCCTGGTTGCACTTCGCCTGCCAGAGGTCAAGGAACCACACGCCGTTCATGCGCTTTTCATACCACACTTCAACTGAATTCACCACTCAAGCAGTTTTTCACCACAAAGACGCGAAGAATCCAAAGTCTTCTTGGCGATTCTTCGCGTCTTCGCGGTGATTGCCTGCGCAATACGCGAAGGCAGAATTCTCTTGAGCCACGAGAGAAAAAATTCTATTTTCGCTCTACAATCCGCAAATGGGGAGAAGCTGCCATGGGCAGAGTGAAACTGAATCGAAGAGAGTTTGTGAAGACCACGACCGCCGCGGCTTCCGCGCTCGCCTCCGCCCCGGTCGTCAAGAACGTCCTGGGCGCCAATGACAAACTGATCGTCGGTGTGATTGGCCCCGGAGGTCCTCCGTATGCACAGGGAAGAAACGTGATGAGGAGTTTCCTGCGCCAGGGGGCTGAGGTCGCAGCAATCTGCGACGTGTACTCGCCGCACGCCGAGGAAGCCAACGCCGAAGCGGGAGGGAAGGCTGAGATCCTCAAAGACTACCGGAAGCTCCTGGAGAGGAAAGACATCGATGCTGTCATTATCGGAACCCCGGATCACTGGCATGCGCTTCCCACCATTCATGCGTGCCAGGCCGGCAAACATGTCTACGTGGAAAAGCCCCTGGCGACCAGCATCGGCGAAGGGCGGAAGATGGTCGAGGCGGCGCGCAAGTACAACCGCGTCGTACAGGGAGGCACGCAGCACCGCTCCGGGCCTCATTTCAAGCGGGTAGAGGAACTGGTGCAGGGCGGCATTCTTGGCGAGATCACAGCGGTCCGCGCCTGGAACATGGGGAATTCTTACCCAGCCGGCATTGGTAATCCTCCGGATTCGGATCCGCCTCCCGGCCTGGACTGGGACATGTGGCTTGGGCCGGCTTCCAAGGTGCCTTACAATCCCAACAGATTCTTGCGCGGCAACTTTCGCTGGTTCTGGGACTACGCGGGCGGTCTGATGACGGACTGGGGTGTGCACTGGATCGATACTATCCACCAGTGTATGCACGTGGAGGCGCCTAAGAGCGTTTGCGCCTCGGGAGGCAAGCTGGCGCTCCAGGACAATCGTGAAACGCCGGACACCCTCGAGGTCGTCTACGAGTACCCGGGTTGGGTCCTGATCTATTCCATGTCCCAGTGCGTCAATCGCGGCATTGATGCGAAGGGAGGCGGTATTCAATTCTACGGAACGGACGCAACGCTCTACGCGGACCGAGGACAGTACGAACTATTCCCGCGTGAGATACGCAAAGGCACGGCAGATGAGAGCGTCCTGTCCTACAACATGGATCCCATACGCGGCCGCGGCCTGGACCAGGGCACACCGCATGCCCGCAATTTCATCGACTCCGTCCGCGGCCTGGCCACGCCGAATGCCGATGTCGAAATCTGTCACCGCTCGAGCACCGCCGCCATTCTGGGAAATATCGCCTACGCCGTGGGACGCAAGCTCTACTGGGACGCGAGCAAGGAAGAGTTCATCGGCGATCCCGATGCGAACAAACACCTCGTGAAGCCGTACCGCGCACCCTGGAGCCTCGATACAATCTGAACTCTCAGAGAGATCCGTGGGGAATTATCCTGGGTTTGAAAAGCTTGCCACGAATTCCACGAATTGCACGAAGTTTTTCCTCAGGCTGTTTCGTAGTACTACGCCAAAAATTCTTCGCAAACTGGCAAGGATTTTCCTCTGCATAAACTGCACAAAATGCAACCATCGATGAACACAGATAAACACCGATCCGATCCGTGTTCATCTGTGGTTTCGTTCATGCTGTTGGTTGCGGCTTTGCTGCTTCGTGATTCTTCGCATCTTCGCGGTTGATTCCAGGTCAGTCTTTACCGCGAAGCCGCTAAGTGCGCGAAGGATCGCAAAGAGCGAGAATTTTGCTTTCGGGATCGCAAGCTTTCCCACTATAATGCCGCCCAGATGTCACCCGATCCAGGGCAACCGATTTTGCCGGTAAGGGACGTGGGCGCCGTGGAGTTGTTTGCGCGCTGCACGCAAAACATGGACGATTCGGCCCTATGGTCGGAATTCATGCGCCGGTACGCTCCCAGGATCAAGGGAATCATCAAAGGCACACTCCGGCAATTACTCCCTGCAGATTCTTCCCTTTCCTTGGGAGCAATGCACGAGAACGACCTCTTCCAGAGCACTGTAGTCCGGTTGGTGGAAAACGGCTGCGCCCTCATGAAGCGGTTCTCCGGCTCCCGCGAAAGCGAGCTGCTGGTCTATCTCGCAGTGATAACCCGCTCCGTGGTCCGCGACTGGGTGAGACACTATCGGGCGCAGAAGCGTCCCCTGAGCGAATCCCAGCTGCTGGATGCGCGCCGAGAAGTGAGGTCGGACTCAACCTCCACACGGGGCGAATGCGCCCTGGAAAGGGAGCTCCTTGTCCGGGAAGTACGGCGCCTCAGTTTGCGCGCCATCGAGACGCAGGCCGGAGAGTTTTCCCGCCGGGACAAACTGATTTTCGAGCTCTATTTTTCCCAAGGCTTGACGCCGAGGCAAATTGCCCTCTGCGAGGGCATCGGGCTATCGAAGCCCGGGGTAGAAAAAGCGCTGCAACGGCTAAAGGAGCTCGTACGGAGCGCGATGGATACCAACCCGCCCTTCGAGGCAACCACGTGATGAGAAAACATACAGAACCCCAACCCTCCATCGGCCCCTGCCTGAGCGAGGCCGATTTTTACAACTTCGTAACGGGCTCCAAGGGCGAACGCCCCGACGAGGACCTCGAGTTTCATCTGATCCGATGCGACGCCTGTCGCGAGCAGCTGGCGGGCTTGCTGGAAATATTGGACGGGAATGATGAGGAAGACCTGGAGGCCATTCCTCCCGTCTCCGAGGAAGAGATCCAGGAGACCCTAGCCCTGGTACAGCATGCCCGGAAGGCCCCGGCGTCTCCTCGCCGCGTTCCGTCCTGGCGCCAGTGGGCAATGGCGGCGGCGGCTCTTATTGTGCTCGTGGGATTAAGCGCTCTGCTCGTTCACAATTATTTCGAAAGGAAAAAGTCCGGAGATTTTTACAATCAAGCGCGCGCCGCGCTGGAAGCCGCGTATGTCCCCGTGAGCCCGAATGGGTTGCGCCTGGAGCTCCCTTTCTCTTCCTCAGGCTCGGACCAGCGCGCTCCGGCGGACGAGGCGGCGCTCAACCGCGCGGAGAACTTCTTCTACCAGGCTCTGGCGGTTCGGGAAGACATGATGGAGGCTCGCCTTGGTCTCGCGCTTGTTTATCTCAATAAAGCCAGGTTTTCCAGCGCGCGGCTCGAGTTCCAGAAGGTCCTGAGCTTGGGAAGCCCGAATCCCCGCGCGCTTCTCGGCCGGGGCGTGGCTCTATGCGAGGAAGGTCTGGCATCCAGGGACCCCGTAGAAAGAAAGACCCGTCTGGAGAGTGCCCTGGCCGACTTTGACGCCGTTCTCAAGATCGATCAAGCCTCCCGCGAGGCCCAATACAACAAGGCCTTGACTCTGTACGAAATGGGCAGGCACCGGGAAGCGCTGGCGGAGATTGACCGGTACCTGTCCCGCGACCCCGGGTCGATCTGGTCGCAGAGGCTCCGAAACATTCAGCTGAAAATCCGCGCCACGCGCTCCGAATTTGTAGACAAGGAGGTCAACCGGGCGGCCCTGGCGCACGACCTGAGCGCCCTGGAGAGACTGGCCACCGTGGCGCCCTATCAGATCCCTGACGCAATCCGCGGTGTTCTCAAGAACAGTCTTGATGCCAGGTTCCACGAGGGACAAAGCACTGGATCGGCGTCCTTGATTTGGTCAGCCAGGACCCTGGAAGCCGCCTACGGCACCGTTACGGGAGATCGAAGTTACAAGCGCCTGCTCGACTTCTACGGAGGCCTTTCACCGCCGGAGCGGAAAAAAAAGAATCTCCTGGATTCGCGGATGGAGAACCTCGTTGACCTGCACCGCAAAGGAAACTACGAAACAGCCCTCCGGAACACCCCCCTCATCGCGCGCGAATACCAAACACTTGGCGACTACTGGCAACTGGTCAATCTTTACCACCTCCGCGGCAACAGCTTTTATTACAGCAATGCAGACTTCCGGAGCGCGGCGCGTGAGTACCGCAAAATGCTGCGATGCGCGGAGCATGCCGGAGCGCCGGACCTCATCGCCCGAGCCCTAGCCTCCCAAGCCTCTATCTACAACGAGGAGCAAGAGTACGACGATGCCCTCGCATGCCTGAACCGGATGCAAGAGGTCGCCAGAAAGTATCGACTGGATCCGTGGGAAGCGTATGCGCACCAATACCTGGGCCAAGCTTACCTCATGTTGAACCAGGGTGAGGCGAGCCTGAAGGAATACGCTTCGGCACTGGCATTGGGGTGCCGGCTGGGCGAGGAACAGCTCGTTGTGGTGTCGCTGGAGAACCTGGGCGCAGTCCTGGAGCAACTCGGCAGGGACCGGGACGCCGGCCGGTTCTTCGGTTTGGCGCTCCAAGCTCATGACGAATACTCCGCACCCAGGGGCGGCGACAAGACCCCAGCCGAAATGGTCCGAACTGTCAATATCCTGTGCAAGCTCGGTTATCTTTCCCTGAGAATGAAAAACCTCGCTGCCGCGCAAACACATTTCCTGGCCGCCCTGAAGACTGTTCCTCGCGGAGCCAGAGAGCTCGAGACGCGAATCCGAATCGGGCTGGCTCAGGCTTTCATCGAAGCCCGGGACTTCGAGAGCGCCGGGCGCGAGCTCACACTGACGAGATCTGTTGCCGCATCCGGAGAATTTCCGGACCTCGCCTGGCAGCTCCATTACCTGAACGGCGTTTTACAACAGCAAAGCGGCGCGAACGCCGGCGCGCGCGCCCATTTTCAAGAGGCAATCCGAATTCTGGAAGGAATGCGCCAGGGCATTACTTCTGAAGAGCTGCGGCAGGCTTTTCTGACCCGGCGATTCGATCCGTACCGGGAAACAGTTTCGCTCCTCTGCGGGTCCCAAGACAAGCAGGGAGCCCTTCAGTTCGTGGAAAGGTCCAAATCCATGACCTTGACAGAACGCCTGGTTTCGCGGCAGCGCGACCCCAGTCCCAGACTTCCGCGGATAACGCGCCCCGTGATGGCCTTCCCCGAAGGTCTCGCCGTGCTCGAATACTTCTTCTTGTCCGACCGCTTGCTGGTGTTTATTTCGTCGAAGGACCGCCTCGATATGCTTTCTCTCGAAGTGCCGCGTTTTCGCGTCGACGATCAGGTCCGGCAATATGCGGAGTCGATAAGGAGCGAAGGCATAGAGTCTTTTAATTCGCTTTCCCGCGCGCTCTACGATCAGCTCCTCGCGCCGGCGTTGAAGCTCCTTCCGCCGCGGGGTGTCCATACGCTGCTCATACTCCCCGACGGTCCACTGTACAAGTTGCCCTTTGCGGGACTGCAGGATTCGGAGGGGCGTTACCTCTTGGAAAAATTTGCACTGAGCTATGCCCCGTCCCGTAGCGTTTTCCGATACTGCCTCTCCCTGAACCGGGGGACCGCAGCATCACGGGAACACACCATACTGCTCCTGGACGGCACCGACGGCCTGCGCGGAGCCTCCGAAGAGCTCGCATATCTGGCCGGCATCTACAGGGCACGGGCGACGCTAATCGGCCCGGGACAAGTGAACGCCATCAAGGAGAAAGCAGCCGAGGTGGAGATCCTTCATTTTTCCGGGCACGCCGCGTCTTCCGGCGGAAAGCCGCGCCTGTTGTTCCCCTCGCTGCCGCGGCCGCGCTACCTCGAGGCATCGACAATAAGCTCCTGGAGTCTGCCGCACAACCGCCTGGTTTACCTGGCCGGCTGCAACACGGGCATCGGCCCTGCATTTGAAGGCGAAGCGCCCTGGGGCCTGCTCCCGGCCTTTTTCAGCGCCGGAGCGCCCGCCGTTGTTTGCAGCCTTCTCCCCGTAGAGGACAGGGAGGCGCGAGTCCTGGCTCCCCTTCGTGCTGGTGGGAGACCCCCGCTAACGGGATTGCGGATTGCGGATTGAAAAGCTGAATGCTCTGCAACGGCGTATCGATTTGATCCGAAATCCGAAATTGAAAACTGCATCCCTGCTGGATTGCGGATTGCGGATTGAAAAGCCCAACATCTTCATTGATCTAATCCGCAATCCGCAATCCGCAATCCCTTTGGATTCGCCAAAAAGAATTTCATTCCCCGGTATGCGATTTCCCTCGCTTTACGTACTTATACATTAGCAACACAGCAAATGAGCGAAACGATGAACGGGAGGCGCCGGGGCGATCGCTCTGCTCCTGACGCCAAGAAACTTGCTTCGGGTGGCGGGATGAGCAGCGCGATGGGTCCATAGGCTTTCGTGTTCCTCGGTCTTCGACTGCTCGAGGTCTAGCCGGAGGAGTCGAAGATGAGGAAATACGCAGAGATTTTGTTTGGAGGGTTGTTGTTTCTGATGGTTTGGCCAAATGCTGCAAGCGCTCAGGGAGGTCCACCGCCACCCCCTTGCTGCGGGCATGATCCGTCGATAGCGGCGGAGGATGAAGTCCGTGCGACGCCGGTGTCACTCAGCACGTTTTATGCAAGTGAAGGGACGCTTCAGACCCTGGGACTCACACGAACTCAGTTCCTGGCGCGGCTATCACAGGGCTTGTTCCCGGGCGCGAGTGTGGACGTGGTCCTTCCGACGTCGCGTGCGGTGAGCGTCATCGACGGGGTGAGAGGCCGAGCCGCCGCGGAGGAAGCGGGCCAGGTTGGCGTGGAGGAGAGACGTTATTACCGGTTAGCCAAGGATAGTCTGCAAACGCAGGCTCTGGACACGTTCGACGATCTCTATCTCACCAATGGTGAAGTCTACGTCAAAGTGACCTTCACCAGGGAGGGAGGCCATGCAGTCCCATGAGGAGGCCGATTGCATCCAGAGGATGCTCGATCTGCTCTGCTACGAGAGGATACGAGGAAGGTTAAGCCCCGAGGCTTCGTGGCTGCTTCACGGGCATCTCCTGGTATGTCCCGGATGCCTGAGCAAAGCGAACAGTTTCCTGGAGATCCTGGCGGAGCCTGAAATCTATCCTGACTTGGCCGTATTCAGGATTAAACGCTGAGACTGTGTGAAAAAATTGACGTAACATAGGGGCGTCCCTGCGTGGCCGCCCGCGAGTCCGCGCCATTACTGGCCGGGCGGGACGACCACGTAGGGTCGCCTCTACAGCCCGAAGGATCTTTCACACATTCTCACTTACAGAGTGACTGTTGGATCCGGACGCGGATGAACGCTGATCTCGCGGATCAAAACACTGAAGCAACGGATCCAGGAAGATCCGGGTGCATCCGCGTAATTTGCGTCCCATTTCCCATCGGCGACTGAGAGTCTCAAGCCGGGCGAGGTACACGCGATGGAAAAACACGACGATAGCAATTTAGAAGAAGCTCACGAGTCGGAGTTCGATCAGATTATGTCGAAAGCCGTCCGTGACGTTCTGGAAGGCAACATCACGCCGGACGCCTTCCTGAAACTTGCCCGGTCCAGAGACGCCGATGCGGTCCGCTATGCCATTCGCCGCATGGCGGACCCGAGCCTGGAGTTGTGGGAAGAGCAGATTCTGCAACGCGTTGTCTTCCAGAGCGGCGTCGTGCTTCAGGTCATAGCCGACCTTGCCCGGAAGTTTCCGGGTCCGGCGGAAGCCATTGCGCGAACAACACTCAGAGAAGCAGCCGATCATCATGGCCTCCACATCCGGACAGAGGATGCGCCTCTGGTGATGCGCGCTTTGGCGGAAGTGCAGGAGATGCCGCAAACCCTGGGGACTGTGGCGTTTCTTTTTGCCCTGTTAAACGCAGACGCCCCGCAAATCCAGTCCAAGGCCGCCTCGCTCATCCAGAAGGCGGACAGCGACCTGCAATACACGTGGCGCCTCGTGCGGCATCCGGCTCCCCGGGTTCGGTCCAACACTCTCGAAGCCCTTCTGGAGTTCAAAGACCTCAGAGCCCTCGAGCATTTCCGGTCCTGTGCCGCGGACACACACAGCCGCGTGCGCTCGGTCGCTGCAGTCGGTCTGTGCCGGTCGGGCGACCCCTCCGGATGGGAAATCTTGACACGACTGGTGTGCAGCCCCCTCATTCCGGAGCGCCGCAGCGGAGTGTGGGCTCTCGGAATGTGCGGAAACAGGGAGCATCTCTGCCTGCTGGAGTTTCTTGAGCGCAGCGATCGCGACCAACGTGTACGCCAGCTCGCCGTCGGCGCCACGGAAAAAATTCGCGGCACGAAACCGGCGGCCCGGAAAGCAAGCTCTTGAAAACCATACTGATCCTGGACGATGACGAGGTGGTGCGACGGCTTCTGCGCATGATGCTTGAGGGCCGAGGGACTCTGGAAGCCTCGGAGGGCGGGGAAGCTCTGCGTCTGCTGGAAGCGCGCCCGGATTTGATCCTGGTGGATTGGAACATGCCGGGCATCAGCGGGATTGAGTTCGTGCAGACCCTGCGCAAGCAAGCCGAAATGCCGGCGCCGTTCATCACTCTAACGGGAACAGATCCTTTGGAAATTGAAAAGCAGATCGAGGCGCTCGGCGCGAGCTCCTACCTGTCCAAGCCTTTCACCAGGGAGGAACTGCTTCAAAAAGTCGAAACTGTGTTGAAGAAGTCTTGAGTCGCAGGCTCTTACTCCTTGCAAGCGAGAATATGCCTCTCACATTTCGACGTTTGACAAGGCACATAACAAGGGGACGCGGATGCTGATCCAGCCCTGATTAATTCAAGTCTCCACTCACGGAAAGACCGCTTCGTGATTCTTCGCGTCTGCGTGTCTTCGTGGTGGATTCTGCGCAACCTTTACCGCCAGGACGCGAAGACACAAACAATCAGTAGTACGGAAGACGTGAACGATCATCTCTTCCTGACGGATTTCAGGATATCGATGTTGCCGTTGGAGCCGGTGAGGCGCAATTCGCAGTCGCCGCCACCGATTCGGCCCGACAATGAATCGTTGCTTACGATGCCGGTCACCGTGAGGGGAAGCTCGCTGTTGATCTTGCCGAAGGAGGTTCGCGCAACGACGTTGTAGCTGCCATCCTCGGGCAGATATACCCGGATAGGAGCAAAAGAGGTCTTCAGAATCACGCTGTTGCAGGCTCCCGCGCGTTTCACGGAGAGACTGGATACTTCGACAGAGCCATTCTGGTTATCCACCTCCACGCTCCCCCCGATGCCATCGAGGACAACCGAAGAGAACGAAGTGCGCACGGCCGCCGAGATCTTGACGTCCGACGCCTTGACCCCGCCGTTTGAATTTTCAACCGTGAGTCCACCGCTGATGCGCTCCGCTTTCACCAGCCCGAAGCTCGTCTTCA
This sequence comes from Acidobacteriota bacterium, assembly GCA_003225335.1. Lineage (GTDB taxonomy): Bacteria > Acidobacteriota > UBA6911 > UBA6911 > UBA6911 > Gp18-AA60. The sequence goes on from QHZE01000272.1 coordinate 17,224, forward strand.
CGTAGGCGTCCCCCGTGATGTCGGCCACTGAGACATTCGCGTTGCCGGCGCTCAGCTTCAGTCCTTTGCGAATTCCAGACGCGTCGACGCGCCCGAAGGTGCTCCGCAGGTCCGCGAACCCTCCGACGTCCCGTAGAGTGATTGCAGCATTGGAGGTCGAAATCGCCGCATTCCCCGCAATTCCGGAAGCATCGACGTCGCCGAAGCTGGTCCTCAAGAGCGCGCTTCCGCGAACGTCGCGCACCGTGATCTTGCCGTTCGAGTTCTGTATGTCCGCGTCGCCGCCAGTCGTGCGGATGTCCACGGGCCCAAAACTGGTCCGCAAAGTTGTTCCTTCACCTACCTTGTTTCCGGTGATGCTGGTGTTGGATGCTGTGCTGGTCAGTTTCTTGCCGATGTCGCTGAAGGTGATCGAACTGAACGTGGTGTTAAGCTCGGCCGAACCGGAGATGTTTCGCGCCTCGACAGACCCATTGTTGTTATGGATCGAGAGGTCGCCGGTGATATCGGTGGCGATCACCGAGCCGAAGGAGTTGGAAATGGAGGATGGCCCGCCGGTCCCTGTCAAGTCCACGCTGCCGTTGCTGTTCACGATTGTGGCGGTCTTTGTGATACGGATAACCTTCACGTTGCCAAACCTGTTGCGCAGGTTCAAGGCCCCTTCCACTTGGGTCACGTTCACGAAGCTGTTGTTGTTGATCACCACCACGTCGCCCGTGTTTCCGGTCACCTCCACCCCGCCAAAAGAATTTTCGAGCCGGTGATTTCCGCGATTGTCTCGAAACGTCAGCAGGCCGTGCGCGTTGTTGATGTCCGCGGCGGCCTTCAGGTTGGAAACGGTCACGTTCCCGAAGCGATTCACGACATACAGAGGCGCATTCTCAGGCATCGCAATGTCGTAACTGACCGAGAACGAGATGTTGCGCCGTCCGGTGAAGTAGCCCGAACGCGATTCAGGATAGCTGGTCCGAATGGAAACCGCGGACGCCGCTGATTCTATCTGGATCTGAATCTGGTCCCCGAAGCTCGCGGCTTCGGTCTTGTCGTCCGCCGAAACTCGGATGCTGGCGTCGACACGGATGTCCGGCTGGCGGTGCGTGCGGATTACGATGTCACCATTCCTGTGATCGATGCGCACGGACTGCCCCTGCTGCCACGCAACAGTTTTCTGAAAAGTTCGCGTGTACTCCTCACGCTGCAGGTGGCCCGGAGAACAGGGTGCGGTCTGCAACGGAGCTCCTGCCGTGAAGAATGCCAAAGCAAACAGGCAGCGCGACAGCTTGCTACTGCGGTGCATTTCTATCCTCCCGCATCATCTCTTGAAGGGTGCGTTGCTTTTGTTGATAGATCGCAAGCAGCTCCTGGCGCAGATGCGCGTTAAAGCGGTTCCTTTCAATGCCGGCGCGCAGCTCGGTAATAGCAGAGTCGATCAACATCAACTTCTCCCGGTAGCTGATCATCAAAGGAGACGCCGGCTGCTCCAGCTTCGGCTCCACGAGCTTGGACAGTTTCTCTATAGACTGAATGTAAGCGGCCTCCGCGCTCTCGACGTCGCGCAGCGCCTGTTCGGTCAGCAAACGTCGTGGCCCGGGCCGCGTGCGGGTTTCTTCCTCGATCGGGTAGTTGCGCCAGAGGATCCAAGCGCCCGAGATGGTAATCGCCAGGACCGCGGTGGCTGCGACGGCCGCACCCCAGTTCCCCGACCCAATGTGCAGGAGAATGGCAGGCACCCACGGCTTCCTGCCGCGCGCGGCTTCGCTCGCAAGCGCCCGGTGAATCCGGGGCCAGAGCTGCGGAGAATCCCAGCTCTTCCGCAGGCCCCCGGCTGCTTTGGAAATTGCATCCCACTGCCGTAACTGTTCCCGGCACGCGGGGCAGGCCGCGGCATGGGCGGCAAAAGCTTCGAGCAGTTCCGGTTCTTGTTGCCGCAGGGCTTTTTGCAGATTCCTGCATTCGACTCTCATAGCGCGTCGGGCCTCTGTGCCGTTCGCGATTGCCACAGCAGCCGCTGCAGCTCTCGCTTGGCTTCGAAAAGCAGGTTCTTGGAGGTTCCTTCCGGAATTTTGAGGATTTGGCTGATCTCACGGTGCTTGAACCCTTCGACTTCGAACAGGAGAAAGACCGTCCGGCTGCGCGGGTTCAGCCGCGCCAGATGCTTTTCCAGCGTGAGCCGGAGCGGATGGTCCACGGGGCAGGGGGCCGGGAAGTTGAGTCCCGCCGGATCGATGTCGAGCTCGGGTTGCTCCTGCCGCCGCTGACGTTTCCGTCGCATGTCGTGGCAGGCATTGACGAGAATCCTGTAGATCCACGTGTAAAACGCAGACCGCCCTTTGAAGCCGCCGATCCCGCGGTAGATCTTGATAAAGGCTTCCTGCACGGCGTCCTCGGCATCGGCGACGTTTCCAAGCAAATTCAGGGCGATACTTTTCATGCGCGCACCATGGACACTGTAAAGCCTCTCGAAAGCAGGCAGGCTCCCGCTCCGGCATCCCGCAAGAAGCTCTGAGTCGGCTTCGAGCATCGAATCAGCGTTCTGGGGAGTTGGCAACCGCTTCTCCTCGACAGGTCGCGGAAGGCTTAGCACATTTCCTGCATTTCCTACCAGCAGTCCAGGCTCCAAATCCCTTTCCTTTTCATAGTCACCCGCTTAGACGCCTCCCGTCCCCAAACCGTTAGAAATTTCTCCCCGGCAGGAAGGCAGAAAGCGGAAAGCAGTAGGCAGTAGGCAGCGGATGAGCAGCGTGGCCCCGCCTTCTGTCTTCTGCCTTCTGCTCTGCAGAACCTGTTATAATCCGAAAATCATGAGGCCGCAGGTCAAGAAGGTCTTGTCTGTCTTTTTCTTATTCTGCCCGCTGGCTGTCTCCGCTCAGAGCCCCAGAGAGTCGCCCGTTCACTGGAAGGCAAAACCTCTCGCAACGCCGGTCCGCGCGGGACAAGCGTTTGAAATCCACGTAGCAGCCGCGATAGAAGGCGACTGGCATCTGTATTCCACCACACAGCGTCCCCCCCCGAATCGGACACGATTCACACTCCTGTCCGGTGAGCCCTTTCAAATGCGCGGAGACGTGCGCCAGTCCACGCCGAAGACGGAATTTGATTCCAATTTCGGTATTCAAACCGAGACCTTCACTGTGGGCGCCGATTTTTGGGTGCCGCTGGTCGTCTCGGAGAACGCGAAGCCAGGCGAGTACGAAGGATCCCTCCAGGTTGTCTATCAGGTCTGCAACGACCGGCTATGCCTGCCTCCGACAAAGGTGCCGATCCCGTTCAGAGTGAAGGTGGCCGCGGGTCCGCCGGTAAAGCAGGACGCAAGCGTCTCTGGAACCGCTGCGGGAGGGGAAGCACAGCCGGCGGGAGCCTCCGGCGCTTCTTCCGCGGCCGCAACGCAACCG
>QHZE01000273.1 GCA_003225335.1 Acidobacteriota bacterium
CCCAACGCCATGGATTGCTGTGCCTTACTGCATGATTTCATAAATACGATAACGTACTCCGCCCCAACGGGATTAGCCGGGGGTGAGCGAAGCGAACTCCCGGGTAGAAGAGGAACCACGATACGCACCCCGGCAGGCGTTGCTGGATCTCCCCGCACCCCTGCCGCTGCCGGGGCGAATTCGTGTTGCAATATTCCGGGGGTTCGCTTTCGCTCGCCCCCGGCTAAGCTTCCAGTGCCATTCCAGGGCGCCCGGGCTTATTTGGGGAAATTCGTCGGCGCATTTATGAAATCGTGTGCCGAGTAACTCGCACTTCTTCTAATTGCACCCTTTGCGGCGACGCCATAGGGTTACCCGCTCCAATACCGGGGACGCGCGGACACCCAGGCCACCCCTCGAGACGTGGATTTTTTCACAACCTTCTCGGTTAGGCGTTGACGGGTCGCGAACAGGAGCGCATACCCTCCCTCTCTCTTTGGGAGCTCAGACTGCCTGGGCGCAGGTGCAACCTGAAGGCTGAACTCCAAACTTGACGATCGAAAAGGATCAATGACAAATGACAAATGGCCGATGAAAAATGAATGGGAAGTGAGGGTCTGTTGGGGTCCGCGTACAACCGGGGCATTACGATTGTCAGTCGCGGTCCTTTCCCCTCGGTTCCTGTTTCCATTATAATCTTTGGTCAGAAGGGCGGTTCAGCAAATGATTCGGTATGAGGATCTGGCGGATAAGGTCGCCCGCTACCATCCGGAAGCCAACCTGGAAATGATCCAGCGCGGATATGTTGTGTCCGCCAAGTTCCACAAAGGCCAGCTGCGTATGAATGGAGAACCCTATCTTACGCATCCTCTCGAGGTGGCCAATATTCTGGCAGAGATAAAGCTGGATGCCGTTACTGTCACCGCCGGCCTGCTCCATGATGTTCTCGAAGACACCCTGATGTCCCCTGGCGACCTGCGCAAGCAGTTTGGGGAGGGGGTGTATCAGATTGTCGAGGGCGTAACGAAGATCTCGCAGGTTCAATTCACTTCCAGCCATCAGAAGCAGGCGGAGAACTTTCGCAAGATGCTTCTTGCGATGTCAGGAGACATCCGCGTGCTCCTGGTGAAACTGGCGGACCGGTTGCACAACATGCGCACCCTCGAGTATTTGTCGCCCGACCGGCGCGAGCGCATCTCGCTGGAGACACTGGAAATTTACGGTCCACTGGCCCATCGGCTAGGCATGGCGAAGATACGAGGGGAACTGGAGGATCTCGCTTTCGGCTTCATGGATCCCCAGGCCTATCAAAACACGGTTGCTCTCATCGAAGCCCGCCGCTCAGTGAGTCAGGATTTTATCGAGGAGGTGAAAAAGACGATTGCGTCGGAGCTTGCCGAGCATAACATCGCGGCCCGGCTGGAGAGCCGGATCAAAAGAGTTTATGGCATAAACCAGAAGATGAAGCGCCAGAAGATCGGCATCGACGAGGTGTTCGACTTCATCGCCGTTCGCGTCATTACAGACAGCGTCAAGAACTGTTACACCATTCTGGGAACCATTCACAATCTCTGGAAGCCGGTCCCCGGCCGTATCAAAGATTACATCGCGATACCCCGCCCTAACCTCTACCAATCGCTCCACACTTCGGTCATAGGTAAGAACGGCCAGCCTTTCGAGGTTCAAATACGCACGCAGGAGATGCATCGTATCGCGGAAGAAGGCATCGCGGCACATTGGAAATACAAGGAAGGGAAATCGGGAGTTGTGAAGGGAGAGGAGCAGTTTCGCTGGCTGCGGCAGCTCATCGATTCGCAGAGCGAGATCAGCGACGCGAGGGACTTTCTGACCAGCTTGAAGGTGGATCTGTATCCCGACGAGGTCTATTGCTTCACGCCTAAAGGGGAGGTCATCACACTTCCGCGCGACGCCACACCGGTTGACTTCGCGTACGCGATTCACACCGAGATCGGCCATCATTGCGTCGGGGCGAAAGTCAACAATCGCATCGTCTCCCTCCGCTATAAGCTCAAGAACGGCGAAGTTGTCGAGGTCTTGACCTCCAAAGACGCATGCCCCAGCCGCGATTGGCTGTCCTTCGTCAACACCGCCCGTGCGCGCAGTCGTATCAAGCACTGGATCAATCAAAAGGAGAGGGAAGACGCGGCCGAACTGGGGAAGAAACTGCTCGAGAAGGAGGCCAGAAAGTTCCAGACTACGTGGAAAAAAGTCCTGGCCATGAGCGACCTGGCGCGGATCCTGCAGAACCATGGCCTCCAGAGGGTGGAAGACATGTATCCGGCCGTAGGATTCGGCAAGGTTGCTCCCCGTCAGGTTCTGGCGGATCTCTTCCCAGGGGTGGAACCGCCCACGGACCAAACGACTACGGTTTCGCGCCTGGCCTCGGCTGTCCGAAAGGTCTTGAGGAGAGGGGAATCTCCGATCGCGGTCAAGGGCCAGGACGGGCTGTTGGTCTACCGGGCGAAATGCTGCAATCCCATACGCGGCGACGAAATCGTAGGTTACATTACGCGGGGCAAGGGGATCTCCGTCCATACCAATACCTGTCCAAACCTGGTAAATATGCTGGGATCGGATCGGGTGACCGAAGTGGAATGGATCAATGTTTCCAGCGATGAAGTGTTCACCGTCCGGCTCGCCATTTCCGTTGAGGACCGGCGGGGAATCCTGGCAGACATCGCCTCCTCTATTTCCAACCTCAAGACCAATATCCGCGAGTCTCGCGCCCGAACCGGTGAAGATGGGAAGGGATCGATAGATCTAACAGTCGACATAAACGATACGAAGCATCTCCAGAAGGTAATCCACGTTCTGAAGGGCATTCGCGGCATTCAGGAAGTCGAACGTGTGAGGCGGCTGCCGTAACGAATGACGAATGATCAAACAAAACAAGGCAGGCCCAGCCTCGTCCGTCCCTTGACGTAGGGCAGCCCTGCGTGGCCGCCCGGCTCACGTAGACCCTTCCTCCGCGGACGGGCGAGCACATATAGGGTTACCCCTCCAGTCGCATTGCATGCCTTGACACGTCCTGACGGCTTAATACGGAGGAGATTCAATGCGCGAAATCATCGAGACAGCGAAGGCGCCTGCACCCATCGGCCCTTATTCGCAGGCTATACGGGCGAACGGCTTCATTTTTGTCTCGGGTCAGATCCCAATCGATCCTGGCACAGGAAACATCGTCGGCGAGGAAATTGCCGAACAGACGCACCAGGTGATGAAGAATCTCGCGGCGATCCTGGAGTCTGCAGGGAGCAACCTGAACAAGATCGTCAAGACGTCGATTTTCCTGACCAATCTCGACGATTTTGCCCGGCTCAATCAGGTCTATGGAGAGTACGTCGGAGAGTCCAGGCCAGCTCGGGCCACAGTCCAGGTTGCGAAATTGCCAAGAGGGGCCTTGGTGGAAATAGAAGCGGTGGCCTTGCTGGATTGACGATTTACGACTGTCGATTTGAATCTCAAACCCCAATCGTAAATCGTCAATCGGTCACACTGCCTTCCGTACCTTACCGGACCTCAGGCAGCGGGTACAAACGCGAACGCGTTTGATTGTCCCCTTTTCCAGAATCCGAATACTCTGCAAGTTGGGATTGAAACGCCGCGATCGGACATTGTGGGCATGAGAGATGGTGTGCCCGAAAACCGGCGTCTTTGCGCACACATAACATTGACGAGGCATCACCTGCTCCTCTTCTGAAACCGCGTATGCTATCAGCCCAGCCCCCGGTCAGTCAATGCTCAATCGCCGCCTCGATTGCGGATTTCGGATTGGAAAAGGGCAATCCGCGATCCGAAATCCGCAATCCGAAAGCCCAAGGCCCCTCCGTTTCGCGAATACCTTAACTTTTGTTGTTGAGCGCAGGCACAGTTTTAACTATTCTCACGGTTCCCCTTGCTTGCGGATCTCCGGCAGGTGGCTACAGATAAAACATTGACGAGGGCGAATTTATGGCATCCAGTGTGGAGGGCATAGTATTTGGAATCTCAATACTCTCGCTAGGGTATGCCGCGTGGCTTGCCCGCGAGGTCTTGCAAGCCGACACGGGCAGCGACGCCATGAGGGAGATTGCCGCAGCGATCAAAGAGGGAGCGGAGGCGTTTCTAAAGCGGCAGTATAGAACCATAGCGATCTTCTCGGTGGTCCTCGCGGTAATTATCTATCTGTTTTACGCATTGAGCTCGAGCCCCAATATTCGGGACCTGGGGCCGGGCATTGCTACAAAGGTGGCGGCAGCCTTTATTATCGGGGCCACATGCTCGGCGGTCTCGGGCTGTGTGGGCATGTTTGTTTCGATTCGCGCAAACCTGCGCACAGCCGCGGCGGCGACGTCTTCGCTGGACCGCGCGCTCAGGATTGCTCTTCGGGGCGGAGCGGTTTCCGGCCTTACGGTTGTGGCAATGAGCCTCCTGGGCGTTGGCGGTCTTTTCTATCTTTACGGGGGCATGCAGAGGCCGGAGCAGGTCCCGCTCGAGATTGTGGGCTTCGGTTTCGGAGCCAGCTTCGTGGCTCTTTTTGCGCAGTTGGGTGGTGGGATCTACACCAAGGCCGCCGACGTCGGGGCGGACCTCGTGGGCAAGGTCGAAGCGGGAATTCCAGAGGATGACCCGCGAAATCCGGCCGTGATCGCGGATCTGGTGGGCGACAACGTTGGAGACTGTGCCGGCCGGGGGGCGGATCTGTTCGAATCGACGGCGGCGGAAAACATCGGCGCCATGATTCTGGGGATTGCTTTGTTCCCCGTCTTTGGGATCGAAGGCATCCTCTTTCCCTTACTCGCGCGCTCCTTCGGGTTGCTGGCGACCATGATAGGAATTCAGTTTGTCCGAACCAGTGAATCCGGTGATCCCATGGCGGCGCTGAACCGCGGCTATTTTGTGACGACGGCAATAGCAATGGGCGGCTTCTATCTGGCCGTGCGCTGGCTGCTGCAGGATCAACTATGGTTCTTTGCGGCCGGAGTCATCGGCATTCTCACGGCCCTCGCCTTCGTCTTCATCACGCAGTATTACACGGAGTATCGCTTTCGTCCCGTTCAGTCGATCTCTGAGGCCAGCCAGACCGGACCCGCCACCAATATCATCACCGGTATTGCGGTCGCCCTGGAATGCACCGGTCTGCCCGTGTTGGTCATCAGCGCGGCGATCTTTGCGGCCTATTATTGCGGGAAGCAGGCGCTTCCCAACGTGGCCGGCGCGGGACTGTACGGCACGGCCATCGCAACAATGGGCATGCTGGCTCCTTGCGCCTACATTCTGGCCATGGACACTTTCGGGCCGATCACCGACAACGCGGGAGGAATTATAGAAATGTCCCACGCGTCTGAAGAGATCCGCAAACGGACGGATCGACTGGACGCAGTGGGGAATACAACCAAGGCATTGACCAAAGGATACGCGATTGGCTCCGCCGCTCTCGCCGCTTTTCTTCTCTTTCGCGCCTACCTGGATGAAGTGGAGAAAATCACGGGACAACCCATGCGAGTGGATCTCAGTCGCGTTCCAGTTTTCGTTGGAGCGTTACTAGGCGCGACTCTGGTGTTTGTGTTCTCGGCATTGGCCATCAAAGCCGTCGGGAAAGACGCCTTCACGGTGATCCGCGAGGTCCGCCGCCAGTTTCGAGAGAATCCCGGAATCATGCTAGGCACGTCTAAACCGGACTACGGTCGCTGCGTCGACATTGTCACCGTGGGAGCGTTGAAGGCCATGACAGTACCCGGTCTTCTGGCGGTTGCCGTGCCGGTGGCTGTGGGCTACTTCTTCAAGTTCCTCTCGCCCTACGGACTCCCGGGAGCGGAGAGCGTGGCGGCGCTCTTGATGGTGGGCACCATCAGCGGCATCCTCCTGGCCACCGCGATGAATAACGGCGGGGGGGCATGGGACAACGCCAAGAAGTACATTGAAACGGGCAAGCTCGGCGGCAAGGGATCGGACACTCACAAGGCTGCGGTAGTGGGCGACACCGTGGGCGATCCCTTGAAGGACACAGCCGGACCCAGCCTGCACGTACTCATCAAGCTTCTCAGCACGATCACGCTGGTCTTAGCCCCCCTGTTCCTCTAAGACTCCAGCACGAAGCCGCCGATCCACAAACGGTCGATGACAAATGGCAAATAGACGGGGCGGGCGTACTCCTGATTACACCCACCGCCTCCACCGCCTGCCCGTCGAGTGACGAATGAGGAATAAGGCGATAGGACCCTCGAGATCTTTCAATCGTCATTCGTAAATCGTCGATTGCGGTGTCTGGTATAATGCGCGGTCGATGCGCCCCCGACGCGGGTCCAGACACTGGCTGCAAAGGTTCCTCACCCCGGCAAGCCTTCTCTTAGTGAGCTTTGCCGCTGCGATCCTTGTCGGGGCCTTGGCCCTTATGTCTCCGACAAGCACGACCGGGGGTCAAAACCGGTTTGTCGATGCGCTCTTCACAGCCACCTCGGCAGTCTGCGTCACGGGGCTCGCAGTCGTTGACACAGGAACCTTCTACACTCGGAGCGGTCAGGTGATCATTCTGTGTCTGATCCAGCTGGGAGGGCTTGGCATTATCACCTTTTCCGTCATTCTCTTGCTGATCGCCCGGCGCAGAATATCGATTCGAGATAAAATCATCGTTCAAGATACGTTTACGCCCGTTGCTTCAAGTGAGATATACCTTTTGGTGAAACGGGTTTTCCTGAGCACTTTTGCAATCGAAGGGCTGGGTGCGCTGTGTCTCTGGGTATTCACCCCCGATAGGACCTTCTTCTCTTCGGTCTTCCACGCGGTGTCTGCTTTTTGTAACGCCGGCTTCTCTTTGAAATCCGACAACCTGGTGGGCTATCGGTACAACACGGGCGTCAATTTAACTGTGTGCTCGCTGATTGTTCTGGGAGGATTGGGTTTCTTTTCCCATGTGGAGCTGGCGAGACTTGCGCTGCGAAAACCGGTGCGTCTGAGTCTGCACACCCGCCTCGTTGTGCTGGTTACATCGCTTCTGATCTTCGGCGGGGCGTTCAGCTTCTACATCTTTGAAAGCCGCAACACGCTCAAAGCGGAGAGCCTGAAGGGAATCATCCTGATTTCCTTGTTTCAGTCTGTCACGGCGCGAACATGCGGGTTCAATACCATCGATCTGGGCACGGTGACAAACGCCACGCTTTACATGATGATCCTTCTCATGTTCGTGGGGGCCTCTCCGGGTTCAACCGGAGGGGGCATCAAAACCTCTACCTTGGGAGTGCTTGTTGCCATGGCGAGGAGCAGGTTCCTGGGGGAGGCTGGCGTCAAGGTGTTCCACAGGACCATCCCGTATGAAACCGTCTCGCGTGCGCTGGTGGTGCTCGTGCTCGCCTTCACGCTGGTTACCTTCGCCGTGCTGGCGCTCGCCTTTGTTGAGATCGGGGACGCCCCTTATGCTCTCAGTCCGACGCACTTCATTGAGCTGTTCTTCGAAGTTGTCTCTGCCTTCGGGACGGTCGGGCTGAGTACGGGCATCACGCCCCATCTGAGCGATCTTGGAAAGCTCATTTTGATTCTGGTAATGTTTGTCGGAAGGGTGGGCCCGCTCACGGTTGCCACGGCCGTCGGGCGGCAGAGTCCCCGCGGAAAATTCCGCTATGCGGAAGAGAACGTCATGGTAGGATGACAGTCGTTCTGTAGCGGGAAGGAAATCCTTAAATGCGCCGGTTTGCCGTCATCGGAGCGGGAACCTTTGGCTCAGCGGTTGCCGAAACGTTATCCGAAGACAACAACGAGGTCATCGTCATCGACACCGTTCCGGAAAAGGTGCAGGCCATGCAAGGGATTGCGAGTCAGGCCGTCCAGGCCGATGCCACCGATCCGGAGACGCTCATCGCCCTCGGAGTGAACGAGGTCGATTGCGCCGTCGTGAGCCTGGGAGAGAAAATCGACCTCAGTATTCTGGTCACACTTCACCTGAAGGAAATGGGGGTGCCGGAGATCGTGGTCAAGGCCACGACTCCGGAACACGGCAAGATTCTCAAGCTCATAGGCGCAACCGAGGTGATCTTTCCCGAAAAACAAATGGCCCAGCGCGTGGCGCGGCGATTGAGCGCTCCGAACATTTACGACCAGATCCAGTTGGCGGAGGATCTCTCGGTGCTCGAGGTAATCGCTCCTCCAAAACTCGTGGGCAAGACCTTGAAGGACCTCCGCGTGCGCGACCAGTACCACGTCAACCTGATTGCCATCCGGGAACCCAACGGCCGAGGGGAGATGAGCACGATCATCCCGAGAGCAGAATTCAAGATTCGCCCGGACCATGTCCTTGTGGTTGTGGGCTCGGATCAGGACATCGAAGCGTTCAAGAACCTCAAGTAAGTAAAACGTCTCCGAAATTAGACTGGCGTTTGATAACAATTGGCATACCCCGGGCCTTCCAGAGGGGCCAAGGGACAAAGGGCCCAACGGCAAAATCTTCGTGAATAGCCCCCTTAGTAAAGCCTTCCCTTTGCCCCTTGACCCCTAGAGTTTCCAGGACAGCGATGCTGCAAGAGCCGGTAATCCTCAGCGCATGCCGAACGCCTATAGGCAACTTCATGGGATCGCTGGCGCCGATGAGCGCGGTCGAACTGGGGATCCTGGTAATCCGAGAGGCCATCCGCCGCGCCGCGATCGAGCCGGCTCGCGTTGAAGAAGTCATTATGGGTAACGTCGTCAGTGCGGGCCTGGGACAGAATCCGGCGCGTCAGGCGTGCCTCAAGGCGGGGCTGTCGCCGGAAACCGGCGCCTTGACCGTCAACAAGGTGTGCGGCTCCGGCTTGAAAGCTGTCATGCTCGCGGCGCAATCCATCCGGCTCGGCGAAACCGGGATATCCGCGGCCGGAGGGATGGAAAGCATGAGCAACGCTCCGTACCTGCTCTTTCATCTGAGGCGCGGGGCGCGGATGGGTGATACAACAGCGGTCGATGCAATGATCCACGACGGTCTCTGGTGCGCGCTCGAAAATCAGCACATGGGCAAGGCCGCGGAACTTATCGCGCGCAGATACGGCATCTCCAGGGAAGAACAGGATGAGTACGCGTATCACAGTCACCGGAAAGCGGTCGCAGCGATCCAGGCCTGTCACTTCCAGGCCGAGATCGTTCCGGCCGCCGTTGCCAGGAAGCCGGGCGAGCCTGTGGCACTGATTTCCAGGGATGAACGGCCGAGAGCAGACACCACAACCGAGACTCTCGGCGAGCTCAAACCAGCGTTCGAGGAAAACGGCACGGTCACAGCCGGAAATGCTCCCGGAGTCAACGACGGCGCGGCCGCCCTGGTGATCAGTT
>QHZE01000274.1:0-25283 GCA_003225335.1 Acidobacteriota bacterium
TTATGACGAGCATTTATCTGGAGTTGAGATCGAACTCCCTGCGCCGCCCTTTCAGGGCTTTCCGCAATTTGGCCCTTGAACCCAGGGCTTGCGCCCTGGGCTGTCCTGCTGGACCCCTTCGGGGTCCTTGGTTTCGCGCCAGAAACTAGCTAACGAGAACGGGAGGGCACGCTTTCAGTCGTGCCGAATTCCGCCCCAGCGGGGCGAAAGGAGCTTAGCCGAAGCTTAGCCGGGGGTGAGCGAAGCGAAACCCCCGGATAGAATAGGAATAACGATACGCACCTCCCGCGCCCCTGCCGGGGCGTGTTGGTCACGTAGGCACGGGTTCCAGGGGTTCGCAAAAAGCGCTCACCCCTGGCTAAGTTCCTCCCGCTCCGGAGCGGTGGGCACGACTGAAGTGGCCGGGCGGTTATGAGGTGCTCGCTAGCTTAGCAGTTCTACTTGGTGATCGCCAAGTTCACAAACTGGTCAAATTTCGTCCGAGAGGCATGGTTGATAAAAGAGAAATGGAACAAGCGCAGTTGTTTGACACCGCCGATGAACGCGGATGCGCGCCGATGTTCGGCGCCGCTCATCGGCGTGAATCGGCGCGCATCGGCGGTATGAGGTCTGCTCGCTATTTGCGCCATGTTGTCAAGGTTCAGTGGGTCAATAAAGAATGTGAGAAGAGCTTGCTTGAGCCTGGAGCGGCACGACAGTCCTGTTTCACCACGGAGACACTGGTCGTGAGAAAAAATTCAAAATCTACGGTTTTCACGCCCGTAAGTCGTTGAAAATACTAGGGGCGTTTTTGCAATTTCCTATTTTTTCTCACGACCACTGAGGGCACGGAGATGTCACAGACGCATCAGGGTTCTCTGTGGATCTAGGTGTGTATTCCGTACTCCGTGGTGAACAAAGCGCTTGAATTCTTCTTGAGCTTGGCTTCCCGCAACTCGTCGGGCTATCCGAATGACTGAAATGATGGGTTGGGGTGCAATTAGAAGTAGGAGTCAGTTTCTGCCGCGGCATGCGCGCAAAAGACGGACAAATGACGAGTCCGATATGGAGTGCGACGACTTGTCGCCGCCTTCGTTCTGACGCCTGAGCCACAGCGGCGACAAGTCGCCGCACTCCAAAAGAGCCGTGATTGTTCGTCTGCAGTTGACCGAAGCGGCACCTCAGGCGACTCCCACTTCTAGTTGCACCCGATGGGTTGAGGTGCGGTAGACAAGCGGGCCGGCAGGGTTGTAAGCTAGGAATTCCTGGCAATCGGACCCTGGCAACTTCGTTCGCTCAATCGTCTTCGCCAGGATCTCGTCCGTCTCGTCGCCATTGAGGGAAACGCAGGAGGCACGGAGGTAAACCGTACGCCATGTCTACCACCAAACTGTTCCACGCTGTGGTGCTCATTCTGGCTTGGACGGCGGCGCTGCCGGCCGAGGTCGCGCGGCGCCCACTCAAGCTTGACGACGTTGCTCGCATGCGCGAAGTGCGCGATCCGCAGTGCTCACCCGACGGCCAGTGGGTGGCCTACGTGGTTGCGGCCATCGACGTCAAGGAGGACAAGACCAACTCCCACGTCTGGATGGTCAGCTTTGACGGTCGTGACGATCGCCAGATGACGTCGAGCCAGGAAAGCGAAACGTCGCCCCGGTGGAGCCCGGACGGCAAATACCTTTCGTTCACTTCGTCACGGCGCGGCAAGACCAAGGACAACCAGGTGTGGCTCCTCGACCGGAACGGCGGGGAGGCGATGCAGTTGACCGAGGTGAAGGGACGACTGCAGAGCTACGAATGGTCGCCGGACTCAAAGCGCCTGGCGCTGGTGATCGGCGATCCCGATCCCGACGCCGAGCCGCCCGCGGAAGGCGGCGGCAGCGAAACTGGCAGGCCGAAAACGCCAAAGCCCATCGTCATCGATCGGTACAAGTTCAAGCAGGACGGGGAAGGGTACCTTTTGTCAGGACGGCACAGCTACATTTACCTCTTCGAGATCGCGACGAAGAAACTGGACCGGCTGACCGCCGGCAAATGGGACGAAGCGGCGCCTTCCTGGTCGCCCGACGGCACTCGCATCGCCTTCATGAGCAACCACGCGGAAGACGCGGATCGCGAGCCGTCGAGCCAGGTTTTCGTGGCGGAGGCGAAGCCGGGCGCTACGGAAAGGCAGCTGACCCATGAGAGCAGCCGCGGCGGGCGTTCGCGCTTGGAATGGAGCCCCAACGGCAAATGGATCGCGTTCCTCCAGGGCGACGAGAAAAAATACGGCGCCTATGACATGGATCATCTGGCGATCGTGGCCTCGGACGGGAGCGGCGCGCCCACGCGGGTGAGAGCCGTGGACGATCTCGACCGGGGCATTTCCGCGCCGCGTTTCAGCGCGGATGGAAAATCGATCACGTTCCTGGTCACCGATGACCGCTCCGTATATCCGGCGCGAGCGGAACTTGCCGGCGGCGGCGTCGAGCGGCTGATGGCGCCGCCGATCGTCGTGTCGAGTCCGACTGTCGCAGCGGGTTGCTCCGCCGTCCTTGCGGGCGGCGCCGCAGAGCCCACGGAGGTTTATGCCATGCAGGGCGGCGCGCTGCGCCAGCTCACACGTCAGAACGACGCGCTGTTCGCCGGGCTGGAGATCGCGGCTACCGAAGAGGTCAGCTTCAAGAGCAGAGACGGCACGGAGGTGCATGGCCTCTTGACCAAGCCGGCGGGCTACGCGGCGGGCGCCAAGGTTCCGTTGTTGCTGCGCATCCACGGCGGTCCGAACGGACAGGACGTGCATTCGTTCAGCCTGGAACGGCAGTGGTTCGCGGCGAACGGATACGCAGTGCTGGCGGTGAACTATCGCGGCAGCGCCGGCCGGGGTCAGAAGTACTCGCGCGCGATTTTTGCCGACTGGGGGCATTACGAGGTCGAGGATCTGCGGGCCGGCGTCGATCACGTCATCAAGATGGGCGTTGCCGATCCGGACCGGTTGGGCGTCGGCGGCTGGAGCTACGGCGGCATTCTGACGGACTACATGATCGCGAGCGACGTTCGCTTCAAGGCGGCGACCAGCGGAGCCGGCACGGCGTTCACGGTTTCTCTTTACGGGACCGATCAGTACATCATTCAGTACGACCACGAAATCGGCCCGCCGTGGAAACCCAAGGCGTGGGAGACGTATGTGAAGATCTCTTATCCGTTCCTGCACGCCGACCGCATCAAGACACCGACGCTGTTTCTGGGCGGCGAGCGCGATTTTAATGTCCCGATTCAGGGTGGCCAGCAGATGTACCAGGCACTGAGGAGCCTTGGCGTCGATACGCAGCTCGTGATTTATCCCAACGAGAATCACGGCATCACGCGGCCAAGTTACGTGCGGGATCGGCTGGAGCGCTATCTGGCGTGGTATGACAAGTATCTGAAGAAGACGCCGGCCACGGCGAGCGCCGCTACGCCGGCCGTGCGCTAGCACCGTTAGGGCCCGTCAGGAAATAAGGTGTACATTTTGCTGCTGGCCCCCAGGCCCGCTGGCAAGGCGCGAGCGACGAGCATACCCACTGCGGTATGTAAGGAGCGAGCAACACAGCCAGCGGGCCTGCGGGCCGCAGCCCGGAGGGGAGCGGCGGCGGGCGGGCATCTGCGACGTTGCCGCTCCTCGACGATGCCACCACATCGCCTGCGTCGCGGCGCCTTGCATCTGCCCGCCCGGCGCTCGCGCCAAAATGCACACCTTATTTTCTGACGGGCCCTTAGCACCGTGACGTAGCGTAAACTGCACAAAACGAAACCACAGATGAACACAGATCTGTAATACTAAGCCGAAATCTTTTGCCGGCAGGAAAGGATTTTTCTTCGCGAAATCTTGGCGCTCTTCGCGGCTTCGCGGTGAATCCTGGGCTGGACTTTCACCGCGAAACCGCGAAGGACTTTAGTTTGGTTGCGGCTATGCCGCGCTGTGTTCATCCGCGGTTCCATCCATACTGCAGTCCGGTGTCCTTGCGAAAGACGTCAAGATACACTCGATCGAGGTTATGGAAAACAGATGATGAAAAAGCTGTCAGTTCCGGCGCTCTTACTCACTTTGGGTCTGACCGGAAAAGCCTGGGTACCAGTGGAGTCGAGTTCAAGCGGCTCAAGTGCGCCAGGATGGGACATCGGGTCCGGCGCGGTTCACTTTGAAAGGCTCTGCGCGGGCTGCCACGGCAGCGACGGTCTGGCACTGGAAGGGGAAGGTCCGCCGCTGGCAGGCTCTTCCTGGGTCGCCGGCCCTGAAACCCGTTTGATCAGAATCGTCATGCACGGGGTGAGGGGCCCGATTCAAGTCGGGGACGAGATCCACGACCGGGAAATGCCGGGATTCGGACCGAGATTATCGGACGACGAGATGGCTTCGCTGCTCTCGTTTGTCCGCAGCCGATGGGGCCAACCCGGCGCACCGATTACGGCAGAAACCGTGCGCCGGGTCCGCGCCGCCGCTGGAAAGCGCACCCGCTACTGGACCGTCGAGGAATTGCGCGCGACGCCTTGAACAGGGCAAGTCGCGCTGACTGACAAGCTTTATTTGCGTCCCAGCCCGAACTCGTTTCCCATTTGCACGACTTTGCCGTCGCTGAAATGAACCTCGATAAACTTTGAACTGGCTACGGGATTGCCCTGTTCGTCCTTAAAGGTACCTACAAGCTCTTTGGTTTTCGCATCAAAGATGTCGGGTGCATGAGAGTAGGCATACTTCCCGTCCAGGCTGAAAGTGACCCACCCGTGGCCCCTTATGGACAATTCGACATGCCCTTTCGGCTGAGGGGGTACTTTTGTAGCATCGTAGATGAACAGCTTTTTGCCTTCCTGGTCGCTGATCCACAACTCCGTTTCATCCGGTGTCAGGGCTACCCCGTGGGTCCGATGGTGAATCGGTTCATTGCCTGCGATCAGGCGATGCAGGACCTTTCCCGCTTTGAGATCCACAATGTCAAAACCCACCGTTTTTCCCAGGCACACATAAGCAAGGGTGTTGGCGCTGTTGACGGTGTAGGGAAAGATCCCGTATTCGCCGACGTCCTTCACCTGCTGGATCACCTTTTCGTCGACCGTATCGAACACCGTAAGCATCGTTCGGGTGCCAAGGTACACCAACCGGCCATCCAGGCTGACGAAACTGTTATGGGCCTGTGGTCCGACGCGGATCCGCTTGATGAGATCTCCGTTCTCCGCGTTGACGACAAGGAGGCCCCCATCCTCTGCGTTGTCCCAAAAGCCGGTCGGCACGTAAATCTTCTTCCCATCCATGGTGATCGAGGACCGGTCGGCACCCGCTTCATAAGTCTTGTCCCATACCGCCCGATCTCTTTCCAGATCGAAAGCGCCCACTCGGCGGTTCGAAGTGGAGTAATACACCGAATGGGTCTTGAGGTTCCCCGTAAACCCGCGCAGGCCTTCTTCAAAGATCGGGACGTTGATGCGGCGCACAAACTTGTGCCCGTTATCGATGTCGAAAATCAAGATCCCGTTACCCGAGCGGCCTTCTTTCTGCGACGCGTCCGGGGTGCTCATGTAGAGATAACGCCTGGTGGGAGACTGGCCCAAGGCCATGACTGCGACCGAAAGAAAAATTGTGAGGAAGGACACGAGTAGGTTCATGAGAGCGGATCTTAAGTCCACTTTCTCAAGGCGTCAATGAGCTTTCCAGATATGTAAATGCAGGCACTGAACTGAACCAATGCATCCAAGAAGATCCTCTTAATCCGCGCCCGTTCTCTTCTCAACCGGAGTACGCGCAAGAATGTTCCGTCCGTTCAAGAATGGCAATATGCGGAACAATCCCGATGCCACCGAGCGCTTTAAGGAGATCAGCGAAGCCTACGCCGTGCTCATCGACCCGGTCAAACGGTCGCAGTACGATCGCGCCAGCCAGACGAAGGAGGCGAGAGATTTTCAATACAGCCGCGAGGACATATTTCGCGACCTCTTTACCAATCCTTCGGCCAACTCGGTCTTCGAGGAGCTGGCTCGGGAGTTCGAGCGGATGGGGATGCGCGTGGATCGTTATTACCTCCTTGCGTCGGGAGGAGGGCAGGTCCTCAACCACCCGCAAGTGGGGCGCCGTCCCGGGATTTGGGAATGCCCGTTGAAGCGAATCCGGTTGCGGCGGGAAAAAAGAAAGGCTCCCCGGCTTGAAAGTCGGGGAGCCTTTCCGGCGTTCGAGGGTGGCGTTGGGTATCCCTCATCTCGGGGCTACCGCGCCGTGGAGGTTCCCCTTTACGAGGACGCCACCTCCGTCGAAGCGCATCGTAGTAGATACACTGGACCACCTCCTCTCTGGGCGTGTCCGTAATCAGCGGGTCCCATCCCGCCCGGTTCCGTGGGCCGCCCCGGCCTCATTAGAACCGCCACGCCACTCAGAGGAGCGCGCGGAACCTGAACACATTCAAGATCGTGACGGACACTCCGCGCCATGTCAAGACGATTTCAACCTGGCCCACGGCCCGGAAGCTCTTGTAGACCGAGTCGCAGGCAGTGCGCGACAGCAAGCGTATAAAAGGACCCCCCTTTGGGCTCCCTTGCCTTTCACTGGGGACGAACGCTTCCCGCGCCCCCTTCCCCTTTGCCTCTCCGCCCCTCTGCTGCCCCGCCCCTCCGCCCGCCTTTCGACGCAGGGCACGTAAAATACTTGCAAGCCTTTCTTCAGCGCTCGTCATCTTCTACAGGAACCGATCAGATTTGCCGGAAAGGCAGGAGGAATGTATATGCGCTTTGGAAAGCTTATGGTGGGACCAGGAATTCTCGTGGTCGGGATGCTCGTTTCTTTGTGCGGCATCCTTGAAGCAAAGAAAAGTGTTGGATCTGCTGCTGAGACGCAGGCCGCATCACAGCAGCCCTCAAGCGACAGCGTGCGGCGCGGATTGGCCTGGCTTGTTCGCACGCAGCATGAAAACGGAGGTTGGAGCCAGGGTGAAGAGTCCCTCACAATGGGACAAGGCATGGGCAATTTGCGGGACAAGCCCAACGTTGCGGACACGTGCATGGCCACGCTGGCCTTGATGCGCGCGGGGAGCACGCCCTCCTCGGGGGAGTACGCCCGGCCGATTCGCAGGGGGATCGACTTCATCATGACCGAGGTCGAGAGCTCCGACCGGGAATCTCTCTATGTGACCGGCGTACGAGGCACTCGCGTGCAAAGCAAGCTCGGCCCTTACATCGACACCTTCCTCACGGGGCTGGTTCTGGCGGAAGTGAAGGGGAAGATTAACGATGAGGCCGGTAACCGCCGATTGATCGCCACGCTGGACAAAGTGATGGATAAAATAGAACGGAACCAGCGCCAGGACGGCACCTGGAGCGGCGACGGCTGGGCCCCTGTCCTTTCCCAGGCCATGGCCGCAAAGGCCGTCAACCGCGCGGCGCAGGCGGGGGCTCGGGTCAGTGAGGCGACACGAACCAAGACTGAGGCGTACGCGCGCAAGCAGTTCGACAAAAAGTCAGGCAGCTTCGAGGGAGGAGGCTCGGCCGGCGTGGACCTTTACGCCAGCGCCGGGAATCTTGGTGCGATGCAGGATTCGGATGACACGAACCGCGGGAAAGAACGGGATCTGCAGAAAAGGCTTCAGAACGCCAGGAACGAACCGGAGCGGAAAGATGCCCGCGACGCCCTCGCACGCATCGAGGAGAATCGAAAGGACCTGGCCCAGGCCAAGTCGGCCGTGGTCCAGAAGTTGACGAACGAACGGTTCGTGCAGGGATTCGGATCCAACGGAGGGGAAGAGTTTCTCAGCTACATGAACATCGGAGAAAGCCTGGCCGCCCAGGGGGGAGAGGAGTGGCAACGATGGTACCGCTCGATCTCCGAGAACCTGAACCGCATCCAGAACCAGGACGGCACCTGGACTGGGCACCACTGCATTACAGGCCGGACCTTCTGCACCTCGGCGGCGCTTCTCGTTCTCACGGTGGACCGCGCCAGTGGTCCTCTGGCTGCCCGGCTGCAGCGCCGTTAGGTCTCATCAAATGACGAATGACGAGTGACGAATGACGAGTGATAGTCGAACAGGTCCGGCAAGTGAACAATTCGTCACTCGTCGTTCCTCACTCGTCACTCGTCATTCGTCGCTCGTCATTCTGCTGGCGTGCTTTGCCGGAGGATGCAGGGAGCCGCAGGGCGACAAAGAACTGGTTGCGCGCACCGACCGGTCGCTCGCGCGAGGAGCCCGGTTTCTTGTTTCGAAGCAGTTGCCGGACGGAGCCTGGCGATCCGAAGTGTATGGCGGCTTGAAAGACGGCGCCACGCTCACCCCACCCATTCTCAAGGCCTTTGCTTATCTCCCGAATCCCGACACGGAAACGCGGGCGGCGCTTCGAAAAGGCGTGAGTTACTTGATGTCCTGGATCGGAGCGGACGGAAGGATCCGAAGCGACGGTTCGGAGCTTCCCTTTCCGGTGTACACTGCCGCGCTGGCCAGCATGGTAGTGGACATGGAAAGTCAGGACCCCGCGCACGAGCGGGCGCGGTCGGCATGGTTTCACCATCTGCTCCAATATCGGCTCAGCGGCAGCCTCGGTTGGAAACCCGAAGACAGCGCCTTTGGAGGCTGGGGCTATGCGGTGCATGTTCCGAAGAAGGCAGGGCCAGGGGAGTCCCCCTACGAATCGAACCTGTCCGCGACGATCTTCGGCATCGGGGCGCTGCGCCATGCCGGAGTGGCTCTCGACGATCCGATCTATCGGGAGGTGCGGAGTTTTGTCGCGCGCTGCCAGAACTTTCCGGAAGAGGGGAAGGACGCGGATCCTCGGTTTGACGACGGCGGCTTTTTCTTTACATCCAGCGATCCGGCGCGCAATAAGGCGGGTATCGCAGGAACCGACAGGCTCGAGCGCGTGCGGTACAACTCGTACGGAAGCGCGACAGCAGACGGCCTGCGCGCACTGATTCGCTGCGGTCTCGCTCCGGATCACCCGCGCGTCGAGGCGGCGCGCCGGTGGCTCGAGACTCATTTCTCCGCAACAAGCAACCCGGGGAGATTTACGGAGGACCGGGAGGTTCTGCGCGACGCCACCTACTATTACTACTGCTGGTCTGTGGGCCACGCGCTCACCGCCCTCGGCGCGCAGAAGACCTCGGCGAACTGGGCGCGCGCGCTTGCGGAAAGCCTCGTCCGGCAGCAGTCATCCAATGGAGCATGGGCCAACGCGTACACCGACGCCAAAGAAGACGACCCTTTGGTCGCCACGCCCCTGGCCGTGGCAGCGCTCGCGCACTGCAGGTGGACACTCAGCGGTGAGCGTCCCCCCTCCTTTAAATGACAAATGTTAAATGACCAATGACCAATAATTCGTGGCTGCGCTTTTTGGGGTTGATCTTTCTAAAAAGAGCCGGAAGGTACATATGCCTCCCTGGTGTATCATGCACAGGCTGGAACCATGTCTTGTACGGGAGAAGTAAATCACTTTCGAACCGCCGAAAGCACGGAGCCGCTCCGCGTTTTCCGTGGTTAACCTTTGGAGATTCCTATGAAACTCGGAGGAGTGTTTCTCTCCATTCTTCTTCTTGCCAGTCATGCGCACGCAAAGGACGACAAGATGGTTCAGGTTCTGCTCTGGTCCGAACAGACCGAGCCGCGCAATGTCTATCCCCAGGGAATCAGCGGCGCGCTGTACGATCACTTCAAGTCCGTGAAGGGATTTGAGCCTAAAATGGCTGCCCTCAGCGATCCCGAAACCGGAGTTTCCGACGCCGTGCTGGACCAGACCGATGTAGTCATCTGGTTCGGCCATCAAAAGCACAAGGATGTGCCCGATGCCGCCGTGGAGCGAATCGTGCGCCACGTCAAAGAAAAGGGGATGGGATTCATTGCGCTCCATTCCTCCCACTTCTCGAAGCCTCTGAAAGCGCTTCTGAACGCAAGCGGGGCGTGGAGCTCTTATGTCAACTTTGGACAGCCGGAGAAAGTATGGGTGGTCCTTCCCCAGCATCCGATTGCGAAAGGGCTCGAGGATTTCACCATCCCCAAGACCGAGATTTACACGGAACCCTTCGAGGTGCCCGAGCCCGAAGCAGTAATTCTGGAAGGGACCTGGGAGACCGGACACCGGAATCGCGAGTGTCTCGTCTGGACGCTGGGCAAAGGCCGCCTCGTGTATATCCGGCCGGGCCATGAGGAATACCCGATCTATTTCATGCCCGAGATGCGGCGCCTGGTTGCCAATGCCACTCTGTGGGCGGCGGGGAGAACACACGCTCCGAAGAATATGACCAAACGCAACGCGGGCCCGCCCGCCACCGCCACCGGCCCCTATAAGAAACCAGAAACCCAGTAGGTGAGCTTTGTTTCGGAGTTCAGGCTTTAGCCTGCCCGGGCACTGTGCAGCCTGAAGGCTGAACTCCAAACCTCGCAGAGTGGGGGCAGAGGAAACTTCCCCCCTTGCCCCTCCGCCCCTCCGTACCTCTGCCCTCCGGTGGTTCCCGGGGAGACTCGATGAGATACAGAGTACTGGCGGTTGGTTTGCTGTGTCTATCTGCCTGGGCGCAGGAGCCGGGTCCCTTCAAGGCCGGAACGGCCAGACGGGACATCACCCCGCGGGAGCCCGTTCCCATGTGGGGATACAGCGCCCGGCACGACGCGCTCTCCCAGGGAGTCCTCGATCCGCTCTACGCAGACGCCCTGGTCATCCAGGCCGGAGACAAGAAGCTTGCGATCGTCGGTTTGGATCTGGGCCGCGCCCCAGCTGAGAAGTCTCTCCAAGACATTCGCAAAGGGCGCGATCGTCGTTAAAGGCAATCTCTTTTCAACCGGGGCAAAGTGGAATGCTGAATCTCGACACGCACATCCTCGTCGCGCTGCTGAACGGCGACCTGTGTGAGAGAGAACGCCGCCTGGTTGTAACGGAGGAACTGGCGATATCGGATATCGTTCTATGGGAACTCGCAAAACTGATCCAAATAGGCCGGCTGACTTTGGATCTGGACAGCGTTGAGTTCAAGCGATGTTTGCGCAAACTGACGGTCATACCCATTAGCATCGAAATTGCAAGAAAGAGCACCGAACTGGACTTTATCTCGGACCCTGCAGATGAGATCATTGCCGCGACCAGCATCATCGACCAGATACCGCTGCTCACTCGGGATCGAAAAATCCTTAGATCGCGACTGACGCCCTTCCCATGAAACGGAAGGTCCATCCATGGTCCCACGAGTTTCCAGCGGGCCTGTGGCCTCCATTACTTTTGTCCTAACAGATCCGGCCACCTCAAAGAGTGCGCTGCGCGCTCAAACAAGGTCGTCGCTGCGATTCAGACAGTGACCCTGCGGCGGCAATGACGTCTTGTTTCACCACGGAGACACGGGTCGGGAGAAAAAATAGGAAATTGCAAAAACGCCCCAGTGTTTTCAACAACTTACGGGCGTGAAAAACGCGGATTTTGAATTTTTTCTCACGACCACGGAGGGCACGGAGATTTCACAGAGGCATCAGGGTACTCCGTGTCTCCGTGGTGAATAAAGCGCTTGAATTCTTCTTGAGCTTGGCTTCCCACAACCGTCGCGTACGATTGCCGTCAAGTCGTCGAAGTCGTCGTAACTGCGTTGTTCGCTCAAAAGAACGAGTGTATCATCGACGCCAATGAGCTCTTGGCTGCTCCTGATCCTTGCGTTTTCCCTGGCTCCCTCCGTCAGCTCGGGCCAGAGCGCACCCGCTGTGCAAGATTGGAAAACGCATCTGAACCGGGGAATTGAATTCCTGCGCGCTCAGAAATTTCAACCCGCTAAAGAAGAGTTCCTGCTGGCCACCGCTCAGCGAAGAGACAACCCGGCGGCATTTGTATATCTCGGTCTCGCCAGCTTACAACTGGATCAACTCGCCGACGCCGAGGCGGCCTTCCGCCAGGCGCTGATTCTGGACCCGGGCTCGGCTCAGGCTCACTATAATTTGGGTCTGACGTACAGCCGCCAAAATCGGGTTCCCGAGGCCATAAGAGCGCTCGAAAAAGCCGTGACACTGGCGCCGCAGCAGCAAACGGCGCTGTACAATCTCGGGGTTCTTCTGCTGGACCAGAAGAGGCCTGAGGAAGCCGTCCGCTATCTGGAACGCGCGCGCCAGGCCGGCACGGAAACGGCAGAACTGGCGGTGAATTTGATCAGGGCTCATCTTGATCTAGGCAAGATCGAAGATGCGCTCAAGCAGGCCCAATCGAGCAGCAGCCGATTCCGGGACGCTCCTGAAGTTTGTCTGGCCATCGGAAGAGTTTTGCTCGCACACGATCTGCCCGAACCGGCCCGGACATTTCTGGAGAAGGCCAGCCGCCAGCTCCCGGGTGAGCCTGCGATTCTTCTGCCACTAGCCGACACTAATATACAGTTGGGTGACGCAACACGCGCGCTCGAAGCTTTAAACTCCATCTCCGGGAGCGCCGCGGCCAGTCCTGAATACCATCGTCTGGTTGCCCAGGCTTATTTGCTCTCCGGTCAAAAGGAAAAGGCTTTTGATGAGTTGGGCAAGGCGATTGAACTGAATCCTCAAAATCCCGCAAGCTACGTCGCCCTGGCCCGCTTTCACCAGAAACACGGAGAACAGGGTAAGGCGGTGGCCGTGCTTGAAAAAGCCGCCAAACTCGACCCGAATTTCCCCGAGATCCCTTACAGCATCGCGATCAGCTACTTTATCGCAGACGAGTACGACCAGGCTGCGAGCTTTCTCGACAACGCGATAAGACTGGACCCGAATTTCGATCGCGCCATCTTCTTGCTCGGGATCATCAAAGCCGCGCAGGGGCGAGGCCGGGAGGCGGAGCTCTTGTTGAAAAAATCGTTGGAACTGAAACCTCAGAATCCTCACTACCATTGCCTGTATGGAATGACGCTGCTGGCTCTAAACCGAGTGCCTGAGGCGATCGAGTCCTTCAGACGCACGGTGTTGTTGGCGCCCTCTTATGGACTCGGGCACTACCAGTTGGGCCGCGCTCTGGCGCGTCAAGGCAGGTATTCCGAAGCGCGCGGCCCTCTTGAAAGGGCCATTGAAGCCAGACCTGATCTGCCGGAAGCGTATTACCAGGTGGGAAGAGTGTATGTGCGGCTGGGCGAAAAGGACAGGGCCGAAAAGGCCTTCGCCGCTTTTGAGAAGTTCCGCGCCGGTCAACTCAGCGAACAGCAGGAGATGTCGAGGGCCGGGCAAGAGCTGGTCAAGCCGAAGTAGCAACCGTTTGTAATGCGTCGGTCTCGGAGGTCGGATCGCGAACGGGAGTGTACGTCCTTCCCTCTTTCTCATTTGTCATTGATCATCGATCATTGGTCATTTGTCATTTCTGGCTGGTGGCTTAACCGTAACTGGAGGGAGCGATGATGCGTGCGCGGTCCCGGTTTACCCTCGCGGGCGATCGAGAACGATCAATGACAAATGACCGATGAAAAATGACAAATGGGCAGTGGAACCTGTTGGCGCCCGCATAACTGAGGCACTACGACGATTTCCTGGTCAGGGATCCGGCAGGGATTTAATCGAAGGTTTCAGCCTTTCTCTCTCGGCTTCGAGGTTCTTTGACTGCATCTCCCCCACTCTTCGAAGCTCCTGTTCTCCCTCAGCTGTCCGCCCGAGCTTCAGCAGCGTCCGGCCCAACCAGAGACGGGGTTCCGCACTGTGCGGCAATAACCGGACGCCTTTGCGAAATAGCTCCAGCGCCTCTTCCAATTGTCCCAGTTTCACGCGGGCTCGGCCCAACGCGAGACAGGCCTCTCCGTAGCCGGGGTCCAGCAGCAGGGCTTTCCGCAAAGAGGAAACTGCCTGCTCGTTCTGTTCCCTCTTCAGGGCGATGTCACCCAAATAGTAGTAAGCGGTCGCGGAGCCGGCGTTGACTCGAATCTCTTCCTGGAACTGCGCTTCTGCTTCGCTGAAGCGGCCGCTCTTCCAATACAGATGTCCGAGAGCGAAGTGCAGCTCCGGCAATTCCGGAGAAGCGCGGATGGCCTTCTTGAATTCGTCTTCTGCCTCGCGCGGCTCATCCGATTCGTCGTGTGCGAGTCCGAGCAGTTTATGGGCCCACGGTGATTCCGGGTTGCGCCGAAGAAGTTTTTCAAAAGCTTTGAGGCCCTTTTCCGGTTCCCCAGTTTTCCGGTAAGACATCGTCAGCAGATAAAGGATGTCCTCGTTTTCCGGGCGGCCGGCGAGCGCAAATTCCAGCTCCTCGATCGCGCGCTTCCAGTTTCCGTTTTCGTGATAGCAAATCCCGAGCAGATAGTGGGCATCGATGGAATGCTCTTTAACGTCCGCTCCCAGCCTGAGATGTGGAATGGCGCGTTCGTAATCCGCCGATCGGACAAACGCCAATCCGAGATTGAAATTGATTTCAGGGTCTTCGGGTCTCAGCAGACACGCTTGCCGAAAGGATTCCGCCGCCCTCCGGTAATCCCCGTTCTGAAAGTAAATCATCCCCAGATTGTTGTACGCGTGGTAAGCCTTCGGATCGATCTTCAGTCCGAGCAGATACGCGCTTTCCGCCTCGGCCAGCTTTCCCTCGCGCAAAAGCTGGTTCGCTCGCCGAAAATGTTCATCTGCGCTTTTGCTTGAACCGGCCAGGATGCTGACGGTCAGCAAGAGTGCACAAAAGGCGGGAAATGGACGCCGTCCTCCTTTCATCTTCAGGGGGGTCTTTAAGTCTCTCAAAAGCTGTGAAGAATTTAATTCGTATTAATTCGTGGAATTCGTGGCCAGTAAAAACAGCCACGAATTCCACGAATTTCACGAAAACGACGACTTTGTTTCAGAACGTCAGCCGCAATCCAAACTCCAGAATACGCGGCTCCATGGCCCTGGTTACCTGGCCAAAGTTAGGAGAGCCCAACGACGTGTTGACGGCGTCAAAGTTCGCGTGGTTCCAGATATTGAACGTTTCGACCCGGAACTGAAACTTGAATTCCTCGCGGATCGGGAACGTCTTGAACAGCGCCATATTCCAGGTCTGCTCTCCCGGCCCCTGGATCAGCCCCGTCCCGGCATTTCCAAAGAAGCCAAACGGAGGTGCTACGAAGGCGCCCTTATTAAACCAGTTTTCCAGAGTCTTGGGACCTTCTACATTTCCAACCACGTTGGGACGGCTTGCGAGTCCGTTTGTGGTGGTGGCAAGGCCGGGAGCGAAGGCAAAGCCGCTCTGGATCACCGTGATTCCGGAAAACGTCCAGTGGCCCAACGCCTGGCCGATGAAGTTGGTTCGATTCTTCAGGAACGGAATCTCATAGATGTACCCCAATGTGAAGATATGTGTTCGGTCCCATCCGGGCCGCCCGTATTCGGCCCTGAAGTTGCGTGGATCCTGGGCTCCGCTTCCTGTGTTTCTGCCATCGAATCCTCGATTGGCCACGTCGGTCAGAGTCTTGCCCCAGGTGTAGGCGGTGTTGAAGGAAAGGTCCCGTCCTGCGGCATACCGGAATCCGATCTGCAAAGAGTGGTAGTTGGAGGTTCCGAAATAGGTACCGGCGCCATGGCCGCTGCCAAACCCGCCCCAACCCACAAAAGGCCGGGTGAAGTTCGACGATACGACGTTGCGGTTGAGGCAGGGATCGAAGTTGAATCCTCCTGACGGGATTGTCTGGCCAGCCTGCAAGCATTTCGGGTCGTCTACTGACGGTCCGGACACCGCAAGCGGGAAGTTAAAATCTCGACTGGCCTTAACGTGGCGCGCGCCGCTGCCCACGTAACCCACGCTCGCGACGGAGCGCGGATTGATCTGTCGCTCCAGCGTGAGGCTCCAGGTCTGGATCATGGTGGGCCGAAACGTGGCATTCGGCGGCCCAATGATGTTCATGCCGGTTGGTGTCTTCGCACCTGCTACACCGGCTCCGGGATCCGTCAACGTGCCATTCAGCAGCGTGACCGAGGTGATGAATGGAGGATTGTTCAACGAGGCATAATTACCAAAAGGAATTCGACTGTAGCCAATCCCATAACCGCCACGCAACACCGTGGTGCCCTTGCCGGTCAAGTCCAGGGCAAAACCGAACCGCGGAGCAAAACCCTTTTTCCAGGCGTTGTAAATCCCCTCCGGAACGCCGTCCTTGCCGGCAAACACGGCTCCGTTGAGAAGGTCCGCAGGCTGCCCGCCACCTGTTACGGGGACCCCTTGCCCGTTAGTTTTCAATGTCCCATCCGGCAGAACCACGGGCGCTTTATTCGCGTCCCATTTTTGCGGATCAAAGTCCGTATATGCGTTGCCCTCCATCGTGTCCGGAGAGAAATACACATACCGCAATCCCAGGTTCAGCGTCAGCCGCGGATTTACCTTCCAGTCATCCTGGAAATAGGGTTCGACCTGATGATAATGGAAGTAGCCGCGCCGTTCTCCGCTGGTCTGGAAAAACGTAGCGTTCAGACCCAAAAGATAATCGGCGACCGGATCTCCCGTGTGAACGCCACTGAAGAAATAAGATCCTTCGGCGGTGCTGAACAGGTTCTGGCGCTTGATGCCCCAGATGTACATCGCACCGCCTTGAAAAACATGGCTTCCTCTGACGAGCGTAAAATCGTCCGACAGGGTAATCTCACCGTCACTCGCATTCACCGGTAGACTGCCGACACCCAATCCTGACCATCCTTTGGCAAAACCGATTGTCGGGATGTTTTTGTGCGGATCGGCCCCCGGAAAAGGAAGGTTGATTTTAACGTCGGACGGCAATTCGGCGTCTTTCCAGCGCAGACGCGGCTTGTCATGCGTACCGACCATACTCAACTGGTTGATAAACGTCGGAGAGATATTGGCCGTCAAACGGAGTACGGCGTTGTATCCCGTCGTCTTGATGAGTTGGCTCGTAGTGGTGGCGGGATTGGGACCCCAGGTCAATGCGGGAGGCTCGTCGGTGACAACCTCATACATGAAGCGGCCCATCAGGCTGAGTTTTTCGCTCAAGTAGTGATCGACGCGGTAGGTGTCGTTGCGGTTATTGACCTTGTCCGTCCCGGGATTGACGTAGTTGAGGAATCTTCCAGGGGCTGCGTCATTGGGCAGGGGCCAGAACTTGTTCATCAGGTTGACCGCATTCTGGTCAAAACAGGCGGGATTGAGCTGGGTTGGCGCCGGCAGGCAGTTGACGCCTGGATTGCGCCGCGAAAGGAACTTGATTGCAACATCGTCAAATTTAAGACCGTCCGTAGGGAGTGTCGGGCTCTGGCTGAAATCTCCTTTGCGCATCGGATCCGGAATCAGGGTCCCGCGCAAGGTCAAACCGCTGCGGATCCGGCGCCACTCCTCATTTACGAAAAAGAAGGTCTTCTTCTTGTCCACGTTGTACGCGCCCGGTATGTAGAAGGGCCCATTGAAAGCGAATCCAAAATTGTTTTGCTTGAGAGGCGTCCTTCGTTTCTCGCGCGTTACGGGATCAATTCCGGCAAAAAAATTACTGGCGTCCAGTTTATCGTTCCGGAGAAACTCGTACGCCGCCCCGTGGAACTTCTGGGTTCCGGATTTGGATTCCACCATGACCTGGGCTGAGCCGGCCACGCCGTATTTGGCGCTATAGTTGTCCTTAAGAACCCGGAATTCCGAAATTGTGTCCAGGGGAGGCGTGATATTGATGTTAATGTTATTGCCGGTGTTCATGTTGTATGCGCCGTCAATCGTGTAGAGGCTGAATTCCCGGCCCAAGCCGTTGATAGACAGAGGCGTCTCACCCGTCAAGCCCCCCGCATTGAGGGAACCTCCCCCTACTGAACGCCCGGTGATGGCAGAGCTGTTTACGCCGGGGATGAGCAAGGCAAGACCCAAGAAGTTCCGGCCGTTCAGCAGCAGATTCTCTATGTGTTCTCCGGTAATGACGCCGCTGACTTCACCGGATTCCGTTTGCACCTTTACAGCGGTGGCGGCGACAGTCACCTCGGTGGCCACCTCGCCCAGTTCCAGCGCCAGGTTCAAGCCGAGCCGCTGGCCGGGATCAAGCCTGACGCCCTGAGTCTTGGAAGTTTTGAACCCGGACAATTGGGCCGTAATGTCATAGACCCCTGCCAGCAGGGCTTCTATTGAATAAAAACCCGTATCACTGGTGAGCGCTTTCACGGACCTTCCTGTAGCCACGTTCGTTGCGGTCACTTCCACACCGGGAACCGCTGCGCCGCTAGGATCGGCAATGGTACCCTGAATAGCGCCCGTGCTGGCGGCCTGACCATAGGCCGCCGGCGCGGAAAAGCAAGCACAAAGAGCCAGCAATGAAACGAGGGTGACGTCTGCTCTCTTCGTCATGATGACCTCCTTTGTGGTTCTGGTCCCACATGGCATTCATCGCTTAAAGAGAACGTGTGGCAGTCTCTGAAAATGTGATGGGGGTCGAGTATATAACCAGCCGTCGCGGCACAGCAAGAAATCTAATCACCTGGGGTGCAATTAAAAGTGCGACTCAAGCAGCGCGGCCGGAGAGACTGTGAAAAAATTGTATTTCAAACCGATGACATCCAAATCGCGCGATAGTTTTCGTGAAAATTCGTGGAATTCACACGAATTAAATTCTCCACAGCTTCTGAGGAGCTCACGGCACAGCGTGAATTGACTCCCACTCCTAATTGCACCGTCGAGAGAGGCCCGCCCAGTTCGAGAATTTCACATGGTGCGTCTGTCCGCCCCTGCAACACGCCGCCTCAGGAACCGGAGGGGCCGATCTTCTCCGAGGGGCCGATCTCTTTGGCGGCCGGGGCCTTTTCCGCCGCGGGCGCGGCCTGGATCCCTTGGCTGGCCAGGAATTCCGCAAGTGCGGCCTGTTCCAGGGCCTTGCGCTCGCTCTCTTTCTCGTGAAGCTTGTCCATATCCACGAGGTCTTTTGCCACGCGCGCCTTGCCGGCGGATTGCTCGTATCGCTTCGACAGAACCTCCTCCACGACCTTCATGGAATCACCCAGGTCGCCTATTTTGAAAGCCACGTTGCCCAGGGCCGCCGCGGCTTCTGCCTGGGCTTCCTTGATCTTCACCAGGGAGAGCTGCTTTTCCATCCGCCGGACCTTGTCCTCAAACTCCTTCTGCACGACTCTCGCCTGCCGCAAATTCGCCTGATAGGCTTCTTCCGTCTCCTGCAACTCCTGGTTGTCGGTCCCGAGATCCGCCTTCAACTCCTGCAGCTCGCGGGCCAGGCTCCCCGCCAGTTCCATATTTCCCGCCTGGTGGTTGGCGAGGACGCGCCGCTCGAGCTCCTGCGCTCTTTGAGCCTTGCTTTTGATCTGGCTTTTCAGGCGTTCCGCTATCCCGGCCATGCGGGCCAGAGCCAGATTGTATTGGGACATCTTGTCCCGGAATTCCTGCCTCGCGGCTTCCATCAGCGCTTCGGGATTCCGCTCTTCGATCCCGCTGATAAAGAGGCTGAAAAACCCGCGAAACAGCCTTCCGATGCGAGCAAAGACTGCCATGGAGCCCTCCGTTGAAAAATTGCGGATTTCGGATTGCGGATTTCGGATTTAAAAACCGAAATACGCAGTCCAGAATTCTACAATTTTTGAGTTTTAACGTCGTTTCCTACGAAAGTCTTCAAATTGGAATTGCGGATTCTAATCCCCAATCCGAAATCCGCAATTCGCAATCCGAAATCGGCAATCCGCAATCCTAGACGAATCGGCGGAGACTGTCGATGCGTTGTTCCAGTTCTTCCGGGCTCGTATCGCGGTAGCGGGGAGGCAGGAAACGCGCGTCCGTACATTCCTTCACTCCTACCAGATCCATGTACTCGAGCTTGCGCGTGTGAGCGCTCGGGCGCATTTCGCGAAACGCCTCGGCCAGAAGCTGCTTGAGCGGCGGCCGGGGTTCGATCCGCCGCGGGCGCGGCCTGGATCCCTTGGCTGGCCAGGAATTCCGCAAGTGCGGCCTGTTCCAGGGCCTTGCGCTCGCTCTCTTTCTCGTGAAGCTTGTCCATATCCACGAGGTCTTTTGCCACGCGCGCCTTGCCGGCGGATTGCTCGTATCGCTTCGACAGAACCTCCTCCACGACCTTCATGGAATCACCCAGGTCGCCTATTTTGAAAGCCACGTTGCCCAGGGCCGCCGCGGCTTCTGCCTGGGCTTCCTTGATCTTCACCAGGGAGAGCTGCTTTTCCATCCGCCGGACCTTGTCCTCAAACTCCTTCTGCACGACTCTCGCCTGCCGCAAATTCGCCTGATAGGCTTCTTCCGTCTCCTGCAACTCCTGGTTGTCGGTCCCGAGATCCGCCTTCAACTCCTGCAGCTCGCGGGCCAGGCTCCCCGCCAGTTCCATATTTCCCGCCTGGTGGTTGGCGAGGACGCGCCGCTCGAGCTCCTGCGCTCTTTGAGCCTTGCTTTTGATCTGGCTTTTCAGGCGTTCCGCTATCCCGGCCATGCGGGCCAGAGCCAGATTGTATTGGGACATCTTGTCCCGGAATTCCTGCCTCGCGGCTTCCATCAGCGCTTCGGGATTCCGCTCTTCGATCCCGCTGATAAAGAGGCTGAAAAACCCGCGAAACAGCCTTCCGATGCGAGCAAAGACTGCCATGGAGCCCTCCGTTGAAAAATTGCGGATTTCGGATTGCGGATTTCGGATTTAAAAACCGAAATACGCAGTCCAGAATTCTACAATTTTTGAGTTTTAACGTCGTTTCCTACGAAAGTCTTCAAATTGGAATTGCGGATTCTAATCCCCAATCCGAAATCCGCAATTCGCAATCCGAAATCGGCAATCCGCAATCCTAGACGAATCGGCGGAGACTGTCGATGCGTTGTTCCAGTTCTTCCGGGCTCGTATCGCGGTAGCGGGGAGGCAGGAAACGCGCGTCCGTACATTCCTTCACTCCTACCAGATCCATGTACTCGAGCTTGCGCGTGTGAGCGCTCGGGCGCATTTCGCGAAACGCCTCGGCCAGAAGCTGCTTGAGCGGCGGCCGGGGTTCGACGGAAAGCTCATAGATTCGCAAGGCTCGCACCAGAATCCCTTCAACTTCGTTTCCTCCCAACGTCACGCCCGCCTCAATGTCCGGCAGGTCTCCTTCGGCCAGCGGAAACTTCAGCTTGCGGGCGATGGCCAGCAGGAGTACACGCATCTCGTCGGGCGTTTCCGGAGGAAAGAGCGGGATGTGGACGTCAAGCCTCCCCTGGCGCTTCAGATCAACCTCCAGGAGGTCGGGGCGACTGGTCGCGAAGACCCAGATAATGCGGCCGCGGTTCCGGGTATCGGACATCTCGCGGGCGAGCATCCCGTACACGCGGCCCGAAAGGCCGCTGTCCCCCTCGCCACCCTCGCGCTTTCCGGCCGCCTGATCGGCCTCGTCCACAAACACAACCACCTGGCCGAGCGCGCGCAGTACGGCAAAGATCTTTTCGAGGTTGGACTCGGTCGCCCCCACCCAGCGGTCGCGGAAATTCTTGAAGACTACGGTCGGGATGCCCAATTCTCCGGCCCAGCACTGTACCAGAAAAGTCTTTCCCGTGCCGATGCGGCCTGTGATCAGATAGCCCATGGGCAGGGCGTGCAGCACGCCCTTTTTGAGAAGCTGCGCGTCTTCCCGCAGCCAGGACTTTACCGCGTCATGCCCCGCGATATTGTCCAGGGTATAGGATGATTCGAGGAACTCCAGCAAACCCTGGCAGTCGCGCTCGATCAGGTCTTTCTTCATTCGTGCCAGCCAGGCCGCCGTGATCGTCCGATCGTTCTTGAGGGCGAGGCTGAGGACCTTGAACGCGCCGACCCGGCTCAGGCCGGTGAGGCGTCGCGCCAGCACCTCGATCGGGACCTCGCATTTCGCGGGGAGGTCCGGGAATTGGGAGGCTATGAGAGTTCGAAGGTAATCCAGGAGCTCCGCCTCGTCCGGCAGCGGGATGTGCAGCGTGGCAACGTGCGGGTTTTCCACCACCAGGTCGTTTAGGTCGTGCAGGCCCTCCGTCAGAAGCACTGTGACGATATTGGACTGAAGGATGGCGGGGTCGTTGGCCCATCCCAGCGCTTTGACGACGTTGGCGCTAAAGGCTCCACCCAGTTCAAGCGCATCGCCGCGCGGCACCACGAACTCCGCGAAATCTATAATGACGGCTATCTTCCGCGGCGCGAGCGAGCCGCGCAGCGACTGGAGATTGAGGGTCCGCAAGAGATAGCGGTCGATGAGCTCGAGAGCCGGTCCCGGCTCCCGCGTTTGAGCCATCGCGAGAGATTCAGACCCCAGGACCTGCTTCAGCCACTCGCCCCAGTCTTCAGAGCCCCGAGTGGCCCGGATACCTCTTCCCCGGTCATACTGAAGCACGACATCGTAGCTCTCGAACATGACTTCGTCGAGGAACGCCTTCACAGACAGCTGGCGCGTCCCGGCGGCGCGAGAGGCCGGAACCACGTCGAATATGTTCCCGTGCAAGATGAATTGTGCGACCGACCCTGACTTGAACAGGTCGCGCATCTCGCGGGCCCAGCCAGGCAGCTCAGGACTCATTGGCTCTCCTTTACGGCGCCCGGGACGGAGATCGGGGGAGGTTCCGCCAGCAGGTCTTCCATGGCGCCGTAGACCTTTTGCTGCTCTCGAATCCAGTCTGTGGTTCCCCCCAGAGTCGTGGTGATCTCGTCGATCCTCTGGGACACCACCTCCGGGTCGGTGGAAAGAACGGATTGTTCGCGCAGCAACTCCACCTGCTCTTGGATGCGAGCCAGCTCGGCATCGAGAAAGGCCAGCTTCTCGCGGGCCTCGCCCCTCTTTGCCAGTCGTTGGCGTAGGATTTCGATCTGCCCGGTCAGGCTTCGACGCAGCTCCTCGCTCAACGACGGTTCCGCGATTCGTCTTTGCAGGCTCTCGAGCCGGTCCTCCAGCGGCTCGACGTCGATCGACGTCCCCGCCGATTCCCGCAGTATCTTTTCGATTGCCTGACGCGTCACCAGCAACTTCAGGAAGATCCAGCTGAGGTGCCCCAGACCTTCGGCCTGAGGCTCGAGGGCGGGGGGCGCGCTCGCTGTCTGGACCTGCTGTTCCAGAATGGTCCGGCAGCGAGCCACCAGGTTGCGGTAGCGCGCCTGATCGCCTTTGCCAAGCTGGTTTACAAGAGAATCCAGCCTGGCCTGCCGCTGGTGCTGCTCCTGCGAGATTCGGAGCCCTGCAACCACCCGCTGGAATCGAGGATTCGTCGAGAGCAGAAGCAGGTATCCCAGTTCCAGCCCTGCGCCCATAATCCAGAAACCAGGGTTGAGCGTGCCCAGAAACGCTAAGACTCCAAGACCGACCCAGTTGGGCGGAATGAACATGCCCATGGGACGGGCATTAAAAGCGGTCTTGATGTAATCCCACAGGTCCGGCTTCATATGCTTGAGGAGATTATACTGGACCCGGAAGAATTAATTCACTGAACAGGGTGTAATCAGACGTGCGAGTCACAACGCAACCGGTTGCATCAACCCCAAAAAGGCGCGGCCACAAATTACACGAATTCCACGAATTGTTTCGTGGAATTCGTGGCGAATTTCTGCGAAGAGTCTCTACGGGGATCCCTCGCAAGGACCGGCGGTTTCCTTACCGTATGAAATTGGCTGACCAGCCGTCACCGAAGGGCGAGGCGGACGGACGAGAGGACTTTCCGGTCTGATGGAAAACCAAGCCACCCCTTGCCCGCAACCTTCCTGCCATCGACCCAGACGGTGAACTCCCCCCGGTCTCCGGGAACGAGCTCCGCCTCGACGTTCAGTTCGTGTCTTAGAAGCTCCGCCACACGGGCGGCTCGCGGCTTGTAGTCTCAAACAGTACAATAGCGAATTGTTAGCGAAGTCATAGCGCCCTCCTTTGTACCATAAAAGTCCGTCTCGAGAATCCCACTGCGAAACGACTTGCCGCGAATTCCACGAATTACACGAAAGCGAGCGAGTGAGGAAAGAAATTTCGTGGAATTCGTGGCAAGCCTTTCTACTCATCGAGGCGCGAGGCAAGGACCCGTTCCAGCCGGGCCGGATCTCGACGCAGGTGGATCGTTTTTCCGCTCGTTACATACACGAGGCCCGGTTTCGCGCGCGGCGGCTTCCTGACGTATTTTATGGGAGCGACATGAACATCGGCGCGGCGGGCTTCCTTGTGCTTCGAAAAGTGGACCGCAAGTTCGCAGGCGTCCAGAAGGGACTCCGGAGGGGGGTCCTTGCTGCTTTCCGTGCGCAGGATGACGTGGCTTCCGGGCGATCCTTCAAGATGAAAAAACAGGTCGTTCCCATGCGCAAGTCGCGTCGTGAGGTAATCGTTCCCCTCGTCGCTGCGGCCCACCCATATTTCCAGCCCGTCGGCGCTCTTGTAGCGCTTGGGTAAAAGGCGGCTCGGAACGTCTCGCTTGCTCGCGATTCTGGGCGCGTCGCGCGGCACGGCCCGCGGCGAAGCCTGGCGTCTCCCGAGCAGCTTCTTGACGCGAGTCCGGGATGCGAAGGACTCGATTGCCTGCACGTCTCCGCTCGGGAGCAGGCGCCGAAGCTCCTCTTGCAAGTTGTCGATCTCTGCGCGCGCAGTCTGCACAGCTTCGAGTTGCTGCCGGATGATGCTCACGCCGCGCAGCTCTTTGTGATACCGGCTGAAGTAGCGTTCGAGGTTTTCCGCCGCCGAGAGCTGGGGATCGAGCGGAATTTCAACCTCTTCGCCGGTTTCGAAATCGGCGGCGACGACCCTGTTGTCTCCCGGATTGACTTTGTGCAGAACGCTCTTGAGTAATTCGCCGCGATGCTTGTAGCGCTCTGCCTCGATCGCCTCCGCCAGGTCCTCCTGCATGTTGGCCGCCTTGCGCCCGAGCGCATCCGCTTCTTTGTTCAAAGCCTGGGAAATCTTTCTCGACAGATTCTCGATCTTCTTCCTTTGCGCCAGCTGCCGGTATGCATCTTCGATCGTCTCCAGATACGTGCCGTCCGGGCAGTCTCCCCAACGGTCAATCCCCGCGGACTTCAACGCCGAGTGAGGATCGACCCAGACTTGCCCCCTGGCCAGCTCTCTGCGCGTTTCTTCGAGCGGACGCATGGAAAATAGCAGAATTCCGGCCGCATCGAGCAGGTAGATATTGCTGCGCGGGCCAAGGATCGACAGCAGCAATTGAAACTCCCCTTCTTTGGAATGCAACCGCACGGAAGCGAGACGATCCTCACCCAAAACCCGGATCCCGCCAAAGCCCGCGCGCCCCAAGTGAGCGCGCAGGTACTGGGTGAACGGCGGCGGCGTCTGCGGCGCCTGGGGCGGGTCTTTGATTACCGAGAGGCGCGCGAATTCAGGCGAACAGGAAAGCAGCACGTGGCACTTGCCGGACTCTGCTGCAGACCCGCCGGGACGGCGGAGGCTGAGGATGAGATCGACGTCGTCCACCTGCGCTACGCGTTCCAACCTCGAGCCCGCGAGCCTGGAATCCAGCGCTCCGGCAGCACGGCGAAGCTCGGTCAGGCT
>QHZE01000274.1:25330-38419 GCA_003225335.1 Acidobacteriota bacterium
ATGTGGTGGTATCGTCGAGGAGCGGCAACGCCACAGATGCCCGCCCGCCGCCGCGCCCCTCCGGGCTGCGGCCCGCAGGCCCGCTGGCTGTGTTGCTCGCTCCTTACATACCGCAGCGGGTATGCTCGTCGCTCGCGCCTTGCCAGCGGGCCTGGGGGCCAGCAGCAAAATGTACACCTTATTTCCTGACGGGCCCTAACTACATGATTTCATGAATACGGTAACGTATTTTTCGAGCTGGGCCTGGGCGCCCTGGAAGGGCGCTGGGAGCTTAGCCGGGAGTGAGCGAAAGTGAACCCCCGGAATATGCAATAAAACGTATGCGCCCCGGCAGCGGGCGCGGGGGGAGCTCCTGCAACCCCTGCCGGGGTGCGTATCGTTGTCGTTTTCGTGGCATGGCCGTCCGGCCATGACTGACTTGTCTTTCTGCTGGACGGCTTCACACGGGCGGGACGCCCGTGCCGCCTTCCTCTTCTATCCGGGGGTTCGCTTTCGCCCACCCGCGGCTAATTTCCTTTCGCCCCGCTGGGGCGGAATACCTTACCGTATTTATGTGCACTCCATGACCTGTCAATTTAATACTGGCGGAAGGTCAGGTTAAATCTGCCCTGAATCTCTAACTGGGGTGGAGCCGTTCCGGGAAGTATTCCGGAGACGCCGTGATATCTCAGCCGGCTCGGGCCCCCAAACACAAAGGCATCACCGGACCTCAAAATGAAAGTCCGTAAAGGATCCTTTCGGCGTGTCCCACCCATCCGAAATTTCGCAGAGTCACCCACAGAGATCGAAACGACCGGATAACCGGCGGCGATGGTCTCGGCTCTTTCATCCTTGTCCTGATGCAGGCCCAGGCGTCCTTCTTCCGTATACGAGTTCAAGATGCACAGGTCAGGACTCACCTCCATACCGGTTTCCGCGGCGACGCGCCTGGCGAGTGCCTTCAAATCGTCAGGAAGCGGCTGCACGGGCAGACCATCATAGTCGGACCGCACCTTTTCATATTTGTAAGTCCGGGCGTTCCAGTGCAGCCCGAGGCAGACCATCTGTAAACGCATCCTGGCTCCGTAGCGCACTGTAGGCGTGTAGAAGCCTGCCGGCTCGCCGCCGATCGTGCCGCATCGCCGCGCCAGCGCAATCTGCTCTTCCAGGGTCAGGTAACCCGGCAGATGGAATGCGCCAGGAAATACTTCCATAGTCCCTCCCGTAAGAGAGGACACTCCAAACAACGGGGTCTGACCCTGAAAATCTAATTTTCCGGTAATGTATTCGGCGTCTCAAGCACCGGGGTGAAAATTAAATTTTCAGGGTCAGACCCCAGGCACGCCGTATCCCCGTCAATCCCGTTGTCCCGTCGTCTTCGTCACAACACCAAACTTTCTCTGGACTTTGCACTGACCCGGCGTTAATTTCGTCCCCATCCGAGGAGCGCACACAATGGCCAAGAATAGCATGAACCGCCGCCACTTTATCGCCGGGATGGGAGCGACGGGCCTTGGGTTTTTGACTGCCCGCTCCTGGTCCCGGGTTCTCGGAGCCAACGATCGCATCGCGATGGCCCTGATCGGATCCGGAGGGCGAGGACGTGGCGTGATGCGAATTTTTCTCAAGAACCCGGGCGTGGAGTTCTCTACCATCTGCGATGTCTATGAGGCCAACATCGCGGAAGGGATAAAGATCGCGGGCGAACATGCGAAATCAACTTACGAATATAGCGAGGTCCTCGACAACAAGGAAATACAGGCAGTGCTCATAGCCACACCGGACCACTGGCACGGCCCCATGCTGTTTGACGGGATTAAGGCGGGAAAGGACATCTACCTCGAAAAGCCCATGTCGCACTCGATAAAAGAAGGAGTCAAGATGGTCAAGGCCGTGCGGGAGAGCAAGCAGATCGTGCAGATTGGAATGCAACGACGAAGCTCTCCGGCGGTTCAGGCAGCGAAGAAAATCGTGGATGACGGTGTTCTTGGCGACGTGGTGCTCGCGAGAGCGCAATGGCACTGGAACCAGAGACCGCTCCCGAAGACCGTCGACCTTCAGGGGAAGCTGGATTGGGACCGATTCCAGGCGCCCTGCAAGCACAAACGGCCTCCGGACGGGGTCCGGTTCCGCGTCTGGCGAAACTTCTGGGACTATTCCGGCGGGCACTGCACGGACCAGGGGACGCATTTGATGGACGTGATCCAGTGGTTCTTGAATGACGGCAAGCCGCCTGTTTCCGCTCAGTGTCACGGAGCGACATACAACCTGATCGGAGCCGATGTGCCCGATACCTTCTGCGCAGTCTACGAGTATCCCAAATTCCTGGCCACGTGGACTCTGACTTACGGGAACTCCTACCATGACGGCTGGACGATTATTTTTCAGGGACGGAAAGGAACGATGGAGCTCGACGACAGGGGGTACCGAGTCTACGCCGAGCCGTGGCCGAAGGATGGGAGCCGGCCTGAGGCCGTAATGGAATACAAAGGGGGCATCCCTACCGAACCTCATGTCGAGAACTTTCTTGAGTGCATTCGCAGCCGGAAAGAGCCCAACGCTCCCGTCGAAGTAGGCCACCATGCAGTTTGCGGTCCGCACCTGGCCAACGTCTCCCTGCTCCGAAAGCGCCGCGCCACGCTAAATCCAGAGGCCACCAAGGTGAAAGCCTGACTTCGATTGTGATGCCTTAATCACGGGACAGGCGAGCCGCAACCAAAAAGAACCTCGCCGTAGACAAATGAGAAATGACTAATGGCTATTGGCCAATGACAAATTTCTGCTCCTGCTTACACACGACGATCTGTCATTTCTCATATTTCTCATTTGTCCTTATCTCATTTGTCATTAACCTTACCAAGTGATGAGTTTGAGACCCAGGTGGCGCGCGGCGTTCCTCCTGGCTGTACTGCTCATTGCCGGGGCGGCCGCCTATAAGCCACTAGCCGGCCTTATATTCGCCGGCAGGCTCTTGCTCGCCGTGCGCGCTCTGGCTTCGGGAAGCATCGGTCACAGCCTGCCGG
The DNA here is from genome assembly GCA_003225335.1 of Acidobacteriota bacterium. Lineage (GTDB taxonomy): Bacteria > Acidobacteriota > UBA6911 > UBA6911 > UBA6911 > Gp18-AA60. Next base: position 28,333 of record QHZE01000274.1, read on the forward strand.
TGCAGGAAAGTAAGATTCGCCGGCGATTGGGAGACCGGGAGCTCACGGCGCTGCTGTACCGGCCCACGGGCTCACTGCCCAAGAGCGCCGTAATGGTGGTCCCCGGCATCAGCGAATTGGGATGTTACCACCCGCGCCTGAGGGCCCTCGCGCGAACTCTGGCTGACGAAGGATTTCTCGTGCTGACCCCGGACATCGAAATGTTTCGCCGTTTCGAAGTTGCGCGCGAGGCCCTTGAAGAATTCAACTTCTGGTTTAGCCAGATGCAAGGGTTGGAAGGAAGCGAGGACGTGCAGCGCAGCGGGATAATCGGGATCTCCTTTTCGGGAACCATGGCTTTGATCGCTGCCGCCAGTCCGGAGCTGCGCGCGGCCTTTGTCATGGCAATCGGACCGTATCAGGATCTGTTTCGTTGCGCCCGGGGCTGGTTTGCAGCGGGGCCGGTAACGGCAGGCGAAGGCTATTATCCCACTCGCTTTTACGGCAAATGGATCCTCATGCGCGCCGCTCTGAACATGATTGACTCCAAAGAAGAACAACAATTTCTGCGCGACGTTCTTATAAGCTTGCTTCTCCAGCGGCCGGTGCCGGCGCCTTCTGCAGCTTTGAGCCCCCAGGCGCGCCGCTGGTACCAGCTTGCGGTGATGCCTGAAAATCAAACGGACGCAGAATTGTCCGCCGCTATCGAGAAACGCCTCGCCCCACTGTATCGAGAGCTCTCACCAGACGAGGCCGCTGCGCAGATACGCTGTCCCGTGTTCCTGGCCCACGGTGCTCATGACGACCTCATTCCTCCCGTAGAAAGCCTGGAGCTGCACAAACGCATCCGTCACGCAACATCCTATCTGCTGATCAGCCCGTTCCTTACGCACACCCATCCGCTGGAGACGTCTCTTACGTGGAGGGAAAAAAGAATTGCCGTCTGGCAAATGCTTGCGTTTTTCTATCATCTCGCTCGAACCGCTCGTTAAGGCGGCAGAGGTGCGGAGGAGCAGAGGCTCGCAACGAAAATTTTTTCACACCTTCTGACACCGGACCCCTCGGGCGCCCCAAGTCAGCCGGCTTTTTCCGATGTCTCGTCGGAAACGGTGTCAATCGTCTGGCGCTCTTCGGCACGAGCCACCCTGCCGATAAACTCGACGGACTGGGACCAGGCCCGTTCGATTTCACCGCTGTCCGGATTTCTATACCAGGCCGCATCCCAGAGCCCCTTGTTGTTTAGTTCCCAGGTGACAAGTTGGTCCTTCTCGTAATCCCTGCGCGTCGGCATGCACTCAATCGTTACTTGCTTCTGCCTGGGGTCTTCACATCGAAGGACCACCAGACGTCCATCCTGCACCTCATTCTGGCACTTGGGATCGGAATAAAAAGGAAGATTCGCATGGAGCACACGGTACGGGCGCTCGGGCATTCGATTAATCTCCTCCGGGTTCGGATCAAATGCCGCGGGCGCCTTTTTCCGCTGGGAGAAAGATGCGAGCAGCGACATTTCTCTTACCTCTCAGATTGTCAAAAGACTGCCTCCTGGCCTGGAAGCCTCAACAGCCGCAGGATTTTAAGCTGGGACCCAAATCTTGTCAACCGCGGGAGTTGCTTTGCTGCGGTTGCAATTAGGAGTGGGAGTCAAGCGGCGCGGTCGGAGAGACTGTGAAAAATTGCATTTCAAACCGATGATATCCAAATGACAGTGATCCTTTTCGTGAAATTCGTGTAATTCGTGGCCAATAAAACAGCCACGAATTACACGAATTGACACGAATTAGATTGTCCACAGCTTCTGAGGAGTTTTCACGGCAGCGTGAATTGACTCCCATTTCTAATTACACCCGGTCCGGAATGTTCAGTTGTAATCTGGGGCGGGGTCCCTTAAAATGACGCGCTTCGTCACGTGGTAATTGGAATGCTGAGCATCGAGAGCTTGTACGCCGTCATCATGGCCGGCGGGCGCGGGGAGCGCTTCTGGCCCCTGAGCACCGACAAGATCGCCAAGCCGTTCGTCCCGCTGCTTGGGGAGCGCACTCTTCTCCAGAGCACCGTGGATCGTCTGCATTCGCTGGTGCCCCGGGAGAGGATTTTCATTTCCATCGGAGAAAACCATCGCGAAGTTGCAACCCGGCAGTTGCCCGAGATTCCCCCCGAGAACTTCGTTGTGGAGCCGATCGGGCGAGACACCTCGGCTTGCCTGGGATTCTGCGCGCTTCATCTCGAGCGCCGCGATGCCGACGCGCTGATGCTGGCGGTCCCGGCCGATCATTACGTAGACAGTCCCGAGAGATATGGCCGCTCTCTGAAAAAGGCGATCGAGAACCTCGAGGGCGCCACGGCAGTCCTGTTCGGAGTTCCACCCGCGCGGCCCGAGACAGGTTATGGTTACATTCAGGCTGAAAAGCCGGCGGTCCCGGCCGATGCCTGGCCGGTTGTGCGCTTTGTCGAAAAGCCGGACCTGGCGACGGCCGCGAGTTACGTTCGTTCCGGAGAGTATTTCTGGAACAGCGGCATCTTCCTATGGCGAAACCGTACCCTGCTGGAGCTTTTCGAAGAACATATGCCGGCGACTCACCAGGGCCTGAGCAAAATCCGGCCGCTCCTGGGCCGGAAGGACGCCACGTCCGAGATTTTCCCCATCTTTGCATCTCTCGAGCGTATCTCCATCGACTACGGCATCCTGGAGCAGGCTTCGCGACTGAGGATGGTGCCGGTGGAATTTGTCTGGGACGATATCGGAAACTGGGCGGCGCTCGAGCGCGTCCTTCCGGCGGATGCGCTCGGAAACATTTCGCGCGGAGCGCATCTCGCGGTCGAGTCCAGCGCGTGCATCGTTTACTCGGACGCGGGGTTAATCGCTACCTTTGGAGTCTCGAACCTGGCCGTGGTCCAGGCAGCCGGCAAGGTGCTCGTTTGCCCCAAGGATCGAGCTTCGGATTTGAAGCGGCTGGTGAGCGCGCTCGGGCCCGACGCTAACCGGTAATCGCGGCCTATTAGAGCCGCAACCAAAATCTTCTTCGTGATTCTTCGCGTCTTCGCGTCTTTGCGTCTTAGCGGTGAATGCGGCGTACTCTTTCAGCACAAAGACGCGAAGGCGCAAAGAATCGCAAAGAGTTTTGCACCTGAGTAATGCGGAGAGCTGGCAATGAGTGCGAAAGTACGGAAGGTTGTCCTCGCCTACAGCGGAGGTCTGGACACGTCCATCATCATCCCCTGGCTCAAAGAGAATTACGGCGCCGAGGTCATTGCGTTTGCCGCGAACATCGGGCAGGGGGAAGAACTGGCAGGGCTTGAAGAGAAGGCCATCAAGACCGGGGCCTCGAAGTGCGTCATCGAAGATCTGCGCGAAGAGTTCGTCCGCGAGTTCGTCTTCCCCACGTTGCGCGCGGGCGCCGTTTACGAGCGCAAGTACCTGCTTGGAACTTCATTCGCGCGCCCGTTGATCGCGCGCCGCCAGGTCGAAATCGCCGAACAGGAAGGAGCGGATGCGGTGGCCCACGGCTGCACCGGGAAAGGCAACGATCAGGTCCGGTTCGAGCTCACCTACAAGGCTCTCAATCCGAAGCTGAAAATCATTGCCCCCTGGAGGGAATGGAACATCCGATCGCGCGAAGACGAAATCGATTACGCTCACGCCCGCAAGATTCCCATCACCGCCACCCGGGAGAAGATCTACAGCGAAGACCGGAACCTGTGGCACCTCAGCCATGAGGGAGGAATTCTCGAAAACCCGTGGAACGAGCCGGGGGAAGAGATGTTTGTCCTCAGCGTGGCTCCTGAAAGAGCGCCGGACACTCCCCGATACCTGGAGATCGAGCTGGACAAAGGAATTCCCGTTACGGTAGACGGGAAACCCCTGGGGCCTGTGGAGCTGGTCGAGACCTTGAACCGGATCGGAGGGGTCCACGGCGTGGGTCGCGTGGATCTCGTGGAGAATCGGCTCGTGGGCATAAAGTCGCGCGGCGTCTACGAGACTCCCGGGGGAAGCCTCCTTCTTGCGGCGCACCGGGAGCTGGAGAGCCTGACACTGGACCGGGCCACGCTTCACTACAAAGACATTCTGGCCGGGAAGTACGCCGAGCTGGTGTACAACGGCCAGTGGTTCAGTCCGCTGCGCGAGGCGCTCGACGCGTTCGTCGATTCGACGCAGACGTGCGTCAGCGGCACCGTGCGGCTCAAGCTTTACAAAGGAAACATCATTGTGGCCGGCCGGAAGTCTCCCTATTCCCTGTACCGCGAGGACCTCGCGACCTTCAGCGCCGACGAGATCTACAACCAGAAGGACGCTGAAGGATTCATCAATCTCTTCGGGCTTCCGAGCAAGGTGGAAGCGCTCCTGGACTTGGCCGCAGTGCGCAAGACCGGTTATCGCCAGCGGAAACACGCGCGTTGAGGAGAGGCAGGCTAGTGTTCGCCGCAAAGAAGCAAAGGAACGCGAAGAGTGTAAGCTCAAATCGTTGACTGCAGAAATGCTATCCTATAATCTCCTCTGAGCCGGGGGGAGAAAGCCAATGCCCAGGGTAAAGTTTCTGCGTGAAAACACGGAGCTCGATGTTCCGGAACGCGCAAATCTGCGCAGGGAAGCCCTGCGCGCAAAGATCGAGCTGTACCCGGGGTTCTCCAAATACGTGAACTGCAGGGGAAATTCTTTGTGCGGCAAGTGTGCCGTCCTCATCAAAGACGGCAAACAGAACTGCTCGCCGAAAGGCTTCAGGGAGAAACTGCGGCTGATGCTGAGCTACCTTCCAATCGGGCGCGAAGACGAGCTGCGCCTCGCCTGCCAGACCCGCGTCCTGGGCCCATCCTGTCATCCCGTCTCGGCTGTTATCCTGTTCATCCCGTCCCTCCTGTTATCCTGTCGATTCTGTTATCCCGTTATCCTGTCATCTCTTTACCGCGGTTAACGATCGTTCGAACCTCTGCAAGCGCCCGGTCCAGGACTTCCTCGACGCTTGTCGTTCCGATGATGGCTTCTCTGAGAGAGAGGTCCAGAGCGCGTCCTCGACCGCCGGGTATTCCGGAAACTTCGATGGGATCAGCATGTGATTTTCCACAGTCGTCTTCAGCGCGTGATCCAAGATTCTTCTTGACATTTTTCATAGACAACTTAGACAATTATAAAAAACCATGTGGGAGCATATTAAACTTAAAAAACATAGTGTCCAGGATAACAGGATAATAGGTGTGAAACAATGGAAAAGACAATGAAGCACGCTGGAATAAAGGTGGCGACGGAAACTTGGATCTCTACCGCTCTCCTTCACAAGGAGAATCCAGATCGGACCGATTTCACTGTAAAAGAGATCCTCGAACGGGCGCAAAAGGAAGGAATTCACGGCACGCTCCGGCCCGGGGTTCGTGTTCATGCGGTTCTTCATTGCGTCGCCAATCTTCCCCCGAATCCCGGGAGATACCGGATGCTCTTCGCCACTGGAAAGTCGACTCGCCGCCTGTTTCGAGAAGGTGATCCGTACGACCGAGCTCGCGAAGGGGGGCTGATTGTTCCGGACCGCGCCGATGTACCTCCGGAATACCAGCATCTTCTCGATTGGTACTTCACTCAGTACGCGGTCCGGGACAGAACGATGGACCGGCAGAACTCCATACTCGCGTTGCGCGGTCTCGGACGGGAATTGTGGGCTGACGAGGATGCCGATTCTTATGTTCGACGGCTGCGGGAAGGCTGGGAATGAGCAGAGTCTTTTGGGACACGAACCTCTTCATTTACTTGATCGAGAGTAAAGGAGAACGGGGTGACCGCGTTGCTCACCTTGCCGAGCGGATGCTCCAGCGCGGCGATCAACTCTATACCTCCGTACTTACACTGGGCGAGCTTCTCGTAAAGCCCATAGAAAAACGCGACATCAAGCTTCGGGAGGTGTACGAGGGACTGCTCGCGGCTCACTCGGTTTTGATCCCGTTCGATAAAGCTGCGGCCACGATTTACGCTGAGATACGCCACGATCGCGCGATTCGCCCACCGGATGCGATTCAGCTGAGCTGTGCTGCGTCAACGCGGATCGACCTGTTTATCACGAACGACGACCGGTTGAGCCAGAAAGTGATTTCGGGAATCCAGTTTGTAACCTCATTGGAGAGGGCATTCCTATGATTTTGGCGAGGGAGGCCATTAAGTGGCAGTGCGTAAGAATGAACAGGAAGCGTTGTCTTGAATGCAAAGTCAGGAAGGCTCGATATCGTAGACGGATTTGTAGACGCAGCATCGTCAAACGCGATCGTTACCACACGCTGTGCTTTGGTTGTTTTCGGAGGGAATGCGACAGGTTCACTGCGATTCAGACAGTGACCCTGCAGCGGCAAGACGTCCTGTTTCACCACGGAGACACGGAGGGCACGGAGATTTCACAGAGGCATCAGGGTTCTCCGTGCATCTTCGTGTACTCCGCCCGCGACTGTTGACTACTTGAATCGCGGCGGGATGCAAGTATGATTCTCACTTGTATGCCGTCACTTGCGACCATCCCCTTTCGCCGGATCCCCCACCACTCCGAGATCTTTCTGGATTACCTGGATCTGTCCCCGGCGGCGCTGCGCTTCTATGCGAGGCCGCCTTCGCTCGAAAGCCTGGAATCAGCGGCGCATCAGATCTGCGCGAGGTTCCAGACCCCGCGCCGCCAGATCGCCCGCGTGCTGAAGCGCCAGAACGAAGGCTTTGGGTCTTCCCCTCGAACGATGCAGTATATCCGGGACCTGGAGGACGATCGTTGCGTCGCCGTCGTCACGGGCCAGCAGGTGGGGCTTTTTACGGGGCCACTCTACACTCCGTATAAAGCGCTCACTGCCATTCGCATCGCCGAGGAACTGCGGGCTCGGGGAGTACCGGCGGTTCCTCTCTTCTGGATGGATTCCGAGGACCACGACCTCGCGGAAGTGACGCGCGTTTGGGTGCTCGAGCGCGGCTCGGCCCCACGGATGATCGACTATTGCCCGATACTTTTCGGGGAGAACAGGGATGAGGATGTGTCCCGCCCCGTAGGTTCCATTTCTTTTGGTGAATCCATTGAAAACGCAGTCGAACAGTACGTGGAGTTCCTTCCCGAATCGCCGAGAAACGAGTCCATTCGAGCTTTACTGCAACAGGCATATCGTCCCGGCGCGACCTTCACTCAGGCTTTCGCGAGCCTCATGGTCCATCTCTTCCGCAATCACGGGCTGATTCTCTTCGACTCCAGCGACCAGGAAGCAAAACCGCTCGTTTCCGGAACATTTCAAAGAGCCCTCCGCGAATGCGCCGGGATTTGCGAGGCGCTCCGTTCGAGGGACATCGCCCTGGAGGAAGCGGGGTACCATACTCAGGTCCACGTTGCCGAAAACTCCACCGTTCTCTTTGTTCACGACCAGGGGCAGCGGCGGGCTCTTGCGCGGGCCGATGAGGGATTTGCGTTGAAGAATTGCTCCAGAAATTTCACCACCGATGAGCTCGCGCGCCTGGCGGCAGAGTCCCCGGAACGCTTCAGTCCCAACGTTCTTCTGCGCCCCATCGTCCAGGACACGCTGTTTCCAACTGTGGCTTATGTAGCCGGCCCGTCCGAGATCGCGTACTTTGCGCAGATTCAAGTGCTCTACGACTTCTTTGACAGGCCGATGCCGGCGATCTGGCCTCGCGCCAGTTTTACCGTCGTCGAGCAAGAGGTGTCGCGGAGCATGCGCGAACATGGAGTGGCGTTCGAAGATTGCCTGATGGGTAAGCACCATATCGTGGAAAAGATCATCGCCGCCAAGGATCAGACCAGCGCGACCGCGATCCTGCGCGGGCTTCAAGAGTATCTGGAGGAGGCGCTCGACGCCCTCCACCCCGGTCTGGTAGCCGCAGAAGCCTCCCTGGGGCCGGCCCTCGATACCGCAAGGCGAAAGATCCTGCACCACGTCGCCGGGCTGCAGACGAAGCTCGTTCACGTTGAAGCGCGCCATCACCACGAGGTTCTGGAGAAGGCCGAGTATTTCCTGAACCATTGCTACCCGAACAGGAATCTTCAGGAGCGGGCTTGGGGCGTCCTTTACCTTCTCGCGAGCCAGGGCGAGACAGTGCTCGATTTGCTGTATTCCTCTATCCGGCCCGGCGCCTTCGATCATAAGATCGTGACCTTGGATTGATTGCGGATTGCCGATTGCCGATTGCGGATTGAGTGGAGCTTTCAAAGGATTAATTGCTGGATTGCGGATTATGGATTGATTGTTTCAATCCGAAATCCGCAATCCGCAATCCGAAATTTAGATATGCGCCGAAATACATTCGTTCTCCTCTTCAGCCTGCTGACTGTCGTCGCGTTGAGGGCAGGAAACCGGAATGCCTACCCTCTGCCTGAAGACCGCGGCACGGCCGGAATTCTGGCCGCGCTGGAAAGATTGCCGGTTTTTGTTCGTGTGCTGCACACGACGGCGCACCCGGACGACGAGAGCGCAGCGACATTGACCTGGCTAGCGCGCAGAGCCCATGCGCGAACGGCTCTGCTCTCCCTCACGCGTGGGGACGGAGGCCAGAATGTCCTGGGGGACGAAAAATACGAAGCAATGGGCCTGCTCCGAACAGGCGAATTGCTCGAAGCGTGCAAGATATACGGGGTGGAAACCTACTTCACCACCGTGTTCGAGTTCGGTTTTTCCAAAAGCGCGGAGGAGACCCTGTCCAAGTGGGGACGAGAAGAAACCCTGGAAGAGGTGGTCCGTTTCATCCGCATGTGGAAACCGGCGATCATCATCTCAAAATGGCAGGGAAACTCGAAAGACGGGCATGGGCATCATCAAACAGCCGGTATCCTGACACATGAGGCTTTCCGGGCCGCCGGAGACGCCAATAAGTTTCCCGAGCAGCTCAAGCAGGGCCTCCGCCCATGGCAGGCAAAGAAACTGTACCGGAACAACCTTCGCGGCGATTCCGAACAAGGGGAGCCGGATTGGACGGTGCGGTTGAACGTGGGAGAGTCCGATCCGATACTCGGGCGCTCGTTCCGGGAAATCGGAACCGAGGGGTACAGCAAGCACCGCTCTCAGGGAAACGGTGCGAACTACTCTCCGCCCGGACAGTTTTTCGATTACTACAAGTTGGTAGACTCCACCGTCGGAACCAAAAGCCGGGAGGAAGGCTTCTTCGATTCGATCGACACGTCTCTTGGGGCGATCGCGCTGCTTGCAGGTTCCGATGCCGCATCGGTCCCGTTTCTCCAGAAAGACCTGGCCGCGGCGCAGTCGGCAGCCGAAGAAGCCCTCGGAGCCTTCCAGCCGCGCCATCCTGAGGCTAGCGCCTCCGCGTCTGTCAAGGGGCTGGCAATTATCGCGGAGTTGATTCGAAAAGTAGAGAGCTCGGCACTGCCGCAGCCGGTTAAAGAGATTGTTGAGGATGCCCTTGGTGAAAAACGATCGCATTTCCAGGAAGCCGTCAATGCAACGCTGGGAATTTATCTCACTGCCCGGACCGAGGACCCCACCGCCGTTCCCGGAGAGAAGATTCCTGTAACCGTGACACTCTTCAATCGAGGCAGTGAAGCCGTAGATCTGAAGCGCGTGACGTTGTGGACGCCGGAGGAGTGGGTATCCAGCCTTCCAGCCAGCGCTCTTTATGGTGAAATCAGGCCCGGAGCCCAGCTTTCCTGGAAGCACACCGTGGAGATCCCAGCCGGCGCCAGAGTGACGGAGCCCTTCTGGTATCGGCAGCGCAAGTGGGACGCGCGTTACAAAACGCGGGCTACGAAGAACGTATTCGCGGCCTTCGACGAGCCCGAAATAGACGCACAAGCGACCTACCGGTACCACGACACGGAAGTTTCAATAAAGAGCCCGGCAAGAGCGCAGGCAGGTGATCCGATACGCGGCGTCGATTTTCGGGATTTCCAGGTTGTGCCTGCCTTGTCTGTCACTCTGAATCCGGAGCTTGTCGTCGCTCCGATTTCCGGCGGCGACCAGACTCGAGAGTTTCAGGTCTCCATCCTGTGCAATGAGAGAACGGGAGCCAACGGAAGTCTGCAGATCCAAGCTCCGGCGGGCTGGACCGTGCAGCCTCCCAGAGTGCAGTTCGCCCTGTCGCGGAAGGGGGAGTCCTATGCGGCCCGGTTCGTGCTCCATATCCCTCCCGGCACGCGCGAGG
>QHZE01000711.1 GCA_003225335.1 Acidobacteriota bacterium
CCTGCGTGGCCGCCCGGGAGCGCACGCTTCCAGCGTGCCAGTGGTTCCTACGTCATCAGACACGCAAGATGCGTGCGCTACGCGATTCAGTGTCTGCCCTTCCCCCTGGGAACAGCAAGATCACGCGCCTGCCAGGCCGGATCTGCGCCAGGTTGGGCTCCTTGTCGCGCAGGTAGACATGCCCGGACGATTTTGCGAGCACCGTTATGATGCTCAGAAGATCGGTGCACCGCTCGTCGCCGTTCTCTGCCCGGTCGGTTACGAGGGCCGCGGGCGGAAGAGGCAACGTGAGCGCGTGAGCATTTATGCGCTCGCGGAGATCCCTTTCCACTTCGGCTTCGGTCAGGGCCGCCTGACCTGCTACATGACGCAGGAGCCACGACCGCTTGTCTGTCGAGAGGTTCGATGCCTGCCTTTCGACGCTGCGCAGGAGCTTCTCGGGGTCCGCGTCGATGTTTTCCAGCGCAAAAATCACTCCGGCCCCGCACACGCGGCGGTGGGGCGACTTGTGCTGTATCTGGGCTTGCGGAGCGCCGGACATGTTGTGCAGCAGACCGGATCCGGCGCCCTTGCGTCGCTTATCGCGCTTCATGCCGTCACCTCCGCGAGTCTCTTGCGCGCCGCACTCCAGGAGTTCCAGACAGCGGCCACGTCGTCTTCCCTCGCGAGCTCGCCGGCCGAGAAAAGGCCCGCGAAAAGATTGGCGGCAAGCGGAGTGTCGGGATCTTTCGTATTCAGTCTCGCCAGGAGTTCAACGACTTTCCCCCAGATCAGGTGCCGCGTCCCTCTGGTGATCACGGACTCGGTGACGTCCTGTGGCGTGGCTGCAAGAGCGTAGAGGGCCGCGCACTGCTCGGCCACGGCCGCCACGAGCCTCCCGCTCACGCCGGAGTCGAAGAGGAACGCGGCCAGAGCGTGCCGCCCGCCGGCCGGCAGAGCCGCAAGGCAGTCGGCCACGATCGTCGAGAATTCCGCGCGTTTCAGGCTGGTGACCTGTGATGCGCGCACGGCCCGGACGAGCGGGTCCCTTTCCAGAAAAACGAACCGCCGCGGATCCGCCTCATCCATCGCCGTCAGCTTCCACGCCTCCTTGTGGGACGCGAGCACCTTGACCGGATCGACCTTCTGGCCCATGGCTGGATGCGGGAGCGAATGGCTCAGGGCCAGGTACGCAGAGGCCGCCGCCTCCGCTTCCAGGTTGCGTGCCAGATCGGCCGCGTGCACCGCGAGGATATTGCGGAGCAGCATGCCGGCGCGCCGGGGGCTTGTTTCGACGCCGGCATGCGCGAGCAGCGCCGTCACGGCGCGCACGTAACGTGCTACCTGGCCGCTCAACTCTTGCCGGACCGATGCGAGCAGTGCTCTGCCGTTTTCGACAAGGGCCTTTAGCCTTCGGGAGGATTCATCCGGCGCTCCGTCCTCCGCGCAGAGGATCACCTGCTCCTGCTGCGACTCGCTGAATTGATTCCACGCGGGCATCACGACAACGAACGCGAACCGGTCGGCGAGCGCTGTATCCAGCGGTTCCGAGCCGCGGTAGAAAGGCTCCTGCACATCACCCTCATCAGGAGGGGGTGGGTTCATGGCAGACCAGCGGTAGAGGAGCTTGTCGAGCAGAATTCCCTGGACCCGTCGCTCGTGGATGATGGGAAAGAGCTTGTTCTGGAGATCGGGCCGGCAGCGGGAAATCTCGTCGATGAAAACGGCGTTAGCGCCCCAGATCGAGGCGGGTGTTTGTATGAACTCGAGGCCGCCACGCCCGTTGGGGAGCGGGTAGCCGACCAGGTCGTCGTAATTGAGCAGGCTGGCGTTGTAGTGCCGCAGCTCCAGCCCGAGTGCTGCCGAGATGCGAGTGAGGAGGTAGGACTTCCCCGTCCCGTGCGGCCCGACGAGAAGCAGCGGCTCGCCGCCGATCAGCGCCCCGAGGATCACGGGCTCGATCGGCTCCATGCCGATGATCCCGAGCGCTGCGAGCAAGGATTCCGGTTTTGAGATACGTTTTGCTGCCATATTCCCTCCTGTCCTGGCACGGGCGTCCCGCCCGTGCAAGACTTGACCGATCTGTGAACTTTGTCCACCAAGAGGACCTAGCGGGTGATCCTCATACCGCCTAGCCATTCGCTGCGCACGGCCCGTTTGGAGTTCAGGCTTTAGCCTGTCCCGGTCAGTTCAGCCTGAAGGCTGAACTCCAACCCTGCGCCCGCCATAAAACTTGACCGATTTGTGAACTCTGTGTCCACCAAGAGAACCTGGCCGCACTAAGTTAAGTTCTCATGCCGTTTGCTTGCTCACTTGGGAGCCGCATCGTCCCCGATTTCCGGGCTGGCTTTGGCACCTTGGCGGCGAGCCAGGTTGCCGGGCGGTCACAGGGCCAGTCCCCTCACGCCACTCTGGATGAGTTGCTGCCTCAGCGCGCGCGCCGAGGCGTTCCTTTCGTCTTCTTGTTACCCTTCTTCGTGAACACTTCCCCCAGAGCCTCCATCATTTCCATCTTTGCACGGGAGGCTCTCTCGAAGCTTTCGTTCCAGTTATCCCCGGAAGCCTCCTCTGCGACCCAGCGGGCCCTGATAACCATGGAGGTAATCAGGTTCCACAGGAGCCCCGGCTGGTAGGCGATGTTCGGGTAGAAACTGACGAACGTGATCGCCTGGTCTCCTGCGCACCAGGACCCTAAGAAAGGAGCTCGAGTGAAGGAATCGAGCTCGCGCGTGTTCAGCAGGTGTGCACCCTTCGGCCAGTCCTGCTTTGAATCTGTGATTGGCAGCGATAGGCGGAACAAAATCCCGGTGCCGAGTTGTGGGTGGGCTTCTTCGGTCGTCGCCCTGAGAAGCGACGTCCTCTCGAAGAATGGGAACTCCGCCGTTAGCCCGGCGCCCCGGTCGTCGCCGGTCGCAAGAATGCAGGGAGGTCCCTGAAGCTGCTCGACCGCCTCCTTGACTTCTTCGCCCTGCCACAGCGATGCGCGCTGTCCCCTGGGCGCGACAACGGCAGCGACAAAGTTCAACATGTCATCGTAGTCATTCCGGCGGCCCGACTCCGGATGGCCGCTCACTGCCGGCCGCGCCCCAAGCATCCCGGCTATAACCTTCCCCTTGATCTGAGCGTCTACTGCCTGCGTCGCGACCGCGATCGAAAACAGCCGTTTAACCCACGGAAGGGTTTGCTCGTGCACGTACATGCTCGCCGCGAACCGGATTTCCGACGATTCTCGCCCGTCGACGATCAGCGCGCTCAGAGAAGCGAATCTGTTGAGGGCGGACAGCTTCGCCAGGTTCTCCGGGGTACCCTTGAACCCGGCGGCGACGTCAGTCCTGGCGTGCACGCGCGCGATCCGGAACCCGGAGTCCTCGAAGGGCGGCTCTGCCCAGACCGTCTGGGCGAAGTCCTTTCCCCACCACGTAAACCCGCGCTCCTGGCGCGTGCTCCATTCTCGATCTATCTTCATCTCCTTGAAGATGTGCTCGACTACTGCAAGGCCGGGATCTTCAATTAGAGAGCTCATGACTGCCTCCTTGACCGATTGCTCAGGTTGATTGGATTCGAGGAGCTTGCAGGCCGGAGGAATAACCCGTCGTGACGTTCGAAGAACGCCTGGGGTTGACTGTGGAATTCACTTCGTCGATGCATGCTCCCACCTCGGACGCATGCGTCAGGAGCCGGAAAAAGAAAAACCGCCCGAACATCAGGGGCGGTCATGCTTTGCCGGGGAGACTTTCTTTCAGGTATTTGTTCCCGCGCATCGAGCCTTGCGGCTCAAAGCACCGTGGCGTCCCCCGCCCGGTTGCTGGATCCCATGGTATCGGAATCACTCCTGATGCAAGTTCCTATTATTGCGAAAACCCCGTTTCCCGTCAAGTCCTTTTTCGAATATTTTTCGAACATTTTCGCGCCGCAGCTCAGCTGCCGATGTTCCCTTGACGAGCACAATCCGCGGCGCCGTACTACAGCTCCTGAGACGCCATAATTCCCGTCGGATCTTGTGTGAACGACTACTGATTGTCGGTCAGAGGAAAAGATGGACAAGAACTCCACGAGCAGCACATAGGGTCTCCCAAGCCTCTCTATCGGTCGCCGGGTCACCATGAAGGACGCGATCACCCGATAGCTTCACTCTGCCAGCCAAATGACGATGGGCTGCATCCAGTAAACCACAGGTGGCGGCACTCTGGATTAGAAGGCTGAGTTTACCTGGCGTATCGCCTAGCTTCTGTTTGACTCGTTCACGTAGTCCTTGCTCGAGTGCAGCGCGGGAGAAAGCGACGGAGGCTTGCCAAAATCCGTATATATAGCTTCTGG
>QHZE01000712.1 GCA_003225335.1 Acidobacteriota bacterium
TGACGCAATTCGGAACGTAAGCCTCGTGTCCTTTTTCATCAAGCGCAGATTCTATCACCAATCCGCTATTCAAAAATAGCTTGACACGCCTTCCCAAAATCGTCATACTGTGAATGACAAAGGATGACTTACGGCTTTCGCCGCAAGGATCCCCTTCGCTCTCAAGGGAGACACACGAGGAGATCCCATGAAGAGTCAAGCCAGGAACGTGAATCGTAGTGGGATAGCCCCCATGGCCTCACAAGGCGAGTCAAGCACCTTTGTGACCCATGGTGACCTGTTGCGCCTGGCCCAGCGACGTCACTGCCATGGCATTCATACCGAGCCGGTGCTGGGTCTGTGCCGACCGGAGAAGAACTTCTGGGTGTTCAAAGCCACGGTCTATAAATCCGCTGAGTGCCGCGGGTTCGTGGGTTACGGCGACGCCCACCCTGGCAACGTCCCGCCCCTTATCGTCAACCACGCCGAAATGCGAATGGCCGAGACTCGCGCTGTCAATCGTGCTCTGCGCAAGGCCTATGGCATCGCCCTTTGCTCTGTTGAGGAGCTTCCGCCCTGGGGCTTGAGCCCTCAGCAGATTCCCGAGCTGCGGCGAACCTTGCAGTCCCGGTCACTCCTTCAGAAAGGAGTCCGTCATGCGCACCCGAATCCAAGGTCTAAGTCAGCCCAACCAGAGCAAGCTTCTCGTGGAGGGCCTTTATCGCGCGCGCGTGGTTCGGTTCGAACCCGCCGGGCACGCCGCTAAACCGTGCCGAAGAGCGACCTTCTTGATTCTGGAGCCAGCCGCCTACAGCGGGCTTCATATCCGTACACGTCTCTATTGTCATGACCCGGCCCTGTGGAAGCTGCGCTGGTTCTTGAGCGATTTCGGCTACGACGCCGAGCTCCTGGCCGCGGAGGAACTGGACGACCGCCGGGTGGTGGGCCTGGAGGGGGTCATTCGGCTGGGTTATTGGGGCAGCGACGGGCACCGCCGGCTGGACGTCGAGGGCTTTGCCGCAACCGAACGGTGGCCGGAGATCTCACAGGAAACACAGGCTTCTGCCACCAAAGCCAAGGCACGAGCTTAGGCAGAAAAGAGAAAAGGAGGGGGACCATGGATCATTACAGCCACACGCAGATATCGACCTACCTGCAGTGCCCGCTCAAGTACAGGTATCACTACCTGGACGGCTGGATGGAACGGGGAGATAAGGCCAGCTTGGTCTTTGGGCGCATCTTTCAGACCGCGGTTGAATCGCAATTCCTCGTGGACGATTCGGTTCGTTTCTTCAGCGAACAGTGGGGGAAGGTGAAGGAAGTGCCGCTGGAATACGCGAACGGGGACAGTTGGCAACTGATGCTGGAACAGGGCCAACGGCTGCTGGTGCTGTTTCGCAACCACCCGCGAGTGCAAATCGAGGATGGGCGGACGGACTTTCAGGTGAAGATCAGGCGCCTGCTTCCCATGAGCGAGCGCGATTTCCTCGCCTACATCGATGCCATCGGTTGGGTCGACGGGATCCACAGCCTGATTGAGTGGAAAACCTCGACCCAAGCCTATCCGGAAAGCCGGCCACGACTGTTGGAGCTGGACCCCCAGTTGGTTTGCTACTCGTGGGCGGCTCAAAAGCAGGACGTTTACCTGGTGAATTTCGTGCGCAAGAAGGAGCCGCAGATTCAGTACCTCCACGCGCGCATTCGCAAGCGTCAGTGGCGGGCCTTCGAGCAGACGTTAGGCATGCTGGTGAGCGAGATGGAGGGCGGGCACTTCTACCCCCGCTCGGGCATCCGCTATCCCAACAACCAGTGCCTCAACTGTGCCTACGTGGGACTGTGCCTGCGCCAGAAACGCCTGGTGGACGACAAGCTGGTTAAGATCGAGGAGCAGCCGGTGCATGGATAAAACGAGGGCCCAGCAGGTCCTGGCCCGGATCGACGCGATCCTGCGCTGGGAGCAGGGGGTCGATCAACAGAAGGACCAGAGGTTCGCCGAGTTGGGGAAGCACCTCTGCGAGGTGCGCGATCGGGATTACTGGCGGCTGGGGTACACAAGCTTCGAAGGGTTCCTGGAGGCCAAGTTTCCTGACTCACGGCGCAAGGCCTACTACCTGATGTCGATCCACGACCACCTGCACCAGATTCCGACCCTGGAGATTGAGAGCCTGGGGTGGTCCAAGGCCCTGGAGTTGGCAAAAGTGGCGAAAAGCGAAGGGAGGCACTTTGACAGTGCAACCTGGTTGCACAAGGCCAAGGAGAAGACCAAGCAGGAACTGAAGGAAGAGGTCTACAAGTACTTCACGGGGGGAGAATACGAGCCCTACGAGATGGTCTACTTCAAGCTCTTTGAGAGCCAGTTGCCGGTGGTGGAAAAAGCTCTCTATGTGGCATCGCGAATGGCGGGAACGGAAAGGTCGAGGGGGTACTGTCTGGAGCTGAT
>QHZE01000713.1 GCA_003225335.1 Acidobacteriota bacterium
GACGGTAGCTCTGTGCCCGCATGACGATTGAAGCCCTGCGCAATTCCGCGGCGCCGGTAGTCCTCGAGGCCACGCCACCCAGTGTGACCCCATGATTGCGGGCCGCGTTTTCCAGCTCTGCCAGGCGAAAATCCATCTCAATCACGGCCGGCGCGAATGCCTCACGGAACTGCCGGGCCTGGTCGCTTTCCCGCCAGTAGGTGAAGTCCGCATGTTCAGCGATGCTGTTCTCGACGATCAGGTATGAGACTCGATTCTGAAGTCGCGCAGCCCAAGCGAGGACACTCTCGACGCTAGCCGGATCCGAGGTCACGACGCCGATCGTAGTGAAGACGATCCCCGCATCAGTCACATCCGGGTACATCTTGTCAAACCAGTCGTAGGTGATCTGGCCCGAACCTGCTCCCATGTCTGCCAGGATCACAGGTGAACCGTCGGCGAGATGATCGACGAAGGCGTCAAGCCCAGCCGGTGTGTGAATGTTCACCTTGGGCACGCGGCCGCCGAAAAAGTGCGTCAGGGATCCTCTCGCCTTGTTTTCGGTATCGAGATCGAGCAGTTTCACCGGGATCTGATTGGTGTCGAACCATTCGGCCAGACCCGCCATCACGCTCGTCTTTCCGACACCGCCTTTGCCACCCATCGAGAGAATGACTCTCTTTGAGGCGCCCGCTGTCAGAGGCACAGATTCAGAGCCTGATCTCTTCGAGTTACTCATACGACCTACTCCTGATCTTCGAGCTCGCTGGCGCCGTGCAGAGACTAGAGCTCGCCATAGATGAGGGAAAGTTCCGAAAAAAACCTCCGCAACTCTGGCGTCGCAAGCGCCGCGGTAAAAAGGCTCTTCAAGCGCTGCCACTCCTCCACGGAGAACCCAAACGTGACGCAGCCGGTGCGGCTACGAAAGTAAAAGCGTTTGGGCTTGTCCGGCGTTTCGGGGATTGTTCCGGCGTGGTAGTAGGTCCCGCGCCAGGTTCCGCAGTGCTCGAGACGTTCGAGCATCACAACAAACTCCCGTATCTCCGGGTACGGCCCAAACGTATACTGCGCATCCTTTTCTTCCATATCGAGGAGAAGCAAGACTTCACCATCGCTGCCCACGGCAGACGAGAGACGAAAGCCTTTTCTCTTGACTGCAGGTATGTCGTCGCTGATCCCCTCGTTTTCGCTCCTCCGAACAGGTCGACGTTCGCGTATCCAGTGGCCTCGTGCCGCCAGCCGGAACAGCGTACTCATGTGGGGAAACAGTGCCCGGTTGAGCGCGACGATGTTCGGCAGCTCTTCGTCCCGAACAGCAACATTGAAGATCCGCCCCGCAAAGGTCGGTTGAGAGAAAGGGGAGCGCTCGCGTAACTTCCCGATAACCTTGGCGAAAACCTCAGGAACTATTTCAGGGTCGATTTGCCGCTCGTTTAATGGGCGACTGGCATCGGGTCCGAGATTGGACAAATAGTAATGGTCCAGCCGAACACCGCCTCGCGTACGAAGCGCGCGCACCGCCAGGATCGCTTCGAGCAGATCGGCGAATGAATCCGAGGTTGGCATCTCCGGATTTTCAGAAAGCTCCTCGCAACCGATCTGGATGTAATAAGAGAGGAAAAACCATTCGGCTCTTGAGAGGTCCTGCCTCTGGTCCCATTTTCGCCTGATGGAGCAAAGGGATTGCGTAGGGGACCTCTGAAGTTCGCCCGCTTCAAGCCGGAAATCAAGGCGGTCATCCTTGGCCGACTCCAGCAAGATCTTGGCGACATCCGAAGTGGACACCGACTCTCCGCGTCCGCTGGCGATCATCTCCTTGGCTCGTTCGAGAAACTCGCGCAGCGTATCGGAAATGCGAATCGATAGCGTTTGCTGTTGGGCTTTGGCATCCATTTCTGTATTCTCGCATGCAATTGGTAAAAGTACAATGAAAAATGAGTATTCTATTGTATCGAAACATACAGATGTGTATAATGGTTCTGA
>QHZE01000275.1 GCA_003225335.1 Acidobacteriota bacterium
CGAATGAAAATCACTGGGAGCGGGAGGGCACGACTTCAGTCGTGCCGCAGGAGAGACGCACCTCCAAGAGGCTTTAGCCGCTGAGGGATATCTGTCGGCTTTACAGTATCTTCCGACGCCTCAGGGGCTAAAGCCCCTCTTCAACACGCTTCGTGACGGCACGACTGAAGTCGCGCCCTCCCGTACCCGAAAGGCGTATTTTCAAAGGCGTATTTTCAAAGGGGCGGCCTTCGGCCGCAACCAAAGACCTCACCGCAGAGACGCTGAGACGCTGAGTTTTTTTGTTTTTCTTTCGGAACCGGCGGCATTTTCTTCCAAGCCCAAGACCAGTCTCTTAATTCCGTTCTTCAGCAGGGGCGCATGAAAGTTGATGATCAACCCTACCTTCCACCCGCCCAGCTTCATATACGTCAGTAACTGCGCTTTATGCACCGGAAGTACCGATTCAGCCGCTTTGACCTCAACTACAACCATCCCGGCAACCAAGAAATCAAGACGATAGCCGCATTCCAGCTTCACGCCTTTGTACTCCAGCAGCAGTGGTTTCTCTCGCTCGAATGCAATCTGCCGCAAGGTCAGTTCTCTAGCCAGGCACTCTTGATATGCCGACTCCAACAGTCCCGGCCCCAGGGTGCGGTGCACTTCGATGGCCGCTCCTATGATCGCCTCGGTGATTTCATTGATGGTTAGGTTCTCTCTGTTCTGCATGGAGGCGGGAAGATGGTTGACATGGCGTCGCTCCCGATCTAAGCCAAATCTGACAAAAGATTTCTCAGAAACAGGAGGACGCCATGAAACAGTTTATACAACGTTTCTCCGATAAAATCACCGGCGTCTTAAGCGGCTTCGACCGGCTGATCCTGCGCGGCTCCCTACGACCGATTTCCTACCCTTACGGCATGAAGGGCTTCTTGTGGCTAAACCAAGTCATGCTCAAAGACTTCGGTCGTTACGTTGACAGTGTCAGTAAGCAACTCAGGACAGCTTCCTGCCAAGCGGCCCATGCTCAGCAACGGCCCGTCGTCTATTTGCACTCCAGCAGGACTGATAAGGAAGCTCGAGCCCAAAAGATCGCGGCCAAGGACGGTATCACCAGCGGCTTGATCGCTGTTCTTTCTTGCGTCGAGTCCTGTATGAGCTTTAAGGTGCAACGCGACGCCAAATCGAAAGAACTGGACATCGAACTGCGGCCGAGGAGGTGCCTGTATCTTTACCACTATCTCATCGATCCTCAGTTCGGCTGGATGAACGCCCGCATTCAAACCTGGTTCCCCTTCAACATCCAGATCTGCCTCAACGGGCGCGAATGGCTGTCGCGGCAGATGGATAAAGCCGGCATTAAATACCTCCGCCTGGACAACTGTTTTTCCTGGATCGAGGACTTTCCAAAAGCGCAGAAACTGATGGATCAGCAACTGCGCACGGCCTGGCCTACGATACTCGATCGGTTCGTTCGCATGCTTAATCCGATCCACGGCAAGATATTCAAAGCATTCCCACTGCGATACTACTGGTCGATCTACCAGAACGAATGGGCCACCGACATCGTCTTCAAGAGCACCTCGGCGCTGGCTTCCGTCTATCGCCGTCTGGTTTGGCACGCCATGATCAACTTCTCCAGTCCCGATGTCATGCGCTTTTTGGGACGCAAAGTTCGCACTGCCGAGGTTGTGACGGACTTCAAGGACCGCCCCGAGGGAGTTCGGATTAAGCATCGAGTGGGTAAAAACTGGATCAAACTGTACGACAAATTCGGCATCGTCTTGCGCTCTGAATTCACTATGAACGACCCTGAGGATTTCAAGGTCTTCCGACCGAAAGAGAACGATCCCGGGGGCGAATGCAAATGGCGCCAACTACGGCGAGGCGTCGCTGACATACATCGCCGCGCTCAGGTGTCACAGGCGGGAATCGACCGTTATCTCGACGCCTTAGCGGCTGCTGATACTTCCATCCCACTGGGTGACCTGCTGCAGGGAATCTGTGCGCCAACCACCTGGAAAGGCAAACGCATCCGTGCTCTCCGACCCTGGTCGCAAGAGGATCTAGAACTCTTCAAAGCTGTTAACCGTGGCGAGTTTTCAGCTAATGGTTTCCGAAACAGGGACCTCCAAGCGCTGCTCTTTAAGGGGACCCCCAATTCCACGAAAGAAAAAAGACGCCGCAACGGTCGCGTCACACGCCTGATACGCATGCTTCGCGCACACCACCTGATCCAAAAAGTAAACACTACCTATCGCTACATCCTCACTCCAAAAGGTAGGCAAATCATCGGCGCCGCGCTCACGGCTCGGCGGGTCACACTCGAACAACTGAACCGCGCCGCGGCGTAGGACATCTCATGTCGTGCCCATAGCCAGCCTCCGAGAGCGCAGATAATAAAGATTTCCAGCCTGGCAAGAAATTCAAGATTTATAGTATAGGAGTGGCGAGCCGCAGGATCATGAAAACTTTGTGGTGAAGACCGGATGCGTGTGCTCCCAGGAGAACGCACTTGCCAGATTGCGAAGGATTTTCGGCCTCGAGTCACTCCGGAAGGGCAAAGGTGAAGATGGCGGAGCCCGACGCGAGCGCGACGAACTGGCGGCCGCTGCTGGCGTACGTCATCGGCGAAGCGCTCAGATCCCTCCCCGTGTAGAAGTGCCAGAGCGCATCGCCCTTCTCAGCGTCGTGGGCGACCAGGTTTCCAGCGGCGTCCCCCACGAACACCAGGTCCCCCGCTGTCGCGAGAGTTCCGCCCCAGGACCACTCGCTCCCGAGCATCGGCCGCTCCCAGCGCTTCTCGCCCGTCTGGAGCTCGAGCGCCCGGATGAACATGCGCGCGGGATCGCCCGGAAGACGCTGAGTACCCGTGCCCTGGTAATTGTTTTTGCCTTCCTGGAACGGCGCCGCCGAGCTCGCGTAGATGGTGCAACCGTCCTGCGCCACCACGTAGTAGAGCCCGTAGCGCGGGCTGTAGGAGGGCGACATCCAGTTCGAAGCGCCCTCGACCGTCGGGCAGACTTTCACGCCCGCCGGCGTCGGGTCCGTGCCCTCGATCACGATTGGGCGGCCCTTCGGGTCGAGCCCGCGAGCCCAGGTTTGGGTGGCGAAGACCTTGCCGAGCAGGTACTCGCCCGTAATGCGGTCGAGGACGTAGAAGAACCCGTTGCGATTGGCCTCGACCAGGAGCTTGCGGGGGCGGCCGCGCCATGCCGCATCGACGAGCATCGGGCACTCGCACGCGTCCCAGTCGTGCGTGTCGTGCGGCGTGAACTGGAAATGCCAGCGCCGCTCGCCCGTGTCGGCGTCCAGCGCGACGACGCAGTTCGTGAGGAGGTTGTCCCCCGTTCGGCCCTCGCCATAGAAGTCCGGGGCGGGGTTGCCGGTCCCCCAATAGATCAGGTTCGCCTCGCGGTCGTACGTCCCGGTCATCCAGGTGCAGCCGCCGCCGTTCTCCCAGGCATTGTTGGCCTCCGGCCATGTCTCGGAAAAGGGATCACCCGGCCTGGGCACGGTCCAGAACCGCCACACGAGCGCGCCTGTCGCCTGGTCGTAACAGTCGAGGTAGCCGCGCGCGCCCCAGTCGCCATAGCCCATCCCGACCACGACCTTGTCCTTGATGACGAGCGGCGCCTGCGTCAGCCGGTACTCCTTGCGGTGGTCGGCGACGCGCGCCTCCCAAACGCGGCTCCCGTTGCGCGCGTCCAGCGCAATCAGGCGGCAGTCCGCCGTCGCGAAAAAGAGCCGGTGCTCCGAGAGCGCGACGCCGCGGTTGACCTCGGGTTTGATTCCCTCCGGAAGCTCGGCCCGGTACTCCCAGATCTTCCGGCCCGCGCACGCGTCGAGCGCGTACACGATGTTCGAGGCCGTGACGTACATGACGCCGTCGCGCACGACCGGCGTGCACTCCTGGTGGCTCGTGCCTTCGGCCTGGTAGACCCAGGCGGCCTGGAGCCGCTTCACATTGGCGCGGGCGATCGCGGCCAGCCGAGAGAAACGGCGGCCGCTGTAGTCGCCGTGGTAGGTGAGCCAGTTCTCCGCGGGCGTGCCGGCCAGCTGGTCCGCCCAGTAATTTTGTACGGACGGCAGGACCGGACGGACGATCCCGGCGACGAACGGCGCAGCTGCCGCCGAAACAAAGGTCCGGCGGGACACGCGGACATTATGCACTGGCTCCTCCTGAACGCGTAGGTTACGCGAAATCTTTCCACGTGTGGAATTCAGAATCCGGAATTCAGAATCCAGAATGGACGTGGCTTTTGCTTTTGGATTCTGGATTCTGAATTCTGGATTCCTAATCACCCGCTAAGGTCTCGAATATTCGTTACCGGCATTGGCTTCGCTCGAGCGCTGCCGGTCGAGGAAGGCGAGCAGGTCCTGAAGCTCGTCGGGCGACAGGGTTCCCGCGATGTCGCCCGGCATGAGCGACTCCTTCTCGAGGCGTGTCAGTCGCGCGATCTTCCGCTTGTCGAGCAGGCGGAACCGGCCCTGCCTGTCGACGAGCTGGACCGAGAAGTTGTCCTCGTTGCGGATGACGCCGTCAAACTTCTCGCCACTGCGCAGCTCGACCCTTGCGCCGGCCCAGTCGGAGAGGATCTCGGCGCTCGGCTCCAGGATTGACTGACGGATCTTCGCAGCCGAGCGCGCGGCCCCTACGTTCGAGAGCTCGGGCCCAAACGGCGAGCCGCGGCCGCGGATCATGTGGCACGACGCGCAGCGCGCCTTGCCGAAGAAGATCTCTTCGCCCCGTTTCGGATCGCCCGCGACGGGTGGCTGGTCGCCGGCGCCGCCCAGGCTCCGGATGAACGCGACAAGCTGCCATGTCTCGGCGTCCGGCAGGTCGTTCGGGGGCATTTGCGTCCCGGGCACGCCCTTGCGGATCGCGCTGAAGATGTCACTGTCCTTGCCCCACTCGCCCGAAGTCAGGTTCGGGCCGCGGCCGCCTCCCTTCCCGTCGAGGCCGTGGCAGAACGAGCAGCGGGCGCGGAAGAGCTCGCCTCCAGCCTCGATTGCCGCCGGGTTGCGGGCAAGCGGGTTCCGAACGGGATCTTTCTTGTCCTTTTCGTCGAACCCGGCGGCGCAGCACCACGCGAGGCCCAAGGCCAGACAGAGTCCCAATCCTGTTCGCAGCATCTTCTCTATTCTCCACGAAGCCGCGCCCTTGTTCCACCGTTTTTGTGCGCGGACACCGGACAAGGCCAAGCCCAGACCAGAGCAACCGCGATTTGGCCACGCAGCCGCAGAGACAAGGTTTTCTCTGTGTCTCCGCGCCTCTGTGGCTAAAGATCGGCTTTGAGACCGGCCACCTGCGCCGGCAAAGAGACAAGTCTCCCCGGCGCAGGTTTCCTGGAAGAAGGGATTGAGGGACGTTTTATCGTGACGGCGCAGCTGCCGCCGGAATCAGGCCCGCCGCGCTCCTTGCTGCGCGGGCGCCGCGCCGATTTGTTGCAGCAGGGTTAACACGTCGAAGTATTGACGTAACTCCTTGATCTTGCCGTTTTGGATCTTTATCACTTGAGCCGCTTGAATGGACCACTGCTTACCAGAAGGGGGGACGATGCCGCTAGGTGTCTCGAGCGGGCCGTTCTGGGTTGCTTTCCAGGTCACCTCCAGGACCACGGTGTCGCCGCTGGCGATAGCTTTTGTTACCGTTCCCTTTCCGTCGGGACCCGCCTTTTTCCAGTCTTGATAGACCTTGATCAGCTGGTCGGCCCCTTGAAGCCGGCGCTGAGTCCCCACCTCATCGTATACGACATCCGGTGCTAACGCAGCCCGGAGCCGCTGCCAATTGCCTTCGGTCCATGCCTCCACGTTTTCACGCGCCAACTGGATCAGATCTTGTTCGGGCATCGAAAAACTCCTTTCTCGCTTTCGGACCGGTGTCCGTTCTTGTCTTGCATCATACGCGAGACGCGCACGTGCCACGTTCGAATAGGTCAGTTATCCGGCAACAATAACCGGCTTTACTCCGCCCAATGACGAGCGGCAGTTTCCCGCCGTTCGCCGGCAGGGGGACTATTATAGATTTCTCGAACGGATGTTCAACCTAAAAAGCTCCCTGTTTGGAGTTCAGCCTTTAGGCTGCAAGCTGAAGCTTGAACTCCCATCAAGTCGTGGATGATTTTTCACACCTTCTCAGTCTCGGGAGGGACCTCGAGGCCTGAAAGACTGGCCACGAATTTCACGAATTCCACGAACTTTTTGATTACAGCCAGCCCTGTTTTCGTGGAATTCGTGGCCAGTCTTTCGGTTCGTGCAATCCATCGCGGCAGATAGGCTGCTGCGAGCAGGCTAAAGCCTGAACTCCAAAACGAAAGCGAACTCCTCTCAGCCGAAAAGGGTGACGAGGGGCTCCCCTTTGACCAGCGGCCGGGGCTGGTTGAGATCGTTCAAAATCTCCATCGCAGGATCAATGCCCAGAGCGTAGTAAGCCGTCGCAAGAAGATCCGTGGGGTGCACGGGATCTTCCTTGGGAGCGGACGCGGTGTCGTCGGACTTGCCATACACCTCGCCGCGCTTGATCCCGCCCCCGGCAATCAGCGCCGTGTAGCAATAAGGCCAATGGTCCCGGCCGTCCGGCGCATTGCTGTTCCCCGAAGTGCTTACCCCGAGGCGCGGGGAGCGGCCGAACTCACCGACTGCCACTACGAGGGTCTCGTTGAGTAATCCGCGCTGATCCAGATCCTCAAGAAGAGCCGAGAGCGTCCGGTCGAGAATCGGGCAATGCAGATTTTTCAGCGGTCCGAAATTGGCGGCGTGGGTGTCAAAAGCATCGACTTCGGGATTGCCGTTGGCAACCGCAGGCCAGTTCAGCTGCACCAGTCGCGTTCCCGCCTCCACCAACCGCCGGGCCAGCAGGGCTCCCTGGCCAAACGTCGTGCGGCCGTATCTCTCCCGAACGGCAGCAGGCTCCTGCTCGAGGTCGAAGGCGCTGCGCGCCTTGCCGGATAACACCAAGTCGTAGGCCTTGGCATAGTACTCATCGACAGCCGTAGAACTGACAGCCTTCTCCAGATCCTTCATGGATGAGTTGATTCCTTTGAGCAGCTCGAAGCGCCCCTTGAGTCGTCCCTCACCCACGTCCGAACGCAGCGCGAGGTCATCAATCTTGATCGGCTTGTTCGGGTCTTGATAGAGACGGTACGGGTCGTAGGCTTTTCCCAGGAACCCTGCCGCGCCCCCCTTGCCGATCACGTTGCTCTCCTGGAGCGGTCTCGGCATTTCGACAAAGGGGAGCATCGACACGTCGGGTGGTTTCAGCTTTGATATCTGCGAACCAGCCGTGGGAAAATCCCGCGGCGAAGGCGGCTCGAGCTGGCCCGAAGGAGAAACCTTGTCGGGCGGATATCCGGTCAGCATCTGGTAGATCGCGGCCGTGTGGTTGAACAGTCCTTCGGGCGTATAGCTCATCGAGCGGATGAGAATGCATTTGTCCAGTTGCTCGGCAAGCATGGGCATGGTCTCGCTCAGCAGGACGCCCGGGACTTTGGTTTTTATAGGTTTGAATTCGCCGCGTATGTTCGAAGGCGCATCCGGCTTGGGGTCCCAGATGTCCAGGTGGCTCGGGCCCCCTTGAAGGAACAGGAGAATCACCGACTTGGCCTGGCCGAATCCCTTTTTGATCCCTTTTGCAGCGGCCGTTGAGAGTGTGTGGGCCTGCAGCGCGAAAAGCTGTGGGAGGTTCATGCCGAACAACGCGGCGCCGCCGACGCGCAGAAACTCCCGGCGCGTCGTCCCGTCGCACAACGTTCCCATTTTCCCAGGAATCACCAACATAGCGTTTCTCCCTACCTTATGGGGTCTGACCCTGAAAATTTAAAATTCAATTTTCAGGGTCAGACCCCTTTTTTAACGGTTGAAAAGAAAGGCGTGGCTGTTCAGCAGCGCCCACAGTAAGTCCTGAGCGCGCTCCGCCCGGTTGTTTCCGCCCTTTAGATAATCGACCGACAGACGCACCTCTCCCGAATCGGGCATCCGGCTGAGAGTGGCGAGATACAGATCCTCGACGATTTTCTGATCTCCGGCGCCGGAAAGAACCAGCTTCGCCACGCGGCCATCCGGGTCCGCGATCGCATCCGCAATCACCCCGCCGTTGATCAGGTTCAGCGCCTGTCCCAGGCTGATGTCTCCCCTGCGCTCGCATTCACACGACGACTCTCGTGGAGGCCGGCCGAAAAGGTCGAGGAAGCCCCCGACGGCGATCTTCGAATCGGGCAGTTGCTGCGCCTGGTAACCTTTGGGCACTCCCTCGAAATTGAGAGCCGTTCCGGTTGCGAGCGCCACGGCGTCAAGCAACTGTTCTGCTGCAAGGCGCCGCGGGCGCTGGTGCGAAAAATTCGTCCCGTCATCTTCATTCCATTCGTTCGTCGTATAAGCCGCCTGATAGACGCGCGAGTTGGCAATGCGGCGCATGAGATGTTTCAGGTCGAAGTTGGCGCGTTTCAGGTCTTCAGCCAGCGCGGCCAGGAGCGCCGGATTGGAGGAAGGATTGCTGGGTCTGAGATCATCCACAGGGTCGATGATCCCTCTGCCGAAGAAGTAGCTCCAGATCCGGTTTGCAATCGCATTGGCGAAGTACGGATTGTCCTTGGATGTCAGCCATTGAGCGAACTGTTTCCGCCGCTCTCCGTGGGTGTCCAGTTGTGCCGGGTTTCCGAACGGGAATTTCGCCGTCACTTCGTAGCCGTACTTCGGATGACGGATCTCATAGCCCTGGCGCTTTTCGTAGACGACCTCCTCATCACTCTGCGCGCCCTCTTTCAAGGCCACACCGCCGAAAAAGGCCGTCATCTCGTAGTAGCTGCGCTGCGTCCACGGTTCGAACGGGTGATCGTGACAGTTCGCGCACATCATCCGCACGCCGAGGAACACTTGCGAGACCGTCTCCATCATGACCTTTGGCTCGCGCGTGGCTCGAAAGAAGTTTGCAGCTGGGTTGCCGAAGGTGCTGCCGTCGGCCTCGACGATTTCACGCACAAACTGATCGTAGGGTTTGTTCTCCGCGATCGACTTCCGAATCCAGCTTCGATACGTCCACAGGCCTTTCTCTCCGAGGAAACGCCGGTTGCACTGAAGCAAGTCTCCCCACTTCAGAGTCCAGTGATCGACGTATTCCGGTGATGCGAGGAGCCTGTCAATCAGCTTGCTCCTCCTGATCCCGCTCGGTTCGGGATCGGCGAGAAAAGCCCGCACATCTTGGGGACGAGGCAGCAAGCCTGTCAGATCGAGCGAGACGCGGCGCATGAACTCCGCATCGCTGCACAAGCGAGAAGGAACGATCCAGAGTCTCTTCAGTTTTTCGTCCACCAGGCGATCGACGTAGTTGTGTTGCGGGAGCTGCGTCCATTGGAATCCCGCCTTGTCCGGCAGGGCCGTGACGGGAACGGAGACAACCTGCCCCTGGTAGCGCACTTGAATCGTGGACTCACCTTTCCGCAAAGAGTGAACCAGACCGGAGTCCGACACCTCAGCCACGGCAGGGGTGCTGGAAACGTAGGTAGACTCCAGAGTCACATCCCGCTCACTGCCGTCCGGGTAGCGCGCCAGGACCAGCATCTGCTGCGACAGGCCAGACTTGTTCATCAATATGTCGGAGGGAAAGAGCTTGATGCCGGTTACGGCGCCCGTTTTCTCATCGTCGAGCTTCACGCCTTCTCGAATCCACTGGACCAGCGTGTTGTAGTAGCGGGAGCTCACAGGGAACCGCAGCCCACCGCCGTGCGCCACACCCATTGTCGGCTTGAGGAGCAGGAGGGACTGTGCCGGGTCTGCCCGATTGAAGCGGCGGCCTGAGAGATCCTGAATCAGTGCGCCGTAATCAAAGGCAGGGTCGTAGCCGCGCAGAGAGAGTTTGAAACCGTTCTTGCCTTTGGCGCCGCCGTGGCAGGGTCCGCTGTTGCACCCTGCCTTACCCAGGATCGGGACTACGTCCTTTACGAAGCCCACAGGATGTTTTTCAGAAAGCCCACGCACCGTGACCTCAAAGCGCGCGGTCATTCCATTGGCAGCCGCCTCAATCACGGCCACACCGTCCTTGACAGGGTGGATGACTCCGGACTCGTCAATCCGCACCACATCGCTAGTCGTGGTGAGCTTGGACGCACCTGTCAGGTCGAGTTTGCTGCCGTCGGCCTGCTGCAGCGAAATCAGAACACGCCGGACCTCCCGAGGATCCGACATTACGATCCCCTGAGGAAACACCTCAAGCTTGGCTTTCGAGGGCCCGGTCCCCGCCGCAGAAAAAGTCGACAGAACGAACAATCCGCAAAATGCAGGCAAGACTAACCTTTTCATACTTGATATTCCTTCATGACAGTGATGCCCGAAGTATCTCTGTACACCAATGACAAATGAAAAATGACCAATGAAAAATGACAAATTTGTAGATTCGTCCCCAACGTGCAATTTGTCATTTTTCATAATTTTTCATTGGTCATTTGTCATCTTTCATTTGCCAGTTCTACCGCTCTGTGTCTCTGTGGCTCATGACAGGTGGTCATTTGCTGATGCTTCCTTTAAGAATCTTCAAACGCAATTTCTTGTCCGGGATGGTGTAATCCCTGTCATCCTTGCGGCCTTCCATCTTGGCCGTTGCCACCAGTCGTATCTCGTACTCGCCGGATTCGGCGGCCGGCTCCGTTTCAAAGTGCAGCTTAAATGCCGAATCCGTGGCAGGCACCTCAACAGGCGCGCCAGTCACATGCAGCGGAAGATCGACTGCCTTAATCTGTACCGCCTCCTGAAAGGGATATTGCCGGTGCAGCCTGCCCTCGATCGTAACATCCGCGCCACTTTCCATCTCAAAGCTGTCCGAGGGAATGACCAGGGAGAAGGCGCGCACCAGGTCCACTGTCACGCAGGGCGAAACTACGGTCAGCTCGCGCCCGGCCGCGTCCGTTCTGGCTACGAGAACCAGGTCGAAGCGTCCGATCCTGGCGTTGTAATTGGCAGAAATCTGAACAGGCAGAGATTCCTTCTTTTCATCGAGCATCCCTGCCTTGATGTCCACATCTATCCCGGCGGGCACCTGGCCCTCGACGCGGAGGGAACCGGCAATCGGGACATTCTTATTGACTGTCACCCGGATCTCGCGCTTTAGCCCCTGAACCAATTGGATCTCACGATCTGAAACCTCGAGTGACAAAGGAACCGGCCTCGATATGCCCGCGGGAAGCGCCATTCCCAGCCATTTCGCCTGATAGGGTCTTTGCGTTGCAATCGACCCTCCGCCCACTTCCCTTCGTGCGCCTTTGACGGGCGTCATGAGGCCCGGTCCGGCAGCTCTGCGCCGAATACGCTCCCCGGCCGAAGAGACACCCTCACCCCAAACCTCCAGTTCGGATGTGGAGAGTTTGACTCCGGGTCTGGAAGTCACTACGAGCATCCCTTCTTTGATGTTGGCAGGCACATGACCAGGCGCGCCAGTCACATGCAGCGGAAGATCGACTGCCTTAATCTGTACCGCCTCCTGAAAGGGATATTGCCGGTGCAGCCTGCCCTCGATCGTAACATCCGCGCCACTTTCCATCTCAAAGCTGTCCGAGGGAATGACCAGGGAGAAGGCGCGCACCAGGTCCACTGTCACGCAGGGCGAAACTACGGTCAGCTCGCGCCCGGCCGCGTCCGTTCTGGCTACGAGAACCAGGTCGAAGCGTCCGATCCTGGCGTTGTAATTGGCAGAAATCTGAACAGGCAGAGATTCCTTCTTTTCATCGAGCATCCCCGCCTTGATGTCCACATCTATCCCGGCGGGCACCTGGCCCTCGACGCGGAGGGAACCGGCAATCGGGACATTCTTATTGACTGTCACCCGGATCTCGCGCTTTAGCCCCTGAACCAATTGGATCTCACGATCTGAAACCTCGAGTGACAAAGGAACCGGCCTCGATATGCCCGCGGGAAGCGCCATTCCCAGCCATTTCGCCTGATAGGGTCTTTGCGTTGCAATCGACCCTCCGCCCACTTCCCTTCGTGCGCCTTTGACGGGCGTCATGAGGCCCGGTCCGGCAGCTCTGCGCCGAATACGCTCCCCGGCCGAAGAGACACCCTCACCCCAAACCTCCAGTTCGGATGTGGAGAGTTTGACTCCGGGTCTGGAAGTCACTACGAGCATCCCTTCTTTGATGTTGGCAGGCACATGACCGCCTTCAACCAGCAGCCCATCACCCGCATTGGCGATGCCGAGCTGGATCGGACCCTGGTACGTGTGGCGTATCACCCGCACGGGGACCGTGGCCGTGCCTCCCGCGGGAATGTTGATGTACGGCGACGCCAACTCCAGCGCAAACTCCTCAAACTTTCGTGTCGCGCGCAGGCGGTAGGCGAAATCCGGACCTCCTCTGTGGTTGAGGTCTTCGACGGCCACGAGTACTTCGCGCACGTTTTCCGGCACCCGGAAAAGAAGCTTCGGATCGAATCCCTTCTCCGGCGGAGCAAAGGAGAATTCGGTCTGAACGATGAGGCTGCCGCCATCGACCGCGGATGAAAGGAGCTTCATCTGGGTGTCGTAAAGACCCAGCCACGCGATCATTGGCGTCGTCTCCAGCCCCGCGGCCATGACTTCGAAAAACCATCTCTCACCTGGTGTGACGGCAAGGCGATAGAGATCCCTCTCGCCGGGCTTGGAGATTCTTCCGTTAACCACCGTCTCGCCGGCGAGGCTTACAGGTGTCTGGGTTGCAGGAGGCTCGATTATTTCAGGCAGATCTCCGAGCACAAACGGCATCGGGAGACTGCCACCTTTTGCCGGCGGTACTGGAATCATTGCGATTGTTTGAGACGCCGGCACATCGAGAGGAGGATGGACGACGATGGGTCCGGGCAGATTTCCTCCGAGGAGCGTGACCTCGATGTCCTTTCCTCGCTGCCAGCCCAGAGGAAAGAGACTTTCCGCGTACAAATAGTTTCCCACCTTGAGACGGTAGAAACTGCTTTCCTGATCGCTGAAACGGCTGTCGTGCACGACAACGCGGTATTCGCCGTCGCGCGGGAACTTTACCTGAAGCCGGGAATCGACGCCAATGCCCGGCGCGTCGTCGTTCGCAGCGATCTCCCGCCCGGCGCCGTCCAGAATACGGATGATCGGGTCTATTGCAGAACCCAGCCGCCGCGCCTCCACTTCAAAGACCAGGGATTGACCCAGGCGCGCATTGAACACGAAAACATCCTGAGCGGCCGCTGTCAGAAAGCTGTTGACCACAACCGGAGGCGAAATTTTGCGGGCAGATGGAGGCGTGTCCTTCGCCTCCTCCTCTTTTTTTACTTCTATTTCAGGGAAATCGCTCACACTGAAAAGAACAAGGTTCGAGATGCCATCCTCGCCGCGGAGGCGCACAGGGTAGAGGGCCACCGGCGCGTCCCGATGCAACTCGACCAGGAACGGAAGTTCCGTTTCGGGTTTCTTGGGGTTGTTCGGAGGCGCAAGGCGGGTTATTGTGGCGGGGAGCGCTGTGATCAGCTCAGAGCCCGGCAGGAGGTTCTGGCCCATGAGAGTCAATGTAAAAGTCGTGCCTCGGCGCGCTCCAAGCGGCCGGAGCACCTTGATGAGCGGCGCCGCAATCGCGGAATCTTCCACGAGGGCACAAAAACACAAGGACGCCAGCAACGACACGAATCTGATTCCGTTTGTGCAAGCCGGCATGAATGCCCTCTATTGGCTTGATGTTTTTGCGCCCGAGGCGACAGGCACGGGGACGAACGATTTCAGCAGGGCCTGCGATCGTATGTCGTAGATGCGCACTACCCCGTCGAATCCTGCCGCGGCAAGCTGCCTGCCCGAAGGATGGAATGCCAGCGCGTAGATGCCGCCAAGATGCCCTCGCAGGGACGCCACCTTCGCTCCGGTGTCCGCCTGGTAGATGTTGATTTCCTCTCCCATCCCGCCGACGGCGATCTGCGTGCCATCGGGGCTGAAACTCACGCTTTCTACGGCGCCCCCCTGCGGCTCGAACTCGCGCAGCAGGCACGAATCGTCGTCGATCTTCATGGCGCGCGGCCGGTGCATGGTGTACATGCGCGGGGTGCGGTCGTCGCCGCCGGTGACCACGATATCCGACTTGGGGTGGCGCGCGAGGCAGTACAACTCCCCCTGGCCTCCAAAGGTCGCTTTGGTGAGCAGGTTGAGATTCTCTATGAAAGAGCCTGTGGCTGCCTCCGACAGTTTCACGAAATGGTCGCGCCCGACTGAAACCAGGCGCCGGCCGTCTACTGAAAACACAGTCCCGAACACCCAGTCGGAATGATTCTCCATCTTCCGGGTCTCGCCGGCGCCTGCGACGTCAAACAGGCGAATGGTCTTGTCCGGACAGCCGAAGGAAAGGTACTTGCCATCAGGAGAAAACGCGGCTCCAAAAAGGGTGTCCGTGCCCACCTTGACCGCCCGCAGCAGTTTCCTGCTTTCCGCATCCCACAGCTGGACTTCTCCGAATCGAGCTGGCGAGCCTCCAACCGCTGCGAGAACCTTTCCGTCAGGGGAAAAAACGATCGAGTGTATGCGCTCCGCGCGGCCCACCAACCGTCCTGCGACGCCGGTGCCGTCGGCGCGATGGAAAATGACCTCGTGGTTCCCGGAGACAGCGAGAATCTGCCCGTCGGGAGAGTAAGCAAGCGCCGTTATGACGGGGGATGCCTGATAAACCGGGGGCTCGACAGGGATGGGATCCGTGTCCAGAGCTGCCGCGGAGTCGTCCTGACTGCCTTCGACAATCCATTCGCGGAACAAGTCTATCTCCTCGGCCGAGAGCGGAGTCATCCCCATCGGCATGCGGGGCTCGATCTCGCCCGTGAGGTGTTTGAGAAGCAGGCTTTGTTCCGGCTGTCCGGGAACGAACGGTGTTCCGTGACGTCCGCCTTTTTTGAAATCCGCGTAGGAGGTCACCAGGAGGCCGCCGCTTCGCATCGTGGGCAGGTGGCATCCCTGGCACTTCGCGGTCAGAATTGGAAGAACGTGCCGCGCAAAACTGATTTCCCCCTTCTGCCCATAGGCGAAGGCGGGAAACCAGAAATTTGCGACGAACAGATTAAAAAAGATGACACGGAGCAAAGAG
>QHZE01000276.1 GCA_003225335.1 Acidobacteriota bacterium
GACTGCGATTTCCGGGGGGCCGAAACTAGAGCTGAAAACCTGCTCTCGCTGGCCTGAGCTTCAGGATTGTGGCCAGGACTGTCTGAGGCAGATCGAGCTCTCTCCCGAAGAATGTCTGGTTCGCAATATCCTGGCGGATTGGTACCGGGACAAGAAGTGCGTCTACTGCGGCAAGCCCATCGGGGAGATCGACTGGCTGGAAAACAGACCGGCGCTGAAGAATCCTCAAGGCCTCACGGTTCAGTGCAACGAGATTCCTCCGGAGCTGCTGCCCGATGTCTTGTCGACCCACCTGCCTGTGTGTTTCGACTGCCACGTTGCGGAGCGATTTCGCCGCCTGTATCCGGACCTGGTGGTCGATCGCACTTGGAAGACCGAAGTCCATCGTGGGGCCAAATAGGCCAACGAAGAGCTCCACAGGTTGGCGGCCGACAAGCGGCGCATTACGGACATGATTATCCATGACTTGCCCACGAGTCCATTTTCATTTCTGGCGCAGCATCGCTCTGTCGATTTCAACGCGGAGCGAATGCAGCGTCCTGCCGGTCCGACTCAGAGCCACAAGACCAATCGCCCAGAGCGGCACCGTGAGTATCACGAAGACCGCGAGGGAAAAAGCGCTGGCCAAAGTTTTGTCAACGCCGAACAGGGTCAGCCCCACGACCGTGAAAAACTGATAGGTCCCGACGTTCGCAGGCGCGTTGGGGAGTGCCGTGCCGAGATGGACGATCAGGAACACCACCAACCCGACCCCGAAGGACTGACGCAACCCGTAGGCCCGCATCACAAACCAGAACGCCAGCGCTTCCAGCAGCATAAAGACCAGGGAGAGAGCGAACGCGAAATAGAAAAGCCGGGATGTGCCAATGGAGCGCAGGTCATGTGCCAACCGGCGAACCGACGACCGCAGCCAGCCCCGGGGTGCCCCGGTCTTGGACTCCGGCAGAGCCTCTGAGGCTGGATCTCGTGTGCGGAAAACAACAAAGACCAAGAGCGCTGCGGCGATCAGCACAAGAATTCCCAGCGCGTCGGCCGCTTTCAGAAGACTGCGCGGCAGGGGGACAAAGATGGCGGCCAGACCGATTCCCACAGCCAGCCACACGCCGTCGAAAAACCGTTCCACCGCCATTGAAGGAATTAACCTGACGAACTCCACCCGCAGCCAGCGAGAGACAAGGTAAGCCCGGGCGATTTCTCCCACTCGCATGGGAAGAATCTCGTTTACGAACAACCCGACATAGATCGCCTGTGTCGTCTGCAAGACCGGCAAATAGCCGATCGGCCGCAACAGCAGCTGCCAGCGCCAACCCTGGCAGAGATAGCCGAACACGTCCATGAACACGGCCGACGCGACCCACGCCCAACGGACCCCGCGCAGATGTTCCAGAATCCGGGCGCGCTGAACGTCGTGAAAGACCCAGATGAGGCACGCGATCCCGATCAGATATCCGAGACCCCGCTTCGCAACCCAGGACACCGTCTTGGAAACCGCGGTTGTTGGCTTATTCATTCTTGAGTTCGGAGATTTTGCGCAGTGCAAGCGCCAGCCTGGGCAGATCCAGTACGTTCCTGTACATGGCATAGCGCGGTTCCCAGGAGGTCGCGAACTTTGCTTTGTATCGCCTCAAGCCGCTAAAACTGAAGAGAAAGTTTAACTGCTGAAAGAAATAATGAACGGCCTTTTCTTCTGCTGAAGCTTCCTCCTTTTCCTGGAAACCAGCCATGGGCGCCATGCCAAGGTTGAAGCGCTTGAAGCCCTTTTCCTTGTTGTGCAGGAAGATCTTTACGAAGAGATAATCCATGATTCCATTGGGCGAGTTTAACCTGTGCCGCATGAGATCGGCCGTCGCTTCGCCGGGATAATAAGAGGGAAGCTCATTCACGAACGCCAGCATCGAGCCTTTCGGGTCGACCGCACAGAAAAGCGGTGTGGAGCGAATATAGCTCGCCTCGAACAGGCCCAGTGAAAACGTACGTTCGCGCCGGCCGGGGATCTGGAGCCATTCGTCGGAAACTTCTCTGGCTTGCGCGAGAATATTATCGGGAATGGGAGGTTCGTACCGGATCATCGTGATACCGGAACTCTCAAGCTGATTAGTGACGTGGCGGAACTTCTTCATTGCCTTTCCTTGCAGCGTGAAACGCGTCAGGTCCACGATCGCGTCGTCGCCGATCTTGAGCTTCTTAAAACCCACGCGCTTGTAGACGGAAAGGAAATCAGGCAGTGTCTGGTAAAAGGCGAGGCCCCAATCGTTTTCTTCACAGAATTCCTTGAATTCGAGAATGGTGGTTTCGATCTCGTCTTCGGGGCCGACAGGATCGGCCAGGACGACCGCGAAGTCCGCCCCTACTCGATAGGCCAGGAAGCACTTTTGTGAGCTTGTGAAAAAGAAAGACTTGTCCTGCCAGAATTTGAAATAGTCGAGAGCACACCGGCCGTACCGCGAAACTATTTCGGCTGCGAGGGTGCGCTCCTGAGGGAGGGTTGCGAGAAGGTAGACCGCCGGCCGGAAGAGAGCTACGCCGGCGTACACGCAGCTTGCGATCGTCACCACGTACAGCGAGTCCAGGAACCAGCGCGCATAGCGCGTATGGGGCACGATCTCCGGGTCAGCGGCCAATAGCAGGAAACGCAAGGTGCGGTGGATAGAACCGGCGAGCGTAAAACGGACGCCGAACTCCCTTGGGTCGAGCAACCAGAAGCCCAACACTCCGTACACGAGCACGACGAGCAGAGCGATCGCAATATGCGAGGCCACCGAGCCTAAATCGGGAATGCTTCTGCTCTTAACAGTAAAATGCCTGCGTCCCGCGAGTAGCGTTCCCACGAGGACGGCCGACAGGAGCGCCTCCCCATAATCCAGGCCCTTGGTCAGATGGAAAAGCACAGACAGACACCCAAGGCCGAGGACGATCTGCCAGGCGCGCTTCTTTCGTTTGTAGATGTTCAACGAAGAGATGACCAGGGCAAACCCGATCAGCAGCGTGAAGAAGCGTGAAAGACGAAGGAATTCGAGAGGAAAGAACTTCCGGAGTAACCGGCTGCGCTCGGGGAGACTCGGTCCGATCACGGAATACAGGTTCAACAACCCGCTCCCGAGCGTGACCAGAGCCACTCCTACCACGAGAAGAGGCCGTCTCCTCATAACTGATTTCTGCCGCGCAACACACGAAAATGGCCTGGTTACGGGCTCACCGGGTCTCCGACAAAACTTGATTGTACCAGTCGGAAGGCCGGCGCGAACCTTGAAATCTCCCCTGCCGCCCGCGCTGGAATTGAAATGCACATTTCACCACGGAGACACGGAGGGCACGGAGATTTCACAGAGGCATCCTCCGTGCATCCCCGTGTACTCTGTGTCTCCTATACTACGAACCCGAAAATCCTTTGCTTTTTGGAAAAGATTTTTGTGCGTTCTCTTGGGAGCGCACGCATCCTGCGTGCGGGGAGTTAGAAACGCTGAGCACGCTGGAAGCGTGCGCTCCCAGG
>QHZE01000277.1 GCA_003225335.1 Acidobacteriota bacterium
AAAGCAACTTCCTACGACGTGACTTGTATCTCTCTCTGGCACAAGTATTGCCCCGAAAGATGACGTGGAGGTTGCGCCATGGAAACCAGAACAATTCTATGTTCCATCGACTTTTCGTCTGTCAGCGCGCGGATTTTGCGTCTGGCCACCGAAGCGTCGCGCCTCTTCAGCAGTCGCGTGGTGCTCCATCACAACGTCGATCCCCCTCTCCCATCTGAGATTCCGTCACTTCAGATGTTCCTGGACAAGGTCCTCGCGGACGAGGCCCTCCAGAGACTGTCCTCGAAACATCAAGCTGCGATAAGGATTGAGAGGATCTCAAAACCCACTACCTCACTTGAGGAAAGAACTTATCTGAGCGGCCAACAAGGCCATACGAAGGAATGCTCACTTTCTTATCCGCATCCTTCGTCGTGTGTCCAATTACCTGAGCTCCGACGTTGTGCTCCTTTGCGATGCCCAAGACCTTATCAGCATCTTCCGGAGCCACAACCACGCAAAAGCCAATGCCCATGTTGTAAGTGAAAAACATCTCAGCATCACATACATTGCCGCAATGCTGGATTAACTTGAAGACCGGCGGCGGCTCTGGAAGGGAATCGAGAACGTAGCCGGCCGGAGCCGAGGCGCGGCTCAGGTTTAGAAAGCCCGTGCTTGTAATATGGGCAAGGGCTTTAACTCGTAAGCCGGCGCCAATCATGGACCTTACTGCCATGACATAAATCCGCGTCGGTTCCAACAGTTCCTCACCGATGCTTCGTCCAAGTTCAGGAACATTTTTGTCGACCGGCCAGCCCAGCTTGTCAAAGAGAATCCTGCGAGCCAGGGTCAGGCCGTTACTGTGAATTCCGCTCGAACGCAGACCGACGACAATATCACCTGGTACGGTTTCCTGACCGGTAAGAATTCGGTCAATCGGCACCGTCCCTACACAAGTCGCAACCAAGTCAAAGGCGTAACCTTCGCGAGAACCTTTTATCATGTCTCTTATCTGAGCAATTTCACCGCCGGGAATAGTGACCTTGGCCATGACAGCGCCGGCGTAGAGACCGTCGACGATCGGCTTGAGAAGATCGTAACGTGGCACCTGAACGGCAATGTAGTCGAGCAGTGCGACAGGTTCAGCTCCCACACAAAGGACGTCATTGACATTCATGGCCACGCAATCAATGCCAATCGTGTCGTATTTATCCATCATCTGAGCGATTAATATCTTCGTTCCAACACCGTCGGTTGAAACCGCGAGCC
Source organism: Acidobacteriota bacterium (assembly GCA_003225335.1). Lineage (GTDB taxonomy): Bacteria > Acidobacteriota > UBA6911 > UBA6911 > UBA6911 > Gp18-AA60. The sequence continues at coordinate 1,249 of QHZE01000277.1, forward strand.
CGACTCCGCCGCCCAAGTCGATGACATTGGCAAAATAACCAATTGGCAGTCGCACTTCGTTTGGCCGCAGTTCAAAGGTGAGCTCGACCCGCTGACGGAGGTAGTGCATGGCAAGGTCCTGGCCCTCGGTGTCAACACCGGCATCTTTGTAGGTCGAGGGATCCGTATTCATTTCAGAGTTACCTCCACATGGTACGTTGTCTTCCGACGCAAACTGCCAGCCAAGGCTCGACAATCACTGTTTGAGACTTGGGAGCGGTTCCGCATCCAAGCCGCCCAGCCGGCTCTTCGATCATGTTGCCAGAGCCTAATTGAACCGATTTTGGTTGGCCAGTGATTTCTTCGAATATTGTCTCATCAAAGGCCAGCGAGCGCCTCTTCGTGGCATGGCCGTCTCGGCCATGACCCAGGTTAGGACCCGTCAGGAAATAAGGTGTACATTTTGCTGCTGGCCCCCAGGCCTGCTGGCAAGGCGCGAGCGACGAGCATACCCGGTGCGTCCCGTGCGGTATGTAAGGAGCGAGCAACACCGCCAGCGGGCCTGCGGGCCGCAGCCCGGAGGGGCGCGGCGGCGGGCGGGCATCTGCTTTGTTGCCGCTCCTCGACGATGCACACCGGCATCGCCTGCGTCGCGGCGCCTCGGATCTGCCCGCCCGGCGCTCGCGCCAAAATGCACTTAGTTGTACAGGAGGCTCAAATTCACAGGAGCGCGAGGCTGACCCGTATCCGGGATGCTATCGCTTCCGGCTGAGAACCATCTCGTGGTTCTGATTTTCGTTCCGGCGGGAATTCCGGCGGACGCGGCGAGGCTCGCCGCCCGACACATCGGCAATCAGTTGCAGGAATTGGCGCACAACCGGAAGGCGCATCGTCCAGCCGATGAAGGCGTAGCCGAGGTGAATGTGCTCCAGCCCTCGCCCCAGGGCCGCAACGCCTTCTTCCTCGGGACCGCCATCGCCCGGCTCATACGTGATGCGGTACAGATCACGGTCAGGATGATCCTCGGCAGCGACTGCAATCATGCCGACCGGGCAGCGGCGCTCGAACCAGTTTTTTATCTGTGAGCAGGGCAAGCAGCTTACCGCCACATACAGGCGCGCGCGACGGGGGTCGGGATCGCCATCTGCCGCCGGATGCCAGGGACGCCAGCGGGGAATCCAGGCACGAACGGAATTCCGGTAGCGCGACCAGGCCGTGCCGAAGCGGTGTCGCATGCTCTCCGTCTCATCCCAGCCGGCCAGCCCTATGCTATAGATGTGGGCCATGAGACCTGCGGCAGCGACCCAGGGGCTTCCGAGAAGAATGCCCCAACCCAGGAGGAGCAGGACGGCGGACACTTGCATGGGATTTCTGACGTAAGCGTATGGGCCGCTGGTAACCAAACGGAGGGGAGGGTCATAGGGCAGAGGGGTGCCCTTGCCGCGCGCCACGAATTCCTGCACCGCGCTCAAGCCCATGACCGCGGGGATCGCCAGCAATTGAAGCCCTACACTGTTCATCCATGAGGGTCGCGCAAGCAGCCTCCTCCAGTCGCCTCCGGTTTGTTCCAGTATTGCGGCGGGAATCACGGCCGCCATCAATCCAGTGAATGCGAGTATTTGAAGGAATGTTCGTTCCGAAAGCCGGCGCTTCTCCGCGGTCCACGCGGCAAGCAGTCGCGCAGGGATGAGGCAGATCCCAATGGCCGCGGCTTCTCCAAACAGCCATTCGCGCCCAAGCTGCAGAACCGGAGCCAGGAGCGGCATGGCGAGCAGATCGAACCACAAGGCGAGCATCGCCACCGTGACCGTATGGAGCCTGGGGAATGCCAGCGGCGGTATGGCTCCCCAGAGGAGCGCCCATCCCAGGTAAAGATCGACGGGCATCCCTAGAAACAGTCCCTTTTCGGCGCGAAAGGTCCACCAGTCAAAATGCGACGCCAGTCGATGCACGAGCAAGAGGGTGTCGAAATTCCAGATACACGCGAGCAGAATGCCTGCCCTTTCAGCCAAAGAGGGTCTGCGCCGGAGCCAAAGCAGGACGGTGACTGCCAGAGGCAGGTAGAGGCTCATCGCGCGGATGGTTCCTATGCGGTCCATGCGTTTATCCCCCGGGCGCCGGAATGGACACCGTGTCGATCAGATACCCTGCCGCCAGCCGCACGGCGTACCTCTCCCACGGCCGGAAGTACCATGCGGGATCGAGCAAACGACGGTATCGGATTCTCCATCGAACCTCGGTTTGGTTCGAACCTGCCTCCCTCCAACACACCTCCGCTTCTTTCCACTGGAGCCAGTGCGCAATGTGGCTCGTATCGGACACGGCGCGGAACAGCACGCGTCCTGGCTGCGAGACTGTGACTTGGAGAACGAGATCGCCAGGGCTGCCTTCGCCCCCCGCAAACCGCACGACGCGCGGATCGCCGGGTTGGAGTCCCTCCCCGGTGCTGTAGGCCGGCCGCGGAAACCCGAGACGCAAAAACACCGGCAATCGCCGATCGAACTGCGCCCTTCGGGCAAGCTGCGCGCGGATTTCCGCGGCGGGAACCGGAACAACTCGCTCCACGGAAACCACTTCTTCCCGCGAAAAGGAGACCGACTCGTGGACCCCCTCCAGGCTCATAGGAGCGAACGCCAGCAGGAGGACGCAGGACATCGTTGCCTCAGCTTTCCTGCTTCTATCCCTGGCCCTGTCCATCACCGCGCCGATGACGAGCGCAACGGCAAAAAACAACGGCGCCGCCATGAGAATGCAGATAAAGCCCTCACCCAGAAAAATGCCGGAGATGAGAAGCGCGATGCTGGTCGCTTTGCATACCGAGCCCTTCGCGCTCCGCGGGCGTGTCGTGAGCACCACGAAGATGGCCAGCAGAGTCGGGATGCCGATGAAGAGGGCGGCGGTTTGTTCGAGACGGTGGTTCACGATCCACCGGTACGACAAACAGGCGAGGCCGATGGCCAGGATGACACCGGCCAGGCCCAATCTGGATCGTGATGCGTGGGCGAGCGCGCTCTCGGGCGCTCCGGCTTCTTGATCAAGCTCCAACTGCTCCTGCATCCCGACCCTGAACCCGAGAAAAATGAGAAGAAAAGCGCACAGGAAAAGGAACATCGTTAGCGGGTGGGCATGATCGAAAACCATGCCGCCCAGCACAATACCCACCGAAAGGAGCCCCAGAGCAACCCGGCGGATTACCGTTTCGGCCGAAGTCCGCTCCCTCATGTTCTGCGCTACCGCAGAAGCTAACGCAACCGAGGTGATGATGAATAGGATCGCGGCCAAATCGAAATTCCCGCGGGAAGACGTCAAGAACGTCAATCGCAACACCGAAGCCAGGCCTCCCGCAGCCGCAAAGAGCGGGATGGCACGTCCTCGACTCAAGGAGAATCGCAGGCGGTTCATTCTGTTTTCCTTTCAGAGATCCAATGGCTGCCAGTCTCTCCGCAACTCATTTGTGCGCAGTTTGGAGTTCAGCCCTCAGGCCGCACTGGGCTGAAGCAGGTTTGAACTCCAGACAAGAGCCTGCGGGCATCCTGGAGATGTCAGTTTCCGGCGGGACTCTTCCCTTTTTCAAGCGCTGGTCTCCCGAGCCTTCGGGTTCTGTTTGAACATGTTCAAAACCATACTGCGCGCCACCACCTGATGTCAAGAATTATTTTGAACAGGTTCAAAAAACACAGGGTCGCAGGGGTTCCCGAGTGAAATGGACCTTCGCTTAGTCCATGATTAATACGTTGCCGTATTTATGAAATCATGCACTTGGCACGCCGTCTTGCCGGATACGAACAGGTCGAAGACCTATCGCGGGCCTCCCGGACCGGGCCACGTGGGCATCTACGCCGCGCATTATGTTACGCTGCCCCTGAATATCAGTCGAAGTCGAAATAGACACACCCCTCGTCGCCGGTATAATCTTCAAGCCAGGTTTGTGGGCTGAACGACTGAGATATGAAAGAACGAGCATCTAAGATGTGGACCGGCGGCTTCCTCAGGATGACACTCGATTTCTCCAACTGTCCTTGGTTAGAGTTTGCGGCCGCTGAAGCACAGGCCGGTGTGCGCGAAGACACGCGGCCGGGGCAAAGCAATCCCAGAGTCGATGAATATCTGCGCACCGTAGGGCTGAGCGACGACGACACCCCCTGGTGCTCGGCGTTCGTGAATTGGAGCATGACACAGGCGGGGATTCCAGGCACCGGCCGGCCCAATGCCCGGTCGTGGCTGCAATGGGGTGAGGCGATCGCCGATTGCCGGCTCGGCGCGGTGGCGGTGTTCTCGCGGGGAAGCACCAGTTGGCAGGGCCACGTATCGTTCTACGTGGGAGCCGACGGCGGCGACCTGCTGTGCCTGGGCGGCAATCAGTCGAACGCGGTCTGCGTTCGTCCGTACCCGTGGAGCAAGTTATTGGGCCTTCGCTGGCCGGCTGGCCACTAGAGTGGAGCCTTATGCGTCTTCACAGCGGCGGTGTGCGCTCGGCGGTTCTCGGCCTCGTGTGCCTCGTGCCGGTGAACACCACGGGGCTGTCTCAGAAAGCCGCCCAACGCTCCACCGAGCAGCTCGTGACGGAGGCGTGGAAGAGGTTCCAGGATGCCGTCGCCCGCAACGACAAGCGAGCAATCGCTCGTATGACGCACTTTCCGTTCAAGCACCCTTCGTTGCTGGTCGCCGAAAAAGGCACCCTGACGCGCGATGCGTTCATGACTGCCTTCGACAAGGTCTTCAGCGAGGGCATTCGCAGGCAAGTGGCTAAGGGCACGCCGGTGAAGGTGACCGCAGCCGATATCAAGGAAGCGCGCGATGATGGTGCGGACCCGTGTGGCCGGCTGGGCGACTGGGTGGTGCAGATGCTGCCGGACGAGAAGATCGACTCCAGCAAGGATGATCAGGCGTTCTTCCGGCTGGTGTTCCGTGTCGTCCAGGGGAAAGTGGTCTTTTCCCGAGTGATCGGATGCAGTTGATTCACCGGGCGTGCGGCCTTTGAGGGCGAAACCGTCCGTGAGATTTTCGCTGACGCTATCTCGTCTTCGCGTATCCTTTCGTCCTGCTCTCTACATTGTCGCCGCAAGAAAGTACCGTATCTCTTACTCCCACCTCAAAGCCTCAGCAGGGTCCACATTCGACGCCCGCCGCGCGGGGAGGTAACTCGCCAGGAGGGCGACGGCGCCGAGAACGATTGAAACCGCAGCATAGGTCACTGGATCCAAAGGGCTCACCCCGAAAAGTAAAGTAGACATGAGACGGGTCACGCCTACCGCCGCACCTAGACCGAGTGCAACGCCGACGCAGGTGAGCACAAGTCCGTGGCGAACAAACATGCGGCGAACTTTCCCCTGCTGGGCGCCCAAAGCTATTCGAATGCCAATCTCCCTGGTGCGCTGGGACACGGAATAAGAAATTACACCGTAGATTCCCACCAGACCCAGGACCAGGGCCACACCCGCCGCAATGCCGAGCATGACCAGAGTGAAGGACGTCCTTGCCATGGACTCGTCAAGGATCTGAGTGAGGAGACGGACGTTGGCCAGCGGAAGGTTCGGGCCGACAGACCAAACGGCCTGCTGGATTTCCTTAAGAAAGGTGGTGTTGCCTGCCCGCGCGCTGCGGATGGCGTAGGCCATGTTCCGCTGCGCAACGAGTTTGTCTCCCCAAAAATGCTCCATGAGCATCGGCCAGTAAACCGTGGGCGTCGCTTTTACATTTACGCCATCATCGTGCACATTCGCGGCGACTCCAACGATTTCCCGCCACGGGTTCTTAGGGCTCTCCCTGATGCGCCTGCCGATGGCCTTCGCGGGTTCCTTCCAATATTCCCTTGCCAAGTTCTCCGTGATCACACCTACCGGCGCTTTGTTGTAGATGTCGGTCCAGGTGATGTCGCGGCCGAACAAGATGGGATTTCCCATGGTTGCGAAATAATTCTGCGATATCCACTTGAAGCGGCGTATGGGTGGAATTTGACCCTCCGGCGCCGGGAAGTCTTCGACAAAGATGGGGTCGTTGTTATTCCTGCCGTCCATGGTGATTGAGGTGGAAAGGCCCACCGACACGACGCCGGGGATCTGCTCGATTCGACGCATGATCTGCTCGTGGGTTCGGATTGCCTTTTCGTCGCCGGAAATCTCCCCTTTCGGGATCGAGACACGCAACGTCAGGACCTCCTCCGGGCGCACGAAGCCCGGATGGACCTTCCTCAGGGCCTGGAAAGTGCGGATCATGAGTCCGGAGCTGATCAACAGGACTAATGCCAGTGCGATTTGGGAGACGGCCAGCGCGTTGCGCGCGCGGTGCCGTTCCTTGCCTTCGCTGAACGATCGCCCTCCCTCTTTAAGGGCAGACGACAGATCCGGTTTCCCGTACTTGAAAACCGGGACGAGACCGAAGAGAAGGCCCGCAAGTATCGAGATCCCTGCCGTGAACAAGAGCACGGCGGGATCGATGGATATTTCTTCCAGCCGTGGAATACTTGCCGGCCTCATAGCGATCAGGAGCCGGATTCCCGCATATGCGAGGAAAATGCCGAGAGCGCCCCCCATGATCCCGAGTGTCACACTCTCAAACAGGAGTTCCCGGGCAACTTGAGTCCAACTTGCGCCCATGGCGGTACGTATGGCGAGCTCCCTTTGCCGGCCCTCCGCCCGGACAAGAAAGAGGTTCGCCACGTTGGCGCATGCAATGAGGAGCACCATCCCGACGGTTGCCAGCAGCACCCAGAGCACCTTGCCCACGTCGCCCACCGCATCCTGCTTCAGGGGACGAACGTTCGGGCCAAGCCTGGCCTCCTCGATCATCTTGGCAGTGAATCCAGGTGGAAGCGGGAACTTCTTCAGAGTGAGCGGTATCATGCGAGCCACGTCAGCGTTCGCCTGGTCCAAGGTAATACCGGGTTTGAGCCGCGCGATAGCCTGATAGCTGAAATTTCCCACGAACGCCTCATTGCGATTGAGCTGGAAAGGAAAGAATAAAGCCGGCCGGGAACGCAAAAACCGGAAGCTTTGCGGCAACACGCCGATGACATCGCTGGGACGTCCGTCGACAATGAGCTTTCTGCCGATCACGCCCGGATCGCCGCCAAACTTCCGCTGCCAGTATGCATAGCTGAGGATGACGGTCGCCGGGCCGCCGGGTGAGTCATCTGCGGAGTTGAATGCCCGCCCGAGCATCGGCTGTACTCGGAGGATGGGCAGTATGCTTTCAGTCACATTCAGCGCCTCGACCCGCTCCGGCTCCGCGAGCCCAGTCACGGAGACCGAGCTGTTATTCCACATGCCGATGTCCTCGAAGCCCCTGTTCTCCTCGCGGTACGTGAAATGGAAGGCAGGCCCCTGGTTTACCTCGTCAAAGCCCAGGCCGGGCGCCTTGTGCCAAACACCTACCAGCCGCTCAGGGTCCCTGAAAGGAAGGGGTTTCAACAGGACTCCGTTCACCACGCTGAAGATGGCGCTGTTGGCCCCGATCCCAACGGCGAGCGTGGTCACCGCCACGATCGTAAACAACGGTGTACTCACAAACCTGCGTGTGACGTATCGCAATTGGGTCCTGAAGGATTGCATACCTTGCCTTTCTACGAAGCGCTTCGAGCCTGCGGTCCCGGCCGCGGGCCCACAGACCCATCAAGACCTCCGCCCAGGCAGAGGCCCCATAGGAAATGAACCGGACCCCCGGCTGCAGCTTGTTGCTAGTGTACCCATACGCAGCCGGAGTCAGAAGGGTTCCAGCACAATGGTGGTTCTTTTTCCGGTATCGAGAAATCAACGGGATCGAGACCGTCGACCGAGACAGAGGACAACCCGCAAGCTGCGGTTGGCGACACGAGGGGGACGCCTGAGCGGGCGTAGCAAGTTAACATAACGTGTGTTTGAATTCCGCGGAGCGCTATAATTCCGGCTCAAGAAGGGAGGACACTCGATGAACAGACCCCAGCCGACGGAATATGCCGGGTATTATGCGAATTACATATCGAAAGTCCCGGGTTCCGATATCCTGAGCGTTCTAGAGTCCCAGCGATTGCAAATGCTGCAGTTGTTCGCCGGGCGGAGCGAACGGGATGGGAATTTCCTGTATGCCGCGGGAAAGTGGACGGTGAAGGAAGTTCTCGGACACATCACGGATACCGAGCGGATTTTTACCTACCGGGCATTGCGTTTCGCGCGCGGCGATCAAACGCCGCTTCCCGGCTTCGAACAGAATGACTACGTGCGGAGCGGAGCGTTTAGCGAGCGGACGCTTGCTGGCCTTGCCGAGGAGTTCGGGGCCGTACGCAGCGCAAGCATAGCGTTGTTTCGTTCCTTCAACAATGAAGCCTGGACGCGGCGCGGCATGGCCGATCAGAAAGAAGTAACAGTCCGCGCGCTGGCCTTTATTACCGCGGGCCATCAGATGCACCACCGAATTCTTTTGGAAGAGAGATACTTTCCAGCGATTCCGCGCGCCTGAGTCGATTGGCGGATTCATCGCCGGATGAGGGCGTGATCCACGTGGAGACGTTGATAGGGCCGAGAACGATCGGCAGACGCCTGGAGTGATCGGCCCTGCCTGACGTCGACGCGGCAGCAATAGTGCCCCTCCGGTCGAGGCATGGGACGCAATGAAGCCGCAACGAAGGTTCTGAACACTGATGTTTCGAGGCGCTCCCCTTATATGAACCGGCGTCAGCACCTTAAGATTTTGCTCCGAGCTGCCAGTGCTTGTTGCATCCCTTTTGATAAGCTCTTTTCTCCGAGTCCGGTATCCGTAGACAAGACCAGTTTATGGCCCCAATACGTTGACGTGGCCGAGAAAGCTGGATTGAACTCCAAAACGGTTATTCTCGGACATGAAACTAAAGACTTCCTTTTGTCCACCACAGGGGGGGGCGTGGCGCTTTTCGATTACGACAACGACGGCTGGCTGGATATATTCCTGGTCAACGGTTGGGGCCTGGGCGAGTTTTCCAAAGGAGCGGAACCTACCAATCACCTTTTCAGAAACAATCACGATGGAACCTTTACGGATGTCACCGAAAAAGCTGGGCTGGTGCGACACGGTTGGGGGCAAGGCGTTTGCGTGGGGGACTATGACAATGATGGCTATCTCGACTTGTTCGTTACTTATTACGGCAGGAATGTCCTTTACCACAACAATGGAAACGGCACTTTCACCGATGCCACACGCGAATCGGGCCTCCTGCAACCCGAAGAGCGCTGGAACACTGGAGCTGCCTTCCTGGACTATGATCGCGACGGCCATCTCGACTTGTTTGTCAGCAACTATGTGGAACATCAATACGGTCTCACTCTCTACGATAGCAACCCTTCTTTGGCGGGGGAACAGTCTCCGGTACTTTACGGCGTGGCGGGACTGGAGGGGACTCGCAACATTCTCTATCATAATAACGGCAATGGCACTTTTACGATCGTATCCAAGCCTGCCGGCATCTTAAAACCCGCGCCGGTCTATGGTTTCACTCCCTGTGTGGCTGACTTTGACAACGACGGCTGGCCGGATATTTATGTGGCCGACGATTCAACGCCTAGCTTGTTGTTTTTGAATAATCGTGACGGAACCTTCAAAGAGGCGGGACTCCTGGCCGGAGTGGCTTTTGATGCCAATGGCCGTACGCAGGGTGGCATGGGTGTCGATGCAGGAGATTATGACGAAGACGGACTTTTCGACATCATCAAAACCAATTTCTCGGATGAAA
>QHZE01000714.1 GCA_003225335.1 Acidobacteriota bacterium
CGAGCATCAGATGATCTATGATATGGTGCCGCGACATGGCGTACTTCTCTGCATTGGGGGGCCCCACCATGATCAATCGTCGGACGTTCGGTGCCGTCCTCGCTGGCACGCTCGCAGCGCCCCGGGCCTCATGGGCTCAACCAAAGACAGGCGCAGCCGTATTCTATGCCAGCGTCGGGCCTGTGCTCATTCTCTACCGCGTAGACGTTGACGGCCGTGAGCTCGCCAAGCAGGGTTCCCTAACGCTGCCCGCGAATGTGCAATATGCTTGGCCCCATCCCTCGGCCCACATTCTCTACGCAGCGTGGAGCAACGGCGGTCCCGGGATGGCCGGCGACAAGCACGGTGCGAGCGCGTTGAGCATCGATCCCAGTACCGGAGCGCTGCAGCCGCACGGACCTTCTCCTGCGCTGCGATCGCGCCCGCTGCACATCAGTATCGACAGGTCCGGCACGCATGCCCTGATCGCCCACAACGATCCGAGCGGCATCACCGTGCATCGGATCAATCAGGATGGAACCATCGGAGACGAGGTGAAACAGGTAACGGCTCTGGACGTTGGAATCTTTGCGCACCAGATCCGCGTAATGCCTTCCGGCAAAGCTGCGATTCTCGTTACCCGCGGCAACGATCCCGCTGCCGGCAAACCGGAAGATCCCGGTGCGCTCAAGATTTTCGGTTTCGAGGACGGCCAGCTCACGAACCGGGCGTCGATCGCTCCGGGGGGCGGCTACGGCTTCGGACCGCGACATCTCGACTTTCATCCGGCGCAGCCCTGGGTGTACGTCTCGCTCGAGCGCCAGAACAAGCTCGATGTCTTCAAGCTGCAGAACGACAGCCTCGATCCGCAGCCAATCTTCAGCAAGGATACTTTGGCCGAACCGGGCAATATCCGGCCCCGCCAGCTCGCTGGAACGGTTCATGTGCACCCGGACGGACGATATGTCTATGTGGCCAATCGGTCCGACGCCATGACCGATTTCCAAGGCAAGCAGGTTTACCTCGGTGGCGAGAACAACATCGCCGTATTTGCCATCGACGCCGGCACGGGCGAGCCGACGCTTATTCAGACCATGGACTCGCACGGGTTCCATCCGCGGACCTTCGCCCTCGACCCGAGCGGACGCATGCTGGTCGCCGCCAACATCACGCCGCGACTGGTGCGTGACGGAGATCAAGTGCGACTGCAACCGGCCACGCTCGCCGCCTATCGGGTCGGTACCGATGGCAAGCTCGCGTTCGTCCGCTCCTATGATCTCGAGACGGGTGGCAGCGATCAGTTCTGGAGTGGAATGGTGGTGTTGCAGTAGCGGGCGAAGATCGGACCCGTTGCAGACATCAGGCCAAACTCTACTCACCGGGCTATTAGGATCGGCCGGCGCATCTTATGCGTCAACAGCGCGGAAGGCGAAAACCGATCATCCTCAGGGGCGCCGGCCTTTTCAGGATTGGCGATAGGTCCCGCGTGGCCGTTTATGACAGGCTCGGGCGGTGAACATGAGCGCCACCGGGCGCACGCGCGCACTTGGCTGATCCGCGAGCACTACGCGGCAAGCCAAACGAGTGCCAGCGTCACAAGTTATTCAGGCTGGCGATGCGAGGGGCTTTCCCTTCTCTACGACATAGGTGATGAGAACCCTGGTCTTGGCGTCGCCAGGCTTACCACCAGCATGAGGCGTTTCGGCCGGTATTTGGAATGCATCGCCGGCTTTGAGCGTGCGGGTCGGTTGACCTTGTATGGGAAGCTCGAAGCCGCCTTCTAAGACATAGGCGGATTCGATTCCCGGATGCGTGTGCCGCCCGACGGGCACTCCGGCCTCTATCGTCGCTTCCACAAGTAGCGTCACATAGCTCGGCGCCGGACCGTCTGTCTGCGACAAGATCTTTCGCGTGACGCCGCCCGTCGCTGCGGGCGGGGTACCTTGGGCCGACGCTTCGGTGGCAATAAACGCCGTAATTCCGCAGATCGCGCAGGACGCAATACCCGCGAATCCTCGTCGTGTCAGCATGATGTCGTCCTCCCTTGTCTGCGTCGCGTCTGGATCACCAGCGCCCGCGCTTTCTTGATGAAAATCGTAAGCCTTTGACGATTGGGTTGGCAAGGTAAAAGGCTGAGGTGCGTGATCACCGACGGGCTTATGGCAGAGAACCCGCACGGGGATCGCTTGACCTCACCGAGTCCGCTGTTGGCACAAAGCGGACCAGCCAATCGCACTGGCGGATGTCCGCTTTCGAGGGACTAGCGGACTTGGACTAAGTGAGTTTTTCCAGCACACCTTCCCGCACGAGCGCTCGGACCTGAGCCATTGGCGCAAGCGGCTCGGCGACAAACTGGAGTTGCTGCTGGCCGAAAGCCTGCGGTGGCGCACGAGGTCGGCGC
>QHZE01000715.1 GCA_003225335.1 Acidobacteriota bacterium
GACCACCTGGAAGGTGAGCGCAGTCTGAATTTCACCATCCGAGTAGTTGCTGCTTGTCGAGCTCTGGATTTGAATGGCAGATGAATAGTTGGGAAACCAAGGCCGCTCCGAGGTCCATTGAATGGCTGGAGCCGTTCGGATCAACGGAATTGGAGGAGGTCTTGAGATCCAGAGGACGCCGATTGCAGTGCCTGAGGCTATGAGCAGTCCGACGACCAAGGCCACGATCCAGGTTCTCCGGAGCATCCCTCTCCTCCACAAGACAAGGTCGAACATCCCTTAATCATTAGGTACACACCGCGGCGCTCGGTTAATCAAGCCGCTTGATCGCCCGAAGTCGGGTGCGCGGGAAAATACACGGGACCGATCATACGCATCCTGTTTGACGGCTAAGCCGCCAACGCACCACCGACGGGTGCTGATGCGGCTATGGCGGTTAGTGGCAGCGGGCTGAACACGTCGCCCTTGCGAGCTTCGTGCGTACACCCGTGAGTGCGATCATCCAACTCGGCAACGATCATGGGCCGCCTCACTCTATCGTCGAAACAGGATTCCTACTTCAAGATGCATCCGCAATCTGGCCGGCTTAGGATGCGGCCCGTGACGAAGGAGGCTACGCATGCCGGGAGCCTTGGAGCTCGCCCATTCCGTCAACGTGCCGCACCCGATCTCCGACGTGCTACTGCGCGCGGGAGAATCGCCATCCCGATACCAGCGCCGACGAAGATCGCTCCTTCGAGATACAATACGGGCAGAGCCTGAGCCCAGAAAGCGTCGACATTTGTTGAGTCTACCCCATTCGAAACGTCGAACAAGCCGCTAGGTTCCGGGTAGTTTCGAGACTGCGTGAACAAAATATGCACTCGTGACCCCGGCCCCGGCACGGCCACGGCGGTTCCCGAATTGGCCCAACCTCCGGGATGTGCACTTGGCAGCGAGGTGGCAATCCAGTTGCCCGGTGCCCCCGCGGCGTAAACGAGGCCGCCGTCCCGATCGGAGAACGCGATATGGGCTCGGTTCGCGCTGTCTAGCATCAGGGATACGGTGGTGTATCGGTCCGTCTCCCAAGGAAGCTCAGTAATCGACCAGGCGCCTTGCGCATTTGTCGCATAGTGCAATCGGCCGGTGGCGTTTCCGCTTCCATCGGGGACGAGGACCGGATAGACGAGGTGAATGTGGTCCCCAGCGTCCACGGCGATCGCCATTCCTTCTTTGCCAGGCTCTGCCAGGTCTCCAAGGGTCTGCGTTCGCCAAACGCCCTCTGCATTCGTGAGGATCGCGACGCCGCCGGCCTCGATTGATCTCGCGATTCCGATGATCGCGTTCCCTTGGGAATCGAGCGCGAGACCGGCGCGACCGACCATCGTATCGGGTACGTTTAGCACGGTCGAATTGGTCCAGGCTCCCTCCGGATTCGTTGCGTACTCAAGATGAACGCAGTAGCAAGTGGAGTACCTGGACCAATAGAAGATCATGTGAATGAGGCCGCGCGAATCGACCGCGATCGCCGGTGACGACTCGTACTGGTTCGAGTGAATCGTCATGAAGGCCCAAGCGCCTCCGGCGTTCGTCCCATACCGAGTGTTCAGTCCATAGGTTCCGTTATCGAATCCAAAGGCGAGGTAGACGTGGCCCGCGGGATCGACGGCCACGGAAGGGTCATAGAACGAGAGCCCGTATCGCGGGCGCAGAGACCAATCCACAAGCGTCGAGGACCACTTTCCTCCCACGTTCGAGGACAATTTGAGCGCGAAAACGCGGCCAGATGGTCCCTCTGCGATCCCTGCATAAGCGACGTATAGTTCAGATCCCGAGCCAGACGCTACCGCCAGCTGGGCTTGTGGATCGCCCTGGATGGGGTCTAGCAATGCCGTGGTCCACCCGGATGACAGAATCGCAATCGAGCCCGCCAGCGTGAGGACCACTACCATCGCGAACGCGACCGCGACCGCGAGTCCTCGCCCAGACCGCACTATCCACGTTCGGTTTCGCGGTCGGGGGTTCGCGTTAGGCCTAGTCCGGTCGCCCTCCATACTTTATGCCATGAGCAAAGGCAGGAAAAGCCTTTGGAATACAATCGGAGGACCCCAGCCCGCATCCAAACCAGGTCGAACCTGACCGACCAATTCTCGTCTCCTCATCCGGTCCGGGCGGGAGACCAAACGAGACGGATCATGTACCCTTTTTTCTCGCGGAAAGATAGGAGGTCGGGGTCGGTCGCATGTTTGCTGCTGTCGTCACCGTGATTGGTCGACGGAGCGTACCGTCCTCCCGCAGGCTAGTCCCACATCGAGTTCCGACGTCGCCCTGGAGGCGCGAGGTTCCGCTTCGAGGAAGGGCGGTGGCTTCGCTAAATGGGGACATGCGCGGGAAAATACACGGGACCGATCATACGCACCCTGTTTAACGGCTAAGCCGCTAATGCACCACCGACGGGTGCTAATGTGGCTATG
>QHZE01000278.1 GCA_003225335.1 Acidobacteriota bacterium
ACACTGGTTCGGCGGTCTTGAGACGGGAGATCCCTTCACCCCTTGGCCCCTTTGTCCCTTGGCCCCTTTGCCCCTCCGTAGTTTCAGACAAACGCCTGAAAGACTTCGTTAGACAGGAGCATTCCCCGTGGAGTCAGGCGAATTGAGGAATCGCGCCACTCCACCAGCCCGTCGTTGGACATACTCCTGAGCGTCTTCTCGTACTCCGCTACCTGTTCGGCGCCAAACCCCTCAGAAAGCTCTTCCCAGTTCAGGCCGCTCCGCAGCCGCAGTCCGAGAAAGAGCGTCTCTCCCAGTTCCTCCTTCTCATCCAGGACACGGCGCCATTCGACCGGGGAAATCCCGGCCTCTACTCGACTCAGGTAGGCGTTCATGCCGGCAAGATTGGCGTAGCGCGCGCGCCCATCAAAAGAATGGCTGCCGATTCCAAAGCCAAACACAGGACGGCGCTGCCAGTATTTCAAGTTGTGCCGGCACTCATATCCCGGGAGCGCAAAGTTGCTGATCTCGTACTGCGCGTAGCCGTGACCCGGGAGATGGTCCAGCGCGCCCAGGTACCAGTCCGAGACTGCATCCTCGTCGGGCACCCGATGCACACCGCGCGCCACCAGATGGTACAGGGGGGATTTTGGCTCCAGCTCGAGCATGTAGACGGAGATGTGCGGCGGCTCCAGCTGAGTCACCATTTCGAGATTGCCGGCCCACTGAATTTCGTCTTGCTCCGGCAATCCCAGGATGAGGTCCACATTTATATTCTCAAATCCTTTCTCCCGCAGAAGGGCCAGCGACGTTGCCACCTGTCCTGCGGTGTGATCCCGGCCGATGGCTTGAAGAGAACGCTCGTCGAAGGTTTGGGCCCCGAGGGATATGCGGGTGATCCCGCACCCCCGGTATGCCGCGGCTTTCTCCGCGGTCACGGTACCCGGGTTTGCTTCAAGCGAGATTTCACAGTTTTGCGGGACATCGAAGTGCCTCCGGCAGGTGGAGAGCAGTGCGGCGATATGCTCCGCAGGAACCAGGCTCGGGGTACCGCCCCCGAAGTAAATCGTATCCGCCACCCCAGATACCTCATTTTCAGATAAGAACAGATCCAGCTCCTGGATTACCGCGCGGCTGTACCTCTCGGCCAGATCTTTCCGCCAGGGCTTGATCACAAAGGTGCAGTAGTTGCACTTCGTCCGGCAAAACGGAATGTGTATATACACACCAAACCCCGGAGTGTTAATACTGTCCATAGCCTCCCGCACGCTCCGATCCCAGTGTATCACAGCCCCAACGAAAAACTTTGCCACTGAGCCACGGAGAACAACCGAAACGTCTTCTTTGTGCTCCGTGACTCTGTGCATTCTTGAATTAGTGGAAGGACTCTCAGATGTGGTGATAGGCCCCGGAATCTGCCAGTTGGAGAATCTCGAAGAGGGGCGGGATCCGTGCGCGCGCGCCAAGATGCGTGCAGTTCAGCCCCGCCGCGGCGTTGGCAAACGTCATGATCTGATCCAGGGGCCAGTTCTGCAAAAGCCCATAGATGAACCCGCCATGGAAGATGTCGCCGGCGCCGGTTGTATCGACAGCGTGGACCTTGAAGGCCGGGAAGCGGACACACTCATCGCCTACGACCGCCATCGCCCCCTGAGCGCCCAGGGTTACAGCAAGAAACCCCTCACAGTACTGGCGCAAGGCCAGCAGCGAGTCGATTGGGTCGGCGATCCCGGTAAAGTCCGGAGGAAAGTTGGAGCTCGTTATGAGAAAGTCCACTTTCGAGATCAGATCCTCACTGCGCGCCACAACCTTGTCGAGATCGATCACAACCGGGATCCCCTCTTCTTGGGCCCAGGTCGCGGCGCGTATTGCAGCCCCATAGTCGTGACCGTCCAGGTGCAGGACCTTGCCGGCGCAGATGTCTTCGCGTCGAAGCTCCGCGTCCCGGAAGCTCAATTTCGGGTCTCGCTGCCAGAGGATAGTCCTTTCGCCGCTGTTCCTGTCGATGATTATGAACCCATACTGGTTTCGAGCTCCCTCTTCCACGAGGACGGATGAGGTGTCGATGTTCTCTGACCTGAGGTCCTGCAACGAGAATTTTCCAAGATCGTCGGAACCTACCTTTCCGATATATTTTCCCTTCAAACCCATTCGCGACACGAAGGTCACTGTCGTCGCGACCTGGCCCCCGGCAAGCTTTTCATAGCGCAGGATCTCGGTTTTGGTATCGAAGCGAGGGTACTGGGGGACAACGCACATATGGTCCACCGCGTTCAACCCGAAGCCCACGACGTCAAAGGGCTTATCTTGAGGAAAAACCACATCGAAGGTTTCGGATGGGTCTCGGAGCTTTTTTAGGTTCATAGGAGTTTGGTTCGCCCCCGAGAATGGGAATCACTTGGGAACGGGAGGGCGCGCCTTTAATCGAGCCCCAGAAAAAACAGACCTCGCAAGAGGCTTTAGCCTCTGAGGAGCTGTGAAAAAAATTACGAGACGTAGCGGCGGCCCTGCGTGGCCGCCCGCAAGCCCGCGCTATTATTGCGACCGCATAGGGTCGCCCCCACCGCGGCGCCGATTTTTTCACACCTTCTGAGGGATATCTCTCAGCTTAAAATATGTTCGGAAGACACCTGAGTGGCTGAGGGCCCCCGCTAACGTGCTCCGTGAGCGCCAAGATTGACCTCGTGAGCGCGGAGCTTCCGTCCCTGGGAGCGTCCCGCGCAGCGGGACCCTGCGTGTCTGACTCCCGGCACGCAGGATGCGTGCGCTCCCAGGATGCCCTCCCATACTCGCCGATGCCCGAAAAACATATTTTCACGGCAGGAGGTTTATTTCAACGTCGAAAGAAACTGGACGAGGTCTACCAGTTGCTGGGTTGTCATTCCGGAGGAGAGACCGGTGGGCATGAGCGAGGTGGCGCTTTTGACCCGCGACAGAACGTCGGCGGCGGGAATGCGTGTCGCATTTCCGTTGGAATCGACAAGCTCGATCCCATCGTCGGCTTCCGACCGGATGTAACCGTCGATATACCCCCTCGATTTTGTTCGAATCAGCCAGACCTGGTACTCGTGAGCGACAGCCGCGCTGGGGTTGAGAATCGACTCAAAGAGCGCCTCGGGCGCCAGCTTTGTGCCGATCCGCGTCAGGTCCGGACCTACGTCCCGTCCGACTCCTGCGATCTTGTGACACCGGGAGCACTGAGGACCGTCTGTTCCAAAAAAAGTCGTCTTGCCGCGCGAAGAGTCTCCGCGCTTCCGCAGCAACTCACGAACCGGGGGCAAGACAGTTCCACCGCGCATCTGCGGAAGGGGCAACACCTGTTGGGCCATCAGACGGATGCTCTCGTGCGGGCTTGCGTTCGTCACGGCGGACGCGTCCAGCTGGAGGTCCTGCGGAAACTTTCCTTGCTCGGCCATCTGGAGCATCAAGAGCGCTCCGGAACGGGAAGTTCCCAACAGCCGCACGACGTCCTTGCGCAGCGGGCGCGGTTTGGAAAGGTCGCCCAGGACGGCAGACAAACTCTGGTAGGCCTCGTCAGTTCCCGAAGCACCGATCGCCTGCGCCGCTGCTGAGGCTACCCTCGCGTCAGGATCCTGGAGGAGTCTGCGGAGAGGATCGAGAGCGGCAGGAGACTGCAATTCCCGCAAGGTCTCGATGGCAGCTAGCCTGACCTGCTGGCTCCGCTTCCGGTCTGTCGCGGCCACGACCATTTGAGGCATGAAATCAAGCAGGCGGAGATCGCGAATCAGTCTTTCAGCCATGGGGCGTAATTCGACGTTCTCGAGAGCCTGTTTCAGAAACTCCGTCAAACGCCGGTCCCGTTTCGCCTGTGGCCAGCCGGCGCCTTCGTCCCGTCCCAGGACTTCCATTACTTCCGAGATGAAGGGCTTTGGCGCGCTCATATCAAGCTGGTCCAAGAGATTGTCCACTACCCTCGTCCCGCCTCCCGCGGCCATTACCTGCAAGGCGCTGAGGCGTTCTTCAGCCGGGCTCCCGGAGCTCGACAGCACCTTGACTGCCGCTTCGATTGCTTCCGGCGTATGCAACTGGAGCGCGATCCCGGCGAGGCGCGCATCCCACTCGACCGAGGATCGCCGAGCGATCTCCCGAAAATAGCGGGTCTCCTCGCCTCGCACGGCAATGCCCAGCGCCTCACGATAAAAGCGGTCCTGGCCATCGAATTTTTCCGCGAGCTTCAGAATCCATTCGGATGCCCAGCTGTTGTCGCGGAAGTTCGGATGCTGCAGACGGAGGAGTATCTCGCGGCGCACATGTGGATCGGAATCATCGGCAAGCCAGGAAGCCTGACGCAGCATCTCCGGACCTTGCGAGGCAAGAATGCGCACGGCCTGCGCGCGAAACTCCGCCTGCGGGTCGCGCGCTGCGTCCAGAACTGCGCCGCGTCCCGTTTCGCCTTTCAGAGCGAGCAGCCACAGCGCGCGCGCTCGCACTACGTCATCGGTTCCCGTGGCCAGAGACTGAAGGATTCGCAGAGCCTCCTCGCTTTTGTCCTGACGCAGCGCGTCAAATGCCAGAAAACGGATTGCCTGATTGGGGGAGCCCAGCGCCGATGCCGCACCACCAGGGTTCGAAACATCCACTTTTGGAATCCGATAAGAGCTTCCGGGCGGAGCCAAACGATAGATACGACCGCGGTCGAAGTCCACAAGGTTGTGTCCGCCGACTCCGGGGTCATACCAGTCGGCCACAAAGACGGAGCCGTCAGGGGCAGCGGCCACGTCCACGGGACGAAACCACTTGTCCGCCGGACAGGAAAGCAGGGTTCGAATTTCGGCGGAAAATGCGGCCCCCCGGGAGTGAAGCGGGTAGGAACGGATGACACCGGGGCCGGCATCCGCGTGAATAAGGGCTCTTCGGAAAGGTTCGGGCAAAAGATTGCCCTCGTAGAACATCATTCCCGTCGGTGATCCGAAACCCGTCTTGAGAATCTTGGGCACCACACCCGGCACGTTTTCATTCCAGTGGACGGCGTCCAGGCGCCGGTCTCCCTTGCGTTTTGGCCAGTAACCGTAGTTCCCTCCTTCCATCACGAAAACAATGCGGCATTGCTCGTTGCCGTCATCATCGTTATCCGAAATGAACACGTTGCCAAAGGAGTCTATCGCGGGCTCGAAGGGATTGCGCAGACCCTCGGCCAGCAGTTCCAGTTTATTGCCTTCGAGGTCTGTCTTCAGGACTGACGCGGCCATGTGGGGAGCATTTCGACCCACCTGGATGCGATTCCCCAGCTTGTCCGTAACATCCAGCCCTTGATCGCCGTTGCTCATATACAAATGACCGTCGGGTCCGAAGATGACTCCGTGGATGGCATGGTCGTGGTCCACCCCCTTGAATCCGGTGAGAACGACGGTCCTCTTGTCGGCGACGCCATCTCCGTTGGTGTCCTCCAAATAGAAAAGGTCGGGCGACTGGCAGACGTAAACTCGAGATCCAAGGACCGCGATTCCTAATGGAGCTTGTAGTGCAGGATCCTGGTAGAACGTGGTCGCTTTATCGCATCGGCCGTCGCCGTCCGTATCCTCCAGGATGCGAATCCGGTCCCCCTCTTTCCGCATGAGCGGGTTCTTGAACAGCCTATAGTTCACGGCCTCCGTCACCCAGACGCGGCCCTGTGCGTCAATATCGATGGCCGTAGGATTCACCAAGTCGGGCTCCGCGGCGAAAAGGGTGACCTCCAAACCTGGTGCAACCTTCATGCTGCGCAGTGCTCTGCCGGGAGCCAGTTGAGCCCGCACGGAAACCACACAAACACCCAGTCCGAGCAGTGCCGCGGCAGAGGCGAAAAGCTTTTCCATCCCAACCATCTTCATAGAATGCTAAACCTACTGCTTTTGTCCCGCAGGCGTCAATCCCATCGGCGCAGCCTTTACCACGAAGACACGAAGACGTGAAGAACCACGGAATGCCTCAGTCTGACACCACGCGCTAAAGCCGATACGGGTATGAAGTCAGTCGCTATAGCTCGGTGTCTGTGAGCAGCCCTGCGTCGGCGAAGCTGAAGTACTCGTCATGGCCCAAGATAATGTGATCCAGGACACGGATCCCCAGGATTCTGCCTGCGCGGCAGAGCCGTTCGGTGCACTCACGATCTTCCTTGCTTGGAGTCGGATCTCCCGAAGGATGATTGTGCAGGAATAGAACCGCTGCGGCGCTGTCGCGGATTGCCGCGGCGAAAACTTCCCGGGGGTGCACGACAGACGTACTGAGGCTCCCAACGGAGACCAGAACTTCACGGATCAATCGATTCTTGGAGTTGAGGTGCAGAGAGAAAAAATGTTCCTTGCTCGCGGCAAAGAAGCGGGCCCGATAGCATCGAAAGATATCCCTGCTGTTGGAGAATTTCTCTCCAGGTTTCAGCGGCGACGAACACAGACGCTGGCCGAGCAAGAGCGCCGCCCGAAGACTCGAGGCCTGGCGAGGGGACAGTTTTCCCCGCACCCGGATCTCCTCGAGCGAAGCTTGTGTAAGGGCAGCCGCGGTCCTCCGGGCCGCCGGGCTCTTCGCATTTCTCCAATGAGTCCGCTTCCGCGCCGATTCTTTCTCGCAAGGAAAACTCCCCCTAAACTAACGATCCAGGGGGCAATAGTGCCAACATTATTTAATCGGCACTTCAGACGGCAGTGCGGTATCTTCCGAAGGTTTTTGTCGGGTCCGGTTTGGCCAGGTCCGAAGGCCCCATTTGAAATCTAACAGTTCAAATTTGAGATTTCAGATGTTTCCCGAGCCTCACGGCCCCTTCGAGCCTTAATCCCTTTCCGTGCGGCTGCCAGGGATGACTGGGGGAATTGGAGATTTTTATGGGGCCAGCCCTCCGTCTGCCTGTATAACCTGTCCCGTGATGTACCTGGCATCGTCGGAGAGAAGGAATGCTGCGATCCGCCCGACTTCCTCAGGGGTACCGAACCGTTTGAGGGGAATGGTGTCGAGCATCGATTGCCTGTAATCGTCAGAGAGCGACCGGGTCATATCTGTTGCGATCAGTCCCAGCGCCAGCGCATTCACGGTGATGTTCCGGCTCGCAACTTCTTTTGCCAACGCTTTGGTAA
Source organism: Acidobacteriota bacterium (assembly GCA_003225335.1). Classification (GTDB taxonomy): domain Bacteria; phylum Acidobacteriota; class UBA6911; order UBA6911; family UBA6911; genus Gp18-AA60. Next base: position 7,047 of record QHZE01000278.1, read on the forward strand.
GCCCTATCATTCCCGCCTTTGAGGCGGAATAGTTCGCCTGACCGGCCATTCCCACCACTCCGCTTATCGATGAAATGTTCAGGATCGACCCGAAACGCGCTTTTAACATGACAGCGATTGCGGCCTTGGAGAAATTGAAGGCGCCTTTCAGGTTCGTGTTGAGAACTTCATCCCAGTCGCCTTCGCTCATCCTGAGGATCAGTTTGTCGCGGACAATACCCGCATTGTTGACAAGGTGGTCGATCCTTCCGAACTGCCGGCCGACCTCTTTTACCATACCCTCGACCGCAGTGTAGTCGGCTACATCCAGCTGAAACCTGATCGCCTCGCGGCCGAGTGCGGCTATCTCGGACGAGAGACTTTCGGCGTGCCCCGCGCTTCGGGCATAGTTGAAAGCGACGTTGCAGCCCTGGCGCGCCAGCTCCAGGCAGATTGCGCGCCCGATACCCCGGGCCGCGCCCGTTACGATGGCGGCTCTTCCTTCAAAGCTCATATGGATCCCGCGCCCCCCTGCGCCAGCGACTGGATACGGCGACAAACGGCGTCTCCGGCTTCTCTGGTCCCCAGTTCACCTCCGATATCCCCCGTACACTCGTATTCTCTGACGCAAGCCCCGGCGGCCTTTTCGATAATCTCCGCCTCAGCGTCCCATCCCATGTGTTCGAGCATCATTTGTACCGAAAGGATGGCGCCCACCGGATTGGCCACGTTCTTTCCAGCAAGTTTCGGAGCCGAGCCATGGACGGGCTCAAACATGCAAGTCTGCTCCGGATTTATGTTTGCCGAGGCCGCCATCCCAAGCCCTCCCTGGAGCTCGGCGCCCAAGTCCGTGATGATGTCTCCGAACATGTTGCTTGTAACAATAACCTGGAAGGACGAAGGGTTCTTTACCAGCATCATGGCCATGGCATCGACATACATGTGCTCCGCTTCGACCGCCGGGTAGCGTCGGGATACTTCATGAAAGGCGCGCTGCCAGAGGTCGCCGCTGAATCGCAGCGCATTGCTCTTGTCCGACATGGTGACTTTGGCGTCCTTGTGACGCACGGCGAAGGAAAAAGCGGCCTCGAGAATTCGCTCGACCCCTTTTCTGGTCGTGATGCTTTCTTGTATGGCGACCTCATCGGGCGTTCCCTTCTTGAAGATTCCGCCTATGCCAACATACAGATCCTCGGTATTCTCCCGAAACACCGTGAAGTTGATCTCGGACGCGGCCGCCGTTTTGAGCGGGCTCAACCTGCGGTCGAGAAGCTTTACCGGCCGTACGTTGGCGTACAGATCCAAACCGAACCGGATGCCGAAAAGGATGTCAATCGCATGTTTCATGTCCGCGACACGAGGGTCGCCAAGCGCTCCGAGAAGAATCGCGTCAAATTCGGTCCGAAATTGATGAAGCGCATCGGACGGAAGAGACACTCCGTCCCTGAGGTATCGTTCCGCCCCATAATCGAAATGCACCGTATCCACGTCCTTTCCGGCGCAGGCGGCGACTGTATGCAGAACCTTGATGGCTTCCGCCGTTACTTCCGGCCCGATTCCATCTCCCGGGATTACCGCAATTCGAACCATCTTGATCAGACTTCAGACCTCAGACTTCAGTGCTCAGGACTTCAGGCTCCAAGTCTGAGGTCTGATCCCTGAGGTCTGGCCTAGTCCAGAATGCGAGCGAGAGCCTCAAACAGCCAGGATCCGCCAGGGCCCCGCGTTTCCATCGTCTTTCTAAGCAAGCTCAATGCTGCGGGCAGGTTAGGGTACTCATGTTGGTACTCCTTCACCAGTCTGTCAAGTTCGCCCATTATGACGGAGGGATTTTTCTCTTTCCTTATGAGAGCGCTCAATTCGGCGATCGTGTTTTGGAACCTTTGATTCTGGCGCTCCCGCACCACAAAGTCGCGCAAGATCGTAGCGGCATCCATCATCGATGCCGGGTTCGCCATTATCTTCAAAGCCCCCGGCCTCCCTCCGGCAGTGGTTGCGGCGCCCTTCGTCGCCGGGGCTGGGAGCGGCGGAGGTTCCGGGGCCAGGGCGCCGGCCTGCACACTGGAGGAAACCGGTCCGGGCGTCCGTGCGGGCGATGGGGTAGCCACCAGCTGATCCGAAACAACTGATTCCGTCTTTATCGAATCGCCGTCACGGACAACCTCCAGTTTGCCGTTCTGGCTATCCAGCATCAGCCCGTGGATCTTGAAGTTGGCTGGAAACATCCCGCACTTACGGAGATATTCGACGCTGCGTATCACGTTGGCTTTGACATCATGAAAAACCGCAAACCAGGCACGCAAGTCTCCATCTCCGAAAGCTGATCGAGGGACACCGGCTTTCCTGAAGCTCTCGATGACATCGGTCGCCGAGAACCTCGACATCGCGCAGTCTGAGTGGCCTACTACAAGTATTTCCTTGCCTCCCTTAACATAGACCGCGGCTGCAATGGACCTGAGCGCATCGTTGCAGGAATCGGAGACTTGGTTTCCCGCCGTGCGGACCACAAGGGCCCGGTGTCTCGAGAGGCCCAGCGCAGGTTCGAGAAAACCTGTCAGTCTCGGATCAATGCAGGTGAGCACGACGAAGCGGTCCCCCTCGGCGAGCTGCAGAGACGATCCTGCGAGAAAGCTCCGGTTTGCCTCCTTGATTTCTTCGAGCAGAGTCATTTCCGGCCTATTCTAAGAAGCCCTTGTCTGCCGGGATGAAATCACGCGTTGAAACACCACCAATGCAAGAATTCCCAGAAGCGCGCCAACCGAGTCGGACAACACGTCGATGACCGAGCTATCCCTTGTTGGGACGAAGCTCTGGTGCAACTCGTCCGAGATGCCGTAGAGGACGGTAAGGATCATAGGGAGCCAATATCCGCCGCGACGGGGACGAGGCTGCGAGCCCTCGTGGAGCGCGCGGAACATGAGAAGGTAGAGGCCACAGTACTCCGTCATGTGCAGGATATAGTCCGGGAACCTTTTGACGAAAGGCGAAGACACCGGACCGGAGCTCATATGGAAAATCAGCACCAAGTAAAGCAACAGCGGGAGCCGGAAGATCAGAAAACGCCTCTGCCGGCTCATGAGGACAGTCCTGCAAAGCGCGCGGGCAATAGGAACCTTTTTAGAGCGGGAACGGATACATGATCCAGCTGGCCACAACTGAAAAAAGGACAAAAGAGCAGAACAGAAAGAAAAAGTACTTCACACGTTCCCTGGCTCCGTACTTTACGATGAATGTGAAGACTAGAGAAATAAGCGCGCTCAGGACTACGAGCAGGTTGAAGTGGTTGCTCATGGCTTTCTCGCCATGGCAATGTCAAAAGCATCCACTATGACAAGCATGTTGAGCAACCCGGCGATGTAGATGAATATATTGCCGAAGTCGTAAGTGTAGGCGCTCGGTTCACCCACTCCCAGCCCGCGCAGCCAGCAAAGCCAGTAGAGTAGACCGTTGCCGGCATCGGCAAGAAACTTCAGGGTAGAAAAGAGATCCGTGAAGTCGGGATTGAAGAGTCTGCCTTGCAACCGAAGACCCAGACCAAACGTCAAGCTGATGGCCGCGAGAAAAACTACCGCTCGATCCCACTTCTGGAGAACCGCGTGACCCAGGCCGGGAATCAGTGCGCCCGCTGTGCAGGCTGCCAGCGCTTTAACTATTCCCGCTTCAGTCTGAATTTGCTGTACTTCTTGGGGCAGTTGCTCTGTTTCCATACGCATCGGAATGTTACGGAAAGGGGCACCCTCAGTCAAGGCGAAAGCCCCTGACACGGATTGCGGATTGGCGATTGCGGATTGCGGATTGCAAAGTATGGAAAGCTTGTATTGTCAATCCGAAATCCGAAATCCGAAATCGCAATTTCCTCGGAGGGGGGATTCGCCTTGACACTGCTCCGCGAGGGCCACTAACATCGTCTCAGTGTTTACAAGCCTGCGAAAGGAACGGACATGGCTACTAACAAAATTGGTGGGAAAATCTGGCACAACGGCCGGTTGATACCCTGGGACGACGCAAAGATCCATGTGATGGCGCATGTTGTTCATTACGGAAGCTCGCTGTTCGAGGGGATTCGCTGCTACAAGACCCAACGAGGGCCGGAAGTATTTCGTCTCGACAGCCATGTTGAGCGTCTCGCCAATTCCTGCAAGATCTACCGAACGGAGATTCCCCACTCGAGAGAGGAGTTGATAGAGGGCTGCCTGGAGACCATACGTGTCAATTCCTTGGAGGAATGTTATATCCGCCCCATTGTCCTCCGAGGGTATGGCGACTTCGGCGTCAACCCCCTGAAGTGCCCTGTGGAAACCTACATTGCGGTGTGGGAGTGGGGGAGATATCTGGGCGCAGAAGCAATCGAGAAGGGAGTCGACGTGTGCGTGAGCACCTGGACGCGCATGGCTCCGAATACTTACCCAGCCATGGCCAAGGCGGGTGGGCACTACATGAATTCTCAGCTCATCCGATTAGAGGCGATCACAAACGGATATTCTGAGGGGATCGCGCTCGACGTGAACGGATTCATCAGCGAGGGAAGCGGAGAAAACGTGTTTCTTGCACACCATGGCGTTCTTTACACTCCGCCGCTTGTCTCCAGCATCCTGCCCGGGATAACGCGGGACAGCGTGATCCGGCTCGCCACGGATCTCGGCCTTACGGTTCAGGAACGAATGCTCCCAAGGGAGATGCTTTACACGGCCGATGAAGCCTTCTTCGCCGGAACCGCCGTCGAGATTACTCCGATTCGCAGCGTCGATAAGATCCCTGTGGGTTCGGGGTCCCGGGGTCCGATTACGGCGAGGATCCAGAAGGAGTTTTTCGCTTATGTGGAAGGGCGGAAGGACGATATATATAAGTGGTTCACCGCCGTATATGCTCCCGGCGTTCGCTCTACCAAACCCAAGGAGGCCGTTCGCGCGTAGTTTCTATGAACCTTGATTCCCTGCTTCGCACCATGATAAGCAAAGGTGCCTCCGACTTGCACCTCAAAGTAGGTTCGTTTCCCCATATCCGTATCAACGGAGAACTGGTACCGCTGGGGGAGTACGGAAAGCTGTCTAAAGAAGACTGTCTCATGATGGCCTTTTCCATCATGAACAATAAACAGAAACAGCATTTCCGGGATACTGCCGAGGTAGACATCGGCTATGGCGTTAAGGGCTTGGGCCGGTTTCGTGTAAATGTCTTTCAACAGCGGCAAAATCCATCGGTCGCGATCCGCGCGATACCGTCCGCCATACGCACCTTCGAGGATCTCGTCCTTCCAAAGGTGATGGAGAGGATAGCTCATGAATCCCGGGGTCTCGTTCTGGTCACCGGCACCACCGGAAGCGGAAAGACCACGACGCTCGCTTCGATACTGAACTACATCAACGAGAACATGAACCGGCACATCGTCACCATCGAAGATCCCATCGAATTTCTGCACACCGACCGCATGAGCATCGTCAGCCAGCGCGAGATATCGGTGGACACTTCGAGCTTTGCCTCGGCGCTGAGAAGCGCGCTACGCCAGGATCCGGACGTGATCCTGGTCGGAGAAATGCGCGACCTGGAAACCATCGAGACGGCGCTCGTGGCGGCCGAAACCGGTCATCTGGTTTTCAGCACCCTGCACACACTGGACGCGGTCGAGACCGTTAACCGCACCATCGCCGTCTTTCCGACCGACCAGCAGCGTCAGATCCGCCTGCAGTTGGCCTGCGTGCTGCGCGCCGTTATTTCGATGCGCTTGATGAAGAGATCGGACGTTCCCGGTCGCGTTCCCGCGATCGAAGTCATGATCGTCACCGAATACATCCGCCACGCGATCATTGAGCCGGACAAGACCAAGCTGATAAGGGAGGCCATATCCCTGGGCACGTCGCAATATGGGATGCAGACCTTCGATCAGTCGATCTACGACACCAAAGACTCCGCCATGGAGTCCATGGCAAGAGAGCTGTCAAGCCGCGATTGATTGATGGAGCTCGACCTCCATAAGAAACTCCTCGCCAGGGCGGAAAAGCTCCTGAATCGACGCCCCTACAGTCGCGAGGAGCTCGCGGTAAAGCTGGCGGGTCTCGGTGGCGAAGAAGAGATCCGAGCCGTCCTCAATCACCTCCAGGAAGTGGAACTTCTCAACGACGTCAAGTACGCGTATAATCTGGCTCTCTACCGGCTCACGCAGCAGGGATGGGGGCCGGATAAGGTACGCGAGGACCTCCTCCGGCATAAGGTAGCGCCAGAACACATCGAAGCGGCCCTCGACGGCGTGTGCCGGGATGTGAGCTTTGAAGCGATCCTGGCGGACTACATCGACAGGCATTGCCGGAAGAGCGGAGTGCCTTCGGAACACGAAGGGGTTCAAAAACTCTTCCAGCATCTTCGGCGGCGCGGGTTTCCGGAGGACCAAATCCAGCGAACCCTGCGCCAGAAGCTACCGCCCGCAACCTGGCGCCGCTTTGAAACAGGGGAGTGAGCTTGCTTAGCAGCGACGCAATCCGTGAAACATTCTTGAGATTCTTTGAGCGCCACGGCCACAAGATCGTCCCCAGCGGCTCTCTCATTCCTTTTAACGATCCGACACTCCTCTTCGCCAACGCCGGGATGAACCAGTTCAAAGATGTGTTCCTGGGAAAGGAAAAGCGGCCCTACAAGCGCGCCACAAGCAGCCAGAAATGCATGCGCGTAAGCGGCAAGCATAACGACTTCAAAGACGTCGGCCACTCCACGCGCCACCATACGTTCTTTGAAATGCTGGGCAACTTTTCTTTTGGCGATTACTTCAAGGAGGACGCGATCGCCTTTGCCTGGGAACTTGTCACGCGGGATTTTGGACTGGACCCCGGCAAGCTCTGGATCACCGTTTACCAGGAAGACGACGAAGCCTGGAACATCTGGAATCGCCGGATTGGCCTTCCCGCGGAGAAAATCGTACGTCTAGGCGAAAGCGACAATTTCTGGGCGATGGGAGATACGGGCCCCTGCGGGCCCTGCTCGGAAATTCATTACGATTTTGGGCGCAGTCCCCTGGAAAACCATCCGGCTTGCGACCTGACGTGCTCCTGCGGCCGATGGGTGGAAATCTGGAATCTGGTCTTCATGCAGTATAACCGGGATGGGGAAGGCAACATGGTGCCCCTACCTTCCCCCTCTATTGACACAGGCATGGGATTCGAACGGATTACCACAATTCTGCAGGGAAAGGTCACGAACTACGACACCGATTTGTTCCGGCCGCTGCTCGACGAGATCTCGCGCATCTGCAACATAGAATACGGCGCAAACCCGAACGACGATGTCTCCATGAGGATTATTGCGGACCATTCGCGCGCTGCCGCCTTTGTGATCGCGGACGGCCAATATCCCGGCAATGACAAGCGCGGTTATGTCTTGCGGAAAATCCTCCGGCGGGCGGTGGTACACGGCAAGAAGCTGCGGGTCGAGGAACCTTTCATTTACAGGATAGCCGCTGCCGTAGCGGACGTCATGAAGAACGCCTATCCGGATCTGGTGTCCGGCAGAGATGCTGTGGCGCGCGTCGTCAAGCAAGAGGAAGAAACCTTTGCGGAGACGCTCGGCCAGGGCCTGCGGGATTTCTACGATCGGGTGAAGCGAATCCAGTCGGCGAGCTCGAGAGTCTTGCCCGGCGAGGAAGCCTTCTACCTTTACGACACCCGTGGCCTCCCCCTCGAAATCATAGAAGATTTGGTCCAAGAGAACGGCATGACCGTCGATGTCGAGGGATTCAACCGATCGCTGGAAGCTCAGCGCGAGCGGTCCCGTCAGGACTATCACTCGGCGAAGGTTCGGGAGGAGGTTGCGGAAGCGGGTTTCGAGGGGAAGACACCTTTTGTCGGCTACGGTTACTCCGTCCCGGTAACGTGCGCCGTGCGTGCGATCCTGGTAGAGGACCGGAAAAAAGACGCCATCGAGGCCGGTGAGAAAGGCGAGATTGTCCTGGATACGACCCCTTTCTACGCGGAGGCCGGGGGACAGGTGGGAGACACCGGATACATGTCCAAAAACGGAACCCGCATACGCGTTGCCGACACTCAGTATCGAGGAACCGTGATCAGTCACCGGGTCGAGGTGTTGTCCGGAAGCGTGCGTACGGGAGACCAGGTGCAGGCTGCCGTTGATCTGGAGAAACGCCTCCAGACCATGAAGAACCATACCGCGACGCATCTGCTCCATGAGGCACTGAAGCGCGTGCTGGGGCCCCATGTCAAACAGGCAGGGTCTCTGGTTGCGCCTGACAGGCTTCGCTTCGACTTCACCCACTACGCGCCTCTGACCCCCGGCGAGATAAGGAAGGTCGAGCAGGAAGTTAACGAGCAGATCTGGCAGGACATCCACGTTAAAACCCATATCATGGAGTTGGACCAGGCCCTTGAGTCCGGCGCCGTCGCTCTGTTCGGCGAGAAATACATGGATCAAGTCCGAGTTGTCGAAGTGCCGGGATACAGCAAAGAGCTCTGCGGCGGGACCCACGTCCCCTCCACCGGGACGATCGGAATATTCAAGATCGTCTCCCAGGAAAGCGTGGCCTCCGGAGTGAGACGTTTGGAGGCCATTACTGGGCCGGCCGCGCTGGAAAGGTTCCGCGCCGGCGAAGAGCTCCTCGATTTTGTCCAGTCCGAGTACAAGATCCCCCGGCAGGACATACCGTCGACGCTGGAGCGCCTCCAATTGCAGATCAAGGAACTGCAACGTCAGGTCGGGGACCTTAGAGTTCAGACCGCGCGTTCCGGGATCGATCAGATCCTGGCCAAGACGAGAGAAGTGGCTGGAATCAAAGTGCTGGCCCATGAGGTGCCGGAAATGGACCGGGCGAGCATTCGAGCGCTCGCCGATGAAATCAGGCAAAAGCTCGGCTCCGGGATCGTCATTCTCGGTACGCCTCAGGACGGCAAGGTGGCCCTCGTTTGCATGGTGACCGCGGATGTGTCGCGACGGATTCCAGCCGGCAGAATCATCAAGGCAATCGCCCCGCTGGTTGGTGGCGCCGGGGGCGGGAAGCCGGAACTGGCGGAAGCCGGTGGTAAAGATCCTTCGAAACTGGCCGACGCTATTAGTAGAAGCTACTCGATCATTGAGAGCATCTTGGGGGCGTAGCCTAGAGAAGGGCCTGGTGATGCCTCCAGGTACGAGTGGCGCGGGTTGCGAACGGGAGGGCCGGTTCTTTCCTGCTTTCTCATTTGTCATCGGTTGTTTCCTGCTCCTGGTTTACGTTGGTCAGCAATCAGAAAAATCCTCCAATTCAGACAGTGACACTGGCAGCCGCATGTAGCCCCCGCACGGCCGGGGAAAGATTTGAGATTTCAGATCATTTCAAAAACTTGAAATTTGAGATTTCGAAGGGGAGTCCCAGCCCTCCCGCGCGAGGCTATCCTTGCCGGGCCTTCGGCCTTGGCTTAACCCTGGCTAAACCTTGGTTAAACTATGGTTAAACTGGACTCGGCAAGAACCTTCGACAGGGGACGCTACTGTCGGCATCGCAGAAAACTATCAATGACGGATGACGAATGGCCGATAATGAATAAAGGGACGTGGGTTCGTCAGGCGAAGGTGTGAAAAAATCACGCTCGCTCGGAGTTCAAGCTTTAGCTTGCAGCCTGAAGGCTGAACGCCAAACATTGAGGGGTTAAACTTTGTCTGGACTTTTTCGCTTCCGGAAATATCCTTGTAGAGAAGACCTGACGACTTTCAGGCCCACGATGTACGGCAAAGTGAGATATTTTCCCTTCCTCTTCATATTTCTCTGTTTTCTGTCGAGAACTGCGAGCAGCCAGGTCTACACTTACGTAGATGAAAAGGGAGTGCGAACCTTCACCAATATTCCCCCCAAGGGAGCGATAAAGGACCTCAAGGTCAGCGGGGCCCCACCCGCCGCGCCGGTTGCCGATGCTGCAACTCCCAAAGCTTCACCCGTCGCGCCGGTTGCTAATGCTGCAACTCCCAAAGCTTCGCGGCAACCCGACTACATGCGCATTGTCGAGAAATACGCTCCGCAGTTCCGGCTAGATCCCGCCCTTGTGCAGTCGATGATTACTCAAGAGTCGGGCTTCAAGGCGCGGGCCGTTTCGTCAAAAGGTGCTCGAGGGCTGATGCAGCTCATGCCCGCTACCGCCGCGCGCCTGGGCGTCCGCAACAGCTTCGATCCCGAGGAGAACATACGCGGCGGCATGAAGCACATGCGGAATCTCCTCAACATGTTCGATAATGACTTGGTATTGAGCCTGGCTGCCTACAATGCCGGGGAAAACCTGGTCCAGCGCACCGGGAGAGTGCCAGGCTTCCGGGAAACGCACGACTACGTGCGGAGTATCACGAGGCGCTACGGCAGAACGCACCTTGTGCCCGCTAACGAAACTCCTCCAGCTCCCTTACTCATGTTCAAGTATATGGATCGTGATGGGGTTCTGCATCTCACAAACATCCCCCCGGTGCAGGGGTCGGAGTCCAGCGTCGCTGTCGGCCCTCCCGGACAGTCGCCTTAGCGCTGGAAGAGCCTTAATTTTCAATAAGTTCTTTAAGCTACCTGTTGACTGGACTACCGCCGGGTCTGATTGACACGACATACCGTCGGGTCTAAAATGAGCGCCATGACGCTTAAAGGATGCCGACCGTGGCCCGCCGGCGTTCGGGCCTGCGCTATTGTTGCGGCCGTGTTCATTCTTGCGGCAGGCGGGGCCGGGTTCAGCAGATCATGGAACCGCCGCGCCTCCGAAAGAGCATTCGAGGAAGCCGGACGCCTTCGTTCGGTCATCGAAGAAAAATCTTCTGCCTCCCGAGAGCAGTACCTGCAGTGTATTCACGCCTACCAGCAGGTCTACTTTCAAGACCCGCATTACCGGGCCAGCGGGACTTCCGCGTTCGAGGCCGGGCAGTTGTACCAGGAGATGGGTGAAAAATTTGGAGATCTGAAATATTACAAGCTGGCGGCCAGACAGTATCGGTTCGTTGCAAAGGAATATCCGCATAGTCCTAAATGCCCGGATGCCCTTCTGAAAGCGGCTGAACTCTTTGCGGGACCCCTTGGCGACGAGTCGACTGCCCGCGAAGCTTACGACCAGCTTGAGAGACGTTACAAATCCTCGGCGGCAGCCAAAGTTGCCAGGCAACGAGGCCTGTCACAAGAAGTCAGGCCGCAAGGAGATGAGCGTCCCGTTCGAGCCTCCCGATCTTCCGGCGCTCCTTCCCTCATCTATGCTGTCCGCCACTGGTCGATGGTTGATTCCACGCGGGTGAGCATTGACCTTGACAAAGAAGCTCGGTACCAGAAAACCAGGCTCGCGCATCCCGATAGGATCTACCTGGACATCCATCCCTCGAAGCTCGCCTCGGATCTCGTAAACAAAACCATTGTGGTCGGCGACGAATTTCTTAAACGGGTTCGAGTAGGACAGAATCAGCTCGACGTGGTTCGCATTGTCCTGGATTTCGCCGGCAGCGGCGACTACTCGATCTTTGAGCTCTACGATCCTTTCCGGATTATTATTGAGATTCACGGCAACCGCAGCGCTCCGTCAAGCCAAAAGCTGGAACCCCGGGCGGTGCCGGCGAACAAGATTGAGACCGCTGAAGCCGAGAGCGCGACGCCACCTCCTTCAGACTCTGCAAGAGCGCTCCTGGCAACAACGGCACAGCAGGTAGTCGAGAACGAGATCCGTTACTCCAGATCCAGGGCGGACCAGCCTCCGCCGGAAACGTCGAAGTTCAAAGCGGCGCAACCGTCCGCAGAAGGCAGAGAAAGCCTCGGCCAGTCTCGCTCTCAAACGAAGACTCCGTGGGTGGCCCGGGTGGCGGAAACGAAACTTGCCGAAGACCTACCCCCTCTGCCGCCGCCATCGGATCCGCCCACCTTGCCGCGAGCAGCGACACCCACGAGCCGAGGGGACCGCACACTCACCCGCATCCTCGGGCTGAAGATCGGACGGATCGTGCTTGATCCGGGTCATGGCGGTCATGATACGGGGACGATAGGCCCAGGGGGCACAAAAGAGAAGGAATTGGTTCTTAAGGTCGCTCACCAGCTGAAGAAGTTGCTTGAAGACAGGCTCGGCGCAGAAGTCGTACTGACGCGACGGGATGACACTTTCATTCCGCTGGAGGAACGGACTGCCATAGCCAACGAGCACCAGGCCGATCTCTTTGTTTCCATTCACGCCAATTCGAGCCGGACCAGGTCGGCAAGCGGCGTCGAAACCTATTACCTGAATTTCGCGCGCTCTAGTGAAGCTCGGGAAGTGGCCGCGCGCGAAAATGCCACGACAGTTCGCAATATTCGCGACCTTGAGGATTTTGTCAGGAGAATCACTCGGGCCGACAAGTCGGTCGAATCCCGGGAACTGGCATCCCTGCTTCAGAAAAGACTCTATCGGGGCGCACGGAAGGTATATCCCGACGCGCAGGACCGGGGCGTACGAACGGCTCCCTTTGTGGTCCTGGTTGGCGCCAACATGCCCTCGGTCCTGGCGGAGGTAGGTTTCATAAGCAACCCTCGCGACGAAAGACTCCTCAGAAAGGAAGCCAACCGCACCCGTCTGGCTGAAGCTCTGTTTGCCGGGATCGTGGGCTACATGAAGACACTTGGTAGTAACGTGGCTTTGAATCGTGCCAATTAGGCGCGGTTTGAGTTCAGCCTTTACGCTGCCCGCGAGAGTTCGGCTGCTTCTGTGCGCCAACTTAAGGGGTCAAGGGGCAGAGGGAAGACTTAGGGTCCGGGCCAAATCTTCCAGGCGACGCATTCATTCAGGAAGCTCTTTGCCCTTGACCCCTTTGCCCCTTTGGGCTTGTTTACTTTCCGAAACGTTTAATTATGATGAGAGCTTTCGTGATTGCCTTTCTGGTCCTCCTGGCGGGAACAACTTGCATTCCCTGGCTTCCCGCGCAGACCGAGCTCGTTCAGAGTCATTATTTCCCGGCCGACCTCGAGTTCGTGGAACTACGTTCCATTCGATCTGAAAAGGAACTCGACACTCCTTCGGCTCTGGCTGAGCTGCCGGAAGGTGCGTTCTTCGCCGAAGTGGGTTTTAAGAAGTATGCCCGCCGGGTCTATGAAACTTCTCCTCCCGGGGGGTTGACTGTCGAGGTAGTCACTCTCAAGGATGCAAAAGCCGCCTATTCCATTCTGACTCTCCTGAGATCCGCCCAAACGGCACAAGGGCCACCGGGCGACTTTGGTTCTTTCGACAGGAGCAACATCGTCTTTTCCCAGGCGAACTTTCTGGTGAGAATTCAATCGGGTCTCCCTGCGGAGGTTTCGAAAAGAGTGGCTCTTTCGGTAAGCAACCGGATAGGACGGAAAGGACCGGAGCCCGCGCTGGTCAAGCATCTTCCGCAGACGGGCTACGATCCTTCATCGCTGCGTTACTGTCTCGGTCCCCATTCCCTCGCCAGGTACGCCGCATCCGTGGCCGGGCACGAACTGAAATTCCAGTACGAGGTCGATCTCGCCCAGGCACGTTACAACCTGGACGACCAGACTGGCGTTCTGTCCCTGATCGGATTTCCCACCAGCCAGCTTGCCGAGGAATACTTTGAACGCCTCTACAGTCTGGTCAATTTCAAGGGTGACACGGGCCAGCGCCTCTATTTCAAGAGAGCGGGGCCGCTCCTCGGGCTCCTGGAGGGGAATTTTGATCCCGGAAATGCCGACGCCATCCTCGGTTCCATCGAGTTCAAATACTCCATCAAATGGATCCTCGACAAATACCGCCACTCATCGAGTGGCATCTGGGGTGTCCCTGGAGGGATGCTTGGAACTGTCGTTCGTTCCCTTGTTTTCACTGGGCTTCTGTGCGCGATCTCCATTGTTGCCGGCGTTTCATTTGCACTCTTCAGGATAATGCTGCGCGGATATGCGCCGAACAACTTCCTGGACCGGCAGGATCGTACTGAAGTGATCCGCCTGAAAATCGATGAAAAGTGAATTTATCCGCGGCGTTCCGCTTTTTGCAAGCCTGACTGACGAAGAATTCAAGAGCCTCGAGCACATCTTGCTGGTCAGGCGCTACAGCAAGGGCCAGGTTATCTTCCAGGAACAGGATACGGGCAATTACATGTACATCGTCCTTGCCGGTAAATTAAAGGTGACCAAGTCCAACGGCTCAGGCCGGGAGAGTATCCTGGCAATTCACCAAGCCGGCGATTTCTTTGGAGAGATGTCGCTGCTGGACGGGAAGACCTCGCCCGCCACTGTTTCTGCCAGGGAAGACTGCAAGATCGCAACGATCAGCAAGGCCGATTTTTTCCTGTACCTGATGAAGAATGAAAAAGTAGTCCAGCAGATAATCCGCGTGCTCTGCAGGCGCCTGCGCCAGGGTTGGGGGCGGCTTCATATGTTGAGCCACGGCTCCGCCGAAGTGAGGATATGCGAAGGTCTCCTCTCCCTGTCCAGACGATACGGTTTGCAGGACGGCGGAAGCATTCTGATCAATATGAAGTTCACGCATCAGGAACTGGCCGAAATGGCGGGAACTTCGAGAGAGACCGTCACCCGCACGCTGACGAGACTGCAAAAGAAGGGACTCTTGAAAGTCGACCATGATGGGCATCTCGTGCTTGTAGACCCAAAGTCCCTGTCCCTGGTTTCCTAGCCGCACCCTGCTTTCACCACGAAGACGCGAAGGCGCAAAGAGCCGAAAAGGATTCTTCGCCAAATCCTTCGCGTCTTCCCGGTGAATGCGGCGCAGCACAGAGCGGACGGCGCGAGTAATGGCCGCAGGGTAATCGGTGTGTTAAAATGCCCCGTTCATAAGAGGGCGGCGGTGAGAAATGCTCCGCCGTCAAGGCCGGCATGACTTTTCCATTAGCGCGACACCCGTTCTCGATGGCCGAATATCACCGGATGATCGAGACCGGGATTTTCACC
>QHZE01000716.1 GCA_003225335.1 Acidobacteriota bacterium
CTTTCCTGCGCGGCTCGGGATGGCTGCATCACATCATAGGAAATTGGGAGATCTCCGGCATCAACCAGTTCCAGTCGGGGGCGCCGTTCTCGGTCCGGACCGGCAACGACATCGCAGGAGTGGGCAGCGGGAGCGGCTCGCAGTTCTATAACCTGGTGGGCGACCCCTACATCGATCCCACCGGCTTCACGGATTCAGCGGTGTGGTTCAACAAGGCCGCATTTGCGCGGCCCGCCGCAGGCACGTTCGGCAAGCAACCCAAAAATCTCCTTTATAATCCGAGCTTCTGGAGTTGGGACATGGGTCTGCGGAAGAACTTCGTCGTGACGGAACACCAGAAGCTCCAAGCGCGCTGGGAAGTCTTCAACGTGCCGAACCACCCCAACTGGGGCGGCGCGGACGCCAATCCAACCAGCGGCACGTTCGGCCTGGTCACCGGCAAGACCGGCGACCGGCGCGTCATGCAGCTCGCGCTGAAGTATTTCTTCTAGCCTCCCGTCGTTCTTCGCGTCTTCGTGTCTTCGCGGTGGATTTGGCACAACCTATACCGCCAAGACGCGAAGACGCAAAGAAACGCCAACTCTTTGGTTAAAATTTTCACTACGCGACCGCGCTCTCCGTACTACAATCGGCCTATGAAATCCAATATCGCACTGAAAATCCTCACATCGGTTTTTAGCCTTGGCTTCTGTCTGGCCGCAAGCGCGCTTACGGCGGGCTCCGAGCAGAATGAATTCCCTCTGAAAGATCTCGAAGCCGGCAAACTTTACGGCATAACTGTCTCGATCGATTCCCCGTATCGCCTCGGCGGGAGCGGCGAGATCGAGGCGTCGATCTCCGATCCTGGCGGCCTGGTCGCCAGCAAGACCTTGCATGCCGGAGATCTCGACTTCTATGTCACACTTCGCGCCCGCGCCTCCGGCAACGGACATGTGAAGCTGAACCGGCGTTCCGGCGCCAAGGCTGTAGCTGTCAGCGTGGCCTGCCGGCCTCTGAAGCTCGCGGGAAACAGCAATGCCGTTATTGCGGCGCTGCCCAATTCTACGTGGCAGGAGGCGCAGGAATTCGAGCTCGGGCAGACGATCTTCGGCGCCAACGACGAACGCGCTTTCATTCCGGCGCCTTCGGAAGACACCTATCGGGCTCTGGTGCGGGGATTTCAATGGTTCAAATTCACATTCAAGAAGCCCGGCCCGAAGCTCGTGTATTTCACGCTCGATGTTCTCGACCGCGAGGTTCCCGTAGACATCGAAGTCTTCCAACTTGCCCGGGATGCGGCCACCGGCAAGGAAGATGTAGTACCCAGCCGTTTCGGCCAGTTTGAATACCTCCCCGAGGCGACGCAAAACTTTCCCGGCCTCTACAAATTTCGCACGCGCGTCCTGAAGCCCGGGGAAACCTACTACCTGCGGGTTGCCGCCAATCACCCCGTCTACCAGCTGCGCACCAGCGAATATGATCCGCCGCCTTACAAGGATCCCCGTCTGGCCGTTCGGGCCGGGATGGATTTTCTCGTCAACCTCGGGGACAGCTGGCACGCCAATACGCCGCGCAGGGGAACGACGGCGCTGCGCAACGCCATGGCCCATGCGGAGACCCAGCTCTGCATCGCCTGCCATCCCACGCAGTTCACCACGCGCGGGTACCTTACTGCCGTGGAGAACGGATACCCGGTCACGCAACGTCCTGCCCTCAAATTTTTGACCGATCGGCTTTACAACAATCCAAGACCCCTGTACGGCGAGGAAGACACCAATTGGGTGCGAGTCATCTATTCGGCGAGAACGGTCGCGAGCCGCATTCCCCTGATCCTCGGCATGTTCGAAAAGAGCGTGAGCGGCGAGGCTTCCCGCCCTGGCTTGAACCTCGGCTTCGGGAATTATCTGAAGATTCACTATAACCAAGTACCCGAGCTTCCCGGGGAAGAAGCTGATGGATGCGCCCCGAACATCAGCCCCTTCGAGATTGCCGCACAGAGCTGGCAGACCTTCGATCTCCTCCATCGGCAGACCGGAGATTCGTCGTGGCTCGAGGAGCGCGATCGTGTGGAGCAGATTACGGCTCCGGCTCAGGTTCACACGGTCATCGATGTCAATTGGAAGATTACGGCGCTTTCGATCATGGACCGGGCAGAATACGGC
>QHZE01000717.1 GCA_003225335.1 Acidobacteriota bacterium
GTATCCCGGACGAGGAAAGCCCCCTGTGTGCTGCACCAGATGTACACTCTGCCGTCCTGATTCCAGAGGGCCGTGGCGTTCTGCGGCTCGATATACCCCTGGTGGACCGTCGCGGTGCAGAACTCGCGTTCGACCACGACTTCGGCCTTGGCGAGGCCCTGCTCGATATCCCCCAGCTTGTACTGGATGTGGGCCGCGACGTTGTTTATCCCGTCGGTCTTCTGACCAAGATCTTCCGTCTTGAGGTCTTCGTGCAGCAACGGCGCCCCCCGGCGCATCGCATCGGGCGACGTGAGAACGCATGGCAGCACCTCGTACTCGACCCGGATGAGGCCTAGCGCCTCTTCGGCAACGTGCCGATTGACCGCGGCCACGGCGGCGATGGCGTGCCCTTTGTACAAGACCTTGTTGGTTGCCAGGATATTTCCGCGGATGTACTTCAACGGGGTCGCCCCTTCCCCGAGATCGACAATTCGGTCCCCGGCTTCCGGCAGATCGCGGGCAGTTAGGACCGCCTTAACACCCGGCAGCGCCTCCGCCCTGCTGGCGTCGATCGAGACGATGCGAGCATGGGCGTGGGGGCTGCGCAGTACGGCCCCGTGAAGCAGGCCAGCCATGGAGAAATCGGCCCCGTAAAGGGCGCGGCCGGTAACCTTGTCCACTCCGTCGTGGCGCACCGGCCTCGTGCCGACAACGCGGAACTTCTGATTCTCCAGCACAATGTTTGATTGGTAGTCTTTCTTGCTCATTATTCCTCTTCCCTCGAAAACCCTTCGTGGTTCTTCGCCTCTTTGTGTCTTCGTGGCGGATTGGCCTCGGGCTTTACCGCCAATACGCAAAGACACAAAAATCATCACCAGCGAAACTCCGCATACTACTACCCAGAAAATCCTTCGACGCTTGGAAGGGATTTTCCGCCACATTCGCTGCGGAGACGTAGAGTTCGCGGAGAATGTGTTTTTCCCCTAATCAGTCACTCTGAGCAAAGTCCGAGCCAGAGGTAGCGCCAGCGTCTCGCCGCCACTGAGTATGTAAACATCAGCAGATACCGGCGCTGCGTGCTAACGGACGCCCGCAGCATTTACGGGTTACTCAATTCTTCCTCCTCTGGATCTCTGCGGTGAAATTCTTTTGGTTGCGGCTGGGCTGCTCCGTCTTCATCTGTTTCATATTGCTGCGGCGCTCTGGACCGCCCGGACGATCTTGTCATAGCCGGTGCAGCGGCACAGGTTGTTGGCCAGCCACAACCGGATCTCGTGTTCTGACGGGTTCGGATTCTCGTCCAGGAGAGCCTTCGCCGCCACGATGAATCCCGGCGTGCAGATCCCGCACTGCAACGCCGCGCCCTCCAGGAAGGCCTGTTGAATCGGGTGGAGACGGCCGGCGCCGGCAATCCCTTCGATGGTGGTGATCTGGCTCCCCTCGGCCTCCACTCCTAGCACCAGACAGGACGTCACGATCCGTCCATCCATTATCACCGTGCAGGCTCCGCAGTTGCCGTCATTGCAGCCTTCCTTGGTCCCGGTCAGGGACAGAATGTCGCGGAGACATTCCAAAAGGCTCTGCCGCGGCTCGCACAGAAATTCTACCGCTTCTCCGTTGACGGTGGTTTCCACACGCATCTTTCCGGGCATCTATCGGTTCTCCCTGGCTCGCTGGATTGCGATCTGCAAGGCGCGGCGCGTGAGCACGCCGCACAGATGGCGGCGGTGCTCCGCCGTGCCCCGCATGTCGGTTATGGGCTTTGCTGTTTGCCTGGCTGACTCCGAAGCGATTTGAATGCTCTCGTCGTTGACCGGCTTGCCCGCAAGCATCGCTCCCGCGTCGCGCACGAACAACGGCGTCGGAGCCACTGCAGCCAGAGCGATGCGCGCGGAGCGAAAGACCCCGTTCTCGAGCTCCACACTTACGCCCGCGCCCGCCACGGCGATGTCCATCTCGTTCCTTGGCGTAAAGCGCAGGTAATACGCTCCCGTGCGCGCGGCCGGCGGGGGGAAGCGGAGCGACACCAGCAACTCCCCTGGCCGCAGGGCGTTTTGCCCCGGAGCCGTGCAGAAATCCTCAACCGCCACATCCCGCATCCCTCCGGCGCTCGCGATGCGGCACTTCACTCCCAAGGCGATCAGGAGCGGGACCGAATCGGCGCTGGGCGCGGCGTTACACAAGTTCCCTCCGATGGAAGCCCTGCCCTGAATCTGCGTTCCGCCGATTATCGAAGAGACTTCAGCGAGACTGGGATAAAGTTTCTTGACCGTTGCGTTCCTGTAGATCTGGTAACACGGAACGGCGGCCCCCAGTGTCAGCCCTTCGCGGGGGTCGAAATTGAGGTCGAGCATCTCGGGGATTCGCTTGACGTCCACCACAAGATTTGCGTCTTTGCGCCCCGCTCTCATTTGAACCAGCAGGTCTGTTCCTCCCGCCAGCACTCGCGCCCTCGATCCGCGATCCGACAGCAGCCGCACCGCTTCGGCAAGCGAGACAGGTCGGGCATAGTCGAAAGAGTTCAACGGGTCCTCTCCTTTCAAAGCCGAT